>NZ_JAUJFI010000127.1 GCF_030849505.1 Azospirillum isscasi | reverse complement strand
GCCCATCGGGCCGCGGTGGGGCAGGCGGCCCAGCATCACCAGCGCTTCGGTCCGCAAGGGCCAATGCACCGGCCCGCTCTGCGGCAGATAGGCGATGCCGCGGGCCAGCGCCCGGCGCCCGGCCTGCGCGGCGGTCCGCCCGTCGAAGGTCACGCCGCCCGCCGCCGGTTCGGCCAGCCCGGCCAGGAGGCGCAGCAGGGTGGTCTTGCCGGCACCGTTGGGGCCGATCAGACCGGTGAAGGCGCCGGGCCCGACCGTCAGGGTCACGTCCTTGAGGATGGTCCGCCCGCCGGCTGCGGCGGCAAGGCCGTGGGTTTCGATGCGCATCACGCCTCCTCCCGGCGCAGCCGGGCGATCAGGACGATCAGGAAGGGCGCCCCGATCAGGGCGGTGACCACGCCCAGCTTCAGTTCGGGCCGCGTCGGAAGCAGCCGGACCGCGATGTCGGCGGCCAGGGTCAGCGACGCCCCGGCGAGGCCCGCCAGCAACAGCAGCCGTCCGGGCCGCGCCCCGGCCAGCGGGCGCATCAGGTGCGGCGCCACCAGCCCGACGAAGCCCACGGCTCCGGTTACCGACACGGCGCTGCCCACCGCCAGCGCCGCCCCGGCGATCAGCCGGACGCGCAGCGCCACCAGATCGAAGCCCAGGCTGCGCGCCGCGTCCTCGCCCAGCGTCAGCGCGTCGAGCGCGCGGGCGCCGGACAGGCAGAGCGCCCAGCCCGCCAGCATCGGCGGCAGGACGAGCCAGAGCTGGCCGGTGCCGCGGTCGGCCAGCGACCCCATCAGCCAGAACACGATCTCCAGCGCCGCGTAGGGGTTGGGGGCGAGGTTGAGGGCCAGAGCGGTCGCCGCCCCGGCAAGGCTGTTGATGGCGATGCCGCCGATGACCAGAACCGTCGTTCCGGCCCCCCGCGCCGCCATCAGGTTCAGCAGGACCGCCGCCGCCGCGGCCCCGGCCATGCCGCCCAGCGGCAGAGCCAGCGACGCCCCGGCGGACAAGCCGCCGTAGAAGACGATCACCGCCCCCAGGGCCGCCGAACTCGACACGCCGACCAGCCCCGGCTCGGCCAGCGGGTTGCGCAGCCAGCCCTGCATCGCCGCCCCGGTCAGGCCCAGGCTGAAGCCGACCAGCAGGCCCAGCAGGGCGCGCGGCAGGCGCAGTTCGGCGAGCACCAGCGCCGGCAGGGTGGGGCGCCCGGCCAGCAGATCGAACAGGGCGGCCCCCAAATCGAACGGCACATAGCCGACCGCCGCCGACACCCCGCAGAGCGCCAGCGCCAGAACCGTCAGCCCGGCGACCTGGGCCGGGTAGGGGATTCGGGTCTCCACGGTCATGGCAGGGCCTCCCGCGCGGCGGCCAGCCGCTCCGCCGCCTCGGCGATCTGCGGGCCGGGGCAGGTCCACAGGCGGGAGGGAATCGACACGCCACGCACCCGGCGCCCCAGCGCCGCCAGGGCGGGGTGGTCCAGCAGGGTACCGGCCAGCGAGGGCGGCGAATCGGGGGCGGCATCGACGATCAGCAGATCGGCGCCGCCCAGGACGATGGCCTCCAGCGGCAAGGCCCCCTGGCTGCCCAGCGGCAGGCGGTCGGCCCGGTTCTCCAGCCCGGCGCGGGCCAGGAGTTCATCGACCAGCGAGCCGGACCCGGCAACGAAGCCGTTGGGCCGCACCACCACCGCGGTCGGGCGCGGGCCCGGCGGCGCCGGGGGCAGGGCATCGAGGCGGGCGAGCAGACCGGCAATCAGCGCCTCCCCCCGGTCCGGCTCGCCGACGGCGCGGGCGAGGCCGCGGATCTGCTCCGCCACCCCCTCCACGGTCTGCGGAACGTCCAGCTCCAGAACCGGGGCGCCCAGCCGGGTCAGCAGACCGACCGCGACGCGCGTGGTGTAGCGTCCCGCGACGATCAGGTCGGGGCGCAGCGGCAGGATTTCCTCCGCCAGCCCGCGGTTGACCGGGATGCCCGCCGCCAGCGCCGCCACGGTGGAGCTGCGCGGGTCGCGCGCCAGCCACGTCACCGAGGCGATGCGCTCCGCCCCGACGAGCCGCAGCAGCAGCTCGTCGGCGCACAGGTTCAGGGAGACGATCCGCGCCGGCTTGCCGGGTGGCGCCTCCCACGCCGCCGCCGGCCCACCCGCGATCAGCAGGAGGGCGGCGGCCAGCCCGAAGCGGAGGGGCCTCACAGCGACAGCCGAAGCCCGAGATGCCCGGCCCGGCCCGGCGACCCGTAGGTCCAGACCTCCTGATACCGGCGGTCGAGCAGGTTCTCCACCCGCCCGAAGAGTTCGACCCCTTCGGACACCGCGTAGGACCCCGCCAGATTGACCAGCGTGTAGGGCGCCAGGGTCACGGCCTGCCGGTTGTAGAAGGGATCGTAGGCCCAGTCGGTGGACCGCCCGTTGTGGACGACGCCGAGGTTGGCGTTCGCCCGGTTCTCCAGGAAGCGGTAATTGACGTTCAGGCTGGCGAGCTGCCTGGGCCGGCGCACCAGCTCCGCCCCCGCGGAATCCTCCCCGTCCGTCCAGGTGTAGGAGCCGCGGACGACCAGCGACTCCAGCGGCTCCACCGACAGGCCAAGCTCGAAGCCGCGGATGCGGGATTCGCCCGGCATGTTGACGGAGGTCCGCCCGGTCCCGGTGATCAGGTCGCGGATGCGCTGGTCGAACCAGGTGCCGTCCACGGACGCCCGCCGACCCCACAAGCTCTGATCGAAGCCGGCGTCCCAGCCGCGCGCCCGTTCCGGCTTCAGGTCCGGGTTGCCGGCGTAGGTGGCGGTGTAGCCGTACAGCTCGAACAGGGTCGGATTCTTGACGCCCGTGCCGTAGGAGGCGCGCAGCTTCGTCCCGCTCTCTTCGACCCGATAGGCCGCGGTGGTGCGCCATGTGGTGGCGTCGCGGAACAGGTCGTTGCCGTCGTGGCGGACGCTGCCGGTCAGGGTCAGCCGGTCGAACAGCCCCAGCTTGTACTGCCCGACCAGCCCGGTGGAGCCGATGGAGCGGTCGAAGCTGGAATAGCCGCTGCGGCTGATCGCCTTGTCCTCCTCATGCTCCGCGGCGGCGGTCAGCACATGGTCGGCGGGGCCGCTCTTCAGCGTCAGGTTGGTCTGGTAATCGGCCTTGGTCTTGCGCCCGTCGTAACGCCCGGTCACCGTTCTGGCGGCGTCGCGGTAGTCGCGCTGCTGGCGGCCGTGGGTCAGGCCGGCGATGTGCTCCCACTTTCCGTCGAGGAGGGCAATCCGGCCTTGGAGGCGCCCGAAATACTGCGCCCCGGCGGTGCTGGTCCCGTCGTCGATGGCGCCGCGCCCGCCGGTGAAACCGTCGGTGTCGGTGCGGAAGCGGGTGTAGCGCCCGGTCACGGCGATCTCGCTGTGTTCGGTCGGACGGACGGCGGCGTTTCCGGCCAGCGTGCCGTTGCGGTGGCCGTCCGTCTCCGGATTGCCGAGCCGCTTGTCGGCGACGGACACGCCGTCGCTGGTGACGCCCTGGCCGCTGAGGAACAGGTCGTAGAGGTTGGTCCCGGTGCCGAAGGAGGCCCGTCCGCCGGCGGTGCCGAAGGACCCGCCCTCGATGGCGGCGCGGAGCTTGGGAGCGCCCGCGCCACGGCGGGTCACGATGTTGACGACGCCGCCGACCGCGTCGGAGCCGTAGAGCGCGCTTTGCGGGCCGCGCAGCACCTCGACGCGCTCCACGTCGCCGGCCAGCAGGTTGGCGAAGTCGTATTCGGAGCCGGAGGCCGGGTCGTTCACCTCGATTCCGTCGATCAGGACGAGCGTCTGGTTGCCCTCCGACCCGCGGACGCGGAGCTGGGTCAGGCTGCCCATGGGGCCGGTGCGGTTGACGGCGACGCCGGGCACCTCGCGCAGGGCGTCGGACAGGACGCGGGTCTGGCGCCGTTCCAACCCCTCATGGGTGAGAACGGTCAGGGCGCTGCCGGTCTCTTCGGCGGCGGTGGGGACGCGGTTGGCGGTCACCGAGACCGGCGGCAGCGTCGTGACGATGGCGGGGGATTCGGCGAAGGCCGAAGCGGGAAGGAAAAGCCCTCCCAGCACGGCGGCGAAGGACGCCGTCCGGTGAGGACGGCGAAGACGGGAACTCATTGGGACCTCGGGCGGGACGCCGGTGGCACGTCACCGCGAACGATGCCCCACCGGGATTCCATAGACGGATTCCCGGCCTGACGACCTTCGGTGCACCCCGCCCGAACGTGTTCGCGTGTGACCACGACTGACGGCAGGTCTCCTGGCTCGCGGGTTTTCGTCGTTCCGTCGCCTTCCCAGGATCGGTGATCCCAGTGGCATTCCGACGGACGACTCGCCGCTTACAGTTGCGGGGGCAGCCCCGGCGTAAGACCCTTGTGCGGCTTTTGCGCCGACTGGTCCGCACCGTGTTCCCATTTTCAGCCCTTTCGGGCAACCATCGGCTGTGAGGCTACGCGGGTGGAACGGCTCCGGTCAAGCCGCATTCCGCCGTCACGCCGAGATCGTGCTCCGGGGTTGTCTTGGGCGGTTGTCTTGGGCGGTTGCCTTGGGCCGTTGTCTTGAGCCACTGTCTTGGGCGTTTGCCGGTCCCCTCTTGCTGACGGGGTACGGCTCGACTATATTTTGCGTGAGGTCCGGGCCCCTCTGGCAGCGTCGCCCTGCGCTGTGATGTCGGACTTCCCATTGAGCCGTCGCTTTGGCGCGGCCTTGCGGAAGCCGGCCCCTTCCTTCCCCCCTGGGTCCCGCTCTCCCCGCAAGGTTTCCCGCCGGACGACGGCCCCCGACGGGCCTTTGGGAGACATCGGCATGGACCGCAAGAAGAACTCATCCTGACCGTGCGCCACGTCTCCACGGCGAACGATGGAGACGGCGCATCCTGACGCGCCGCGGCGGTGCCGTTTCGCGCGTGTTCCTCCTGGCCGCCGAACCCGCGGCCGCAATTCCAGTCCGGGCCCCTCTGGCCGTTGCGTCCCGCCGTGGCGCACCGGCGATGTCGGACTGCTCATGTGACGATCGATATCTCCGCTTGCGGGAGCGGAGTGCATGCAGCAAGGGACAGTTCCATGAACGAGATCGTCTTGATGTGGGCTGGCTTCGCCGCCTTCGTCGGCGTGCTTTTGGCCTTCGATCTTGGTGTGTTTTCCAAGAAATCCCATGTGATCTCCGGCCGCGAGGCGCTGATGCGCTGTGCGGCCTATTCGACGCTGGCCATGATTTTTGCCGGTGGCGTCTTTCATTTCCAGGGCTCCGAGAAGGGGCTGGAGTTCCTGACCGGCTACCTGATCGAATACAGCCTGAGCGTCGACAATATTTTCGTCATCGCCCTGATCTTCACGCATTTCGCGGTGCCGCCGCAGTACCAGCACCGGGTGTTGTTCTGGGGCATCCTGGGCGCGCTGGTGATGCGCGGCGTTCTGATCGTCGCGGGCACGGCGCTGATCCAGGAATTCCATTGGATCATCTACATCTTCGGCGCCTTCCTGGTGTTCAGCGGCATCAAGATGCTGATGTCGGTGGACGAAGAGCCGGACATGGAGAACAACCGGATCGTCAAGTTCGTCCGCTCCCGCTTCCGCATGACCGAGGGGTACGAAGGGCAGCAGTTCTTCGTGATGCGCGACGGCGTGCGGATGATGACGCCGCTGTTCCTGGTGCTGATCCTGATCGAGTTCACCGATCTGGTCTTCGCCGTGGACTCGATCCCGGCGGTCTTCTCGGTGACCACCGATCCGTTCATCGTCTGGACTTCCAACGTCTTCGCGATCCTGGGTCTGCGCGCCCTCTACTTCGCGCTGGCCTCGATCATCCACCGCTTCCATTACCTGAAGTACGGCCTGTCGCTGGTGCTGGTTGTGGTCGGCGCCAAGATGCTGATGATCGACATCTACAAGATGCCGACGGCGGTGGCGCTGGGCATCACGGCCCTGCTGGTCGGCGGTTCCATCGTCTTCTCGATGCTGAAGACCCGCGCCGAAGCGGCGCCGGGTGAGGCTGAGGCCGAAGCGCGCCGCTGGTGGATGCCCGGCAGCCCGGCAAAGGGCACCGGCGACTCCACGGCGTCTTCCTCCAGCGAGTCGGTGGCCGTTTCCTCGGACGGCAAGGGCCAGTAAGGCACGGCCCGTGGCGCACCCGATTCATTGGATCGGGCGCGCCACGCCGTGATCAGAGGAACTTGTCAGTGATTACTTCTTGACCAGCGAGCACTGGCTTTCGGCGATGGGGAGGAAGGCTTCCTCCGCCGGGATGGTCCGGACGATCTTGTAATAGTCCCACGACCCCTTCGATTCCTGCGGGGTCTTCACCTGGGCCAGATACATGTCGTGCACCATGCGGCCGTCCTCGCGGATGCGGCCATTGCGGGCGAAGAAGTCCTCGACCTTCGTGTCCTTCATCTTGGCGACCACCTTGTCGGTGTCATCGGTGCCCGTGGCCTCGACCGCCTTGAAGTAGTGCATCAGCGAGGAGTAGACCCCGGCCTGGACCATGCTGGGCATCTTGCCGGTCTTGGCGTGGAAGCGCTTCGACCACTCGCGGGTCTTCTCGTCCATGTCCCAGTAGAAGCCGGTGGTCAGGTTCAGGCCCTTGGCCGTCTCAAGACCCAGCGAGTGGATATCGGTGATGAAGACCAGGAGGCCCGCCAGCTTCTGGCCGCTCTGGACGATGCCGAACTCGTTGGCGGCCTTGATGGCGTTGATGGTGTCGGCACCGGCGTTGGCGAGCCCGATCACCTCCGCCTTCGAAGCCTGGGCCTGGAGCAGGAAGGAGGAGAAGTCGTTGGCCGGGAACGGGTGCTTGACCGCGCCCAGCACCTTGCCGCCGGCCGACTTGACGACCTTGCTGACGTCGTCCTGCAGGTTCTGGCCGAAGGCATAGTCGGCGGTCAGGAAGAACCAGCTCTTGCCGCCCTCCTCCACCATGGCGCGGCCGGTGCCGATGGCCATGGCGTAGGTGTCGTAGGTCCAGTGAATGCCGCCCTTGAAGCAGTCCTGGTTGGTGATCCGCGACGAGGCGGTGCCGGAGATCAGGCTGATCTTGTTGTTGGCCTTCGCGATCTCGTTCACGGCCAGGGCCACGGAGGTCGTGACCAGTTCCGCAAAGACGTCCACCTTTTCGACGTCCACCCATTCGCGCGCCTTGTTGGCGGAGATGTCGGCCTTGTTCTGATGGTCGGCGGTCAGCAGGACGATGGGCTTGCCGGCGGCCTTTCCGCCGAAATCCTCGATCGCCATCTGGGCCGCGGCGACCGCACCGGCGCCGGCGAGGTCGGAGTAGGTGCCGGACATGTCGGTCAGCAGACCGATCTTCACCACGTCGTCGGAAACCTGGGCTTGAGCGGTCCCGGCGGCCATGCCGGCCGACAGGGCGCAGGCAGCAATACCGTAGGCGAGCGACGTAAGAAAACGCATGGACGTTACCTCCTGATGTTTGTGCTGGTGGTTTCTTGGTGGTTTTCGCGAGAGGCTAAAGGCACCCCCGGGTTTCCACAATCAGCCATAGGTCAGCGTCTTGCAAATAAGATCGACAGGTCAAGACGATCGCGTTCCCGGTCGCTGTCTGCGCGACGCGGACGGGGTTCGGGCGTCCGAAATCGGGCATGCGGCTGAGGATTTCGACGGCGACCGCAATTCGGCAGCCCGCGTCCCATCGGTGTGAGAGCGCAGGGCGTGCCCGATCGCCCGCTTGGAGCGCCCGATTGAGTGTGAATCGGCGTGGGCTTCTGACGCAGGACGGCGCGGGAGCGCGTTGACAATGTTGGGAACCAATGGGGCCATCCGCCCATGTCGGTCCGGGAGATCTCTTGCGTCCTCGTCTGTGAAAGGGAGAAGCAGACGACGAAGGAAGCGGCGCCGAGGGGGTAGAGCCAAGCCCAAGCTGGGCCAGGAGCAAGCATTTTTGTCGATGTGTAGACTTTCTTGTCAATGTGCAAACATTTTTGTCCGACTACAAATGGCCAAAGATTGTCACAGGAATTCATTTATTTAACATAATATTAACCAACATTTTTATTTTTCCGTTAAGCACGACACCTCAACCTCTGGGCTAAGACGATGGTCTAGAGTTCTATGAGGTCCGAGATGGCTGCCGATACTACCGAACTGATGGACGTCACCTTTACGGTGAACGCCTGGGGCGCTCCCGCAGGCGGAAAGTGGCCACATTTCGTGCTGCGGCTGGATGGGGTGGAGATCGGGCAGGCGACCGTCGCGTCGGCGTCGCTGGGCCGCTACAGCTTCACCGCCCGCGTTCCGACCGATCAGGCCCACAAGCTTCAACTCCAGTACGACAACGACGGCTCGGTGAACGGGGAGGACCGCAACCTCTTCGTCAAGTCGTTCGAGGTGAACGGAAAACCGATCCTCAGCATCGACCCGCTGGTGACCTACGACACCGGCGACATCGACGGGAAGAACGTCATCGCCGGGCAGACGGAGATGTACTGGCGCGGGGCGCTGAACGTCGACCTGCCCAAGACCATGTTCGCCAGCGCGCAGGAACCGGAGCCGGAAGCGCCGGCCACCATGACGACCGAGATCGTCGTGAAGGCCTGGGGCGCCGCCGCCAACGGCACGCCGCCGCATTTCAAGCTGCTGGTGGACGACAAGGTGGTCGGCGACGCCTGGGTCGGCGCGACCGGCCCGACCGGCTACACCTTCAAGGTCGATGTGGACCCCAAAGAGGCCCACAAGATCCAGATCCATTACGACAACGACGCCACCGTCAACGGCCAGGACCGCAACCTGTTCGTCCAGGGCATCACCATCGACGGGCAGGAGATCAAGGCGACCGACCCGCTGGCCTCCTACGACAAGGGGCCGGTGGACGGCAAATTCGTGGTTGCCGGGCAGGAAGGGCTCTATTGGGGCGGCGCCCTGACCTTCGGCGTGCCGGAGGAGTATTTCGGCGGCCCCTACGTCCCGCCGCCCCCGCCGCCGCCGCCGGCCAAGCTGACGCCGACGGACATCGTCGTCACCGCCTGGGGCCAGTCCGCCGGCGGGGTGGCGCCGCACTTCAAGGTGCTGGTGGACGGCAAGGTCATCGGCGAGGGCCGCGCGACCTCCAGCGACCCGCAGCCCTTCACCTTCACGGTCGATCTGGACGCCAAGGAAGCCCACAAGATCCAGATCCACTACGACAACGATTCCGTGGTGAACGGGCAGGACCGCAACCTGTTCGTCAAGTCGGTGTCCATCAACGGCCACACCGTCGCGGCGACCGACCCCATCGTCACCTATGACAAGGGGGCGGTGGACGGGAAGGACGTGGTGAAGGGGCAGGAAGGGCTGTACTGGGGCGGCGCGCTGAACGTGAACGCCCCGGCGGAGCTGTTCCAGCCGGCGTCCGAACCGCCCCCGGCCCCGCCGAGCGGTCCGGCCTTCTACGTGGCGGCCAACGGCAAGGACACATGGTCCGGCAAGCTGTCCGCGCCGAACGCCGAGGGCACCGACGGCCCCTTCGCCTCGCTGGAGCGCGCCCGCGACGCCATGCGGGACAGCGACGTCGACACCACCTATGTGCGCGAGGGCACCTACCGCCTGACCAAGACGCTGGAACTGACCGCCGCCGACAGCGGCCACAGCTTCCGCAACTATCCCGGCGAGACGCCGGTGCTGAACGGGGCGGAGAAGGTCACGAACGTCGTCAGCGAGGGCAACGGCCTCTATTCGGCCAAGCTGTCGCAGGCCACCGACCTCGACCTGACCATCGGCGGCGTGCGCCAGACGCTGGCCAGCAAGGGCATCGTCGATGCCGGCAACCCCTACACCACCGGCTGGTACTTCGCCGACGCGGCCAGCGGCGGCCCCAGCGGCTGGTCGGTGCGCTACCACACCGGCGACATGTCCACCGGCGACATCATCCCCGGCATGAAAATCCAGTTGATGGACGCCGAACGGCTGTCCGACACGCTGACCGAGATCGCCGGGGTCAACGCGGCCACCCGCACCATCACGCTGAAGAACGGCACCTCGCTGCCCTTCGCCGAGGGCACGACCTACAAGCTGCTGAACAACCCGGCCTTCGTCGATCAGGCGGGCGAGTTCGCGTGGCGCGCGTCGGACGGGCATGTGGTGTTCAAGCCGGCGAACCCCGCCACCCTGGTGCAGGACGGCGTGGAGGTCGCCCGGCTGGGCACGCTGATCCGCCTGACCGGCAGCAGCGACGTGACCATCGAAGGGCTGGGCTTCACCAACACCACCACCTGGGGCTACGCGGTGGAGCTGAAGGGAGCGTCCGGCAACAGCATCGGCAACAACAGCTTCCTCAACGTCGGCACGGCGATCAAGCTGACGGCGGCCTCCTCCAACAACCTGGTCGGCGGAAACACGCTGGACCATCTGGCCGTCAACGGCATCGAGCTGGACGGGCGCAGCAACGGAAACACCATCTACGCCAACGACATCGCCCATGTCGGCGAAGTGCGCAAGGGCGTGGCCGGCATCATCGGCACCGGAGTGGACAACAATCTGATCGCCCACAACGACGTGGACTCCAGCGCACGTTACGGCATCTCGCTGAAGAACTGGGACTCCAGCAACATCAACCGCAACAACGTCATCGAGTACAACCGCGTCACCAACACCAACCTGGAGACGGCGGACGGCGGCGGCATCGAGGTGCTGGGCCGGTCCAGCGTCGACACCGGCACCATCATCCGCGGCAACTGGGTGGAGCATGTCGGCGGGCTGGCGACCAGCAACACCGACCAGTGGCTCACCAACCACAAGGGCTTCGGAATCTATCTGGACGACATGGCCGGCGGCGTCACGGTGACCGGCAATTTCCTGAAGGACACCGGGCTGGCCGGGGTGCACATCCACGGCGGCGACAACAACCTCGTCACCAACAACTTCTCGGTCATCGCCAGCAACGCCGAGGAGTTCATCCGCGTCGGCTGGGCGCCCAAGCACGGCGACCCTGGCCTGCCGCGCAACAACACCATCACCGGCAACCTTGTCAGCGGCACCCTGCCGCTGGACGACTACATGGAGTTGCTGACCGCCGGGAATCCGGTGATCGACGGCAACCTCGTCTACAACGTGCCCCGCTACGGCGACAACGACGTGACGGGCAAGCCGCTGTTCAACAACCCCTATTACGGCGACTACTCGTTGCAGGCGAACTCTCCGGCCCTGGCCATGGGCATCCATGACCTGGACTGGGCGATGATCGGCCACAGCGGCTACACGGCGTCGAGCGGCATGCCGCATTTCTGGGACGCCTGATCCCCGACCCCCGGTCGATTGGGGATCAAAGGCGGGCGGAGCGGCGTTCTTCCGGGACATCATGCCCTGGGGAAGGAGGCTCCGCCCGTGTTCCCGCATCCGCAAGCCTTGCGGCGGTCCGCCGCGGTCCTTCTGCTCGCCGCGGCGGGGCTGGCGGGCTGTGCCGATCCCCGCGCCGATCTGGCGCTGGCCGCACAGGGCGCGCTGGTCGGCATGCCCAAAGGGACGCTTCTGGCCTGTGCCGGGGTGCCGCACCGGCAGGCCGCCAGCGGCGGTCTGGAGTTCTTCACCTATCAGGCGGGGAGCATCGACTACTACGCGCCGCCGCCACCGCCGGTGGGCTACGGGTGGGGGTATCCGTGGGGCTATCCGGGCTGGCGCCATCGCGGGCTCGACTACGACCCTTGGGACTACTATCCTCCGCGCTCGGGCGACGTGGTGGACAACCGGTGCGAGGCGACGTTCACTCTGAGGAACGCGGCCGTGGAACGGCTGGTCTACCGGGCGTCGTCGCAGGGCGCCTGCGCCGCGATCGTGCAGAACTGCATGGCCCTCGTGCCGCAGAGCGTTCCGCCAAGGCCCACCCCGTCAGGATAGAGCCGGCAGAGGCATTCACCGTGATCACACCGACGAAAACTCCGTTCCGGTCCGCGCTGCTGGCCCTGTGCGCCCTCACGCTGCTGGCGGGGCAGCCCGCCGGGGCGCAGGACGCGCAAAGCGAGACGAAGCCGAAGTTCGGGCCGGACGCCGTGCCGATGACCCAGGACCGTGACTACCTGCGCAAGGCCGGGGCGCCGGACTTCTGGGCGCTGATGCCCTACTACACGGCCCAGCAGACGGGCAGCGCCTGTTCGGTCGCCAGCGTGGCGATGATGATCAACGCGCTGCGCGGCCTGCCGCCGCTGTCGTCCAACCGGCTGGTCACCCAGATCCGGGTGCTGAACGAGGTGGACGACGACGGCTGGAAGGCCGCCGCCGCGGAGAACGGGGAGGGCGTGTCCTTCGGCGACTTCGCCGGGCTGGTCCGGAAGTCGGTGGACGCCTTCGGCCTGGACGCCACGGTGGAGGTCTTCCGGCCGAAGGACACCTCGCCGGAAACGCTGGCGGAACTGCGGCGCATCCTGGACGACAACGAGCAGGACGACTCCGACATCATCCTGCTGGCCTACGACCAGGGCACGCTGACCGGCGATGCCACGGTGGGGCACATCGCGCCGCTCGGCGCCTACGACGCGGAAACCCACCGGGTGCTGGTCATGGACGTGGACCGGCTGTGGTACGTGCCCTACTGGTCCAGCGACGAGAAGCTGCTGGAGGCGATGGTGAAGCCCGACCGGTCCGACCCCACCGGCAGCGGCCTGATCCACGTCCGGCTGAAGGCGCGGACGGCGGGATAACAGGCTTGACTCATGTTGCGGCGCAGCGCGACCTGTTGTCGCATTTCGGCCCTGCATTTCAACCACCATCCGGCTAATGTTTAACCGGATACCGGTTAATAAAGAGCGGTTTTTAGCGAATCTTTCGCCATTACCCTGTGGCAGCAATTTAATTTCGCTTCATGCTGCTATGCACCAAGAGTATTGCTGCGATGCGCAATGCCTGGGTTCCAAGAAAAGCGATAAAAAACATGTCAGACGAGATTTACGAGCGGGTGCTGTCAAACCCGAAGTTCGCCGAAATGACGGCGAGCCGCGCACGCTTCAGCTGGCGGCTGGCGCTGATCGTCCTGGCGGTCTATTACGCCTTCGTGTTCGCTTCGGCGCTGGCGCCCGAGCTGCTGGCCCGCCCGCTGGCCGAGGGCATGACCTTCCCGGTCGGGCTGGCCGCCGGCATCGTCATCACCGTCTTCTGCTCGCTGATGACCGGCGTCTACGTGCTGCGCGCCAACGGCCGCTATGACGCGATGAACCGCGACCTGCTGGAAGAGGTGGGCCGATGAGCGCCGCGCGTCTTCTCGCTTCCGCCTCCGCCGCGCTGCTGCCGGCACTGGCGGCCGGGTCCGCTTTCGCCGCCGCCATCGACGGCGCGGTGGAGCGCCAGCCGGTCAACGTGACGGCCATCGCCATGTTCCTGCTGTTCGTCGCCGGAACGCTGGGCATCACCTACTGGGCGTCCAAGCGCACCCGTTCGGCGTCGGACTTCTACACCGCCGGCGGCGGGATCAGCGGCTTCCAGAACGGGCTGGCCATCGCGGGCGATTACATGTCGGCGGCGGCCTTCCTCGGCCTGTCGGGCATGGTCTTCGCCAAGGGCTTCGACGGGGTTATCTACACCATCGGCTTCCTGGTCGGCTGGCCGCTGATGCTGTTCCTGATCGCCGAGCGCCTGCGCAACCTGGGCCGCTTCACCTTCGCCGACGTGGCGTCCTACCGGCTGGGCCAGACGCCGATCCGGTCGCTGGCCGCGGTCGGGTCGCTGACCGTGGTCTGCTTCTACCTGATCGCGCAGATGGTCGGTGCGGGCAAGCTGATCCAGCTCCTGTTCGGCCTGGAATACACCTACGCCGTGGTGATGGTCGGTGTGCTGATGATCATGTACGTGACCTTCGGCGGCATGCTGGCGACCACCTGGGTGCAGATCATCAAGGCGGTGATGCTGCTGGGCGGCTGCACCGTGCTGGTCGGGCTGGCCCTGGCGCAGTTCGGCTTCAACCCGGAACGGCTGCTCCAGCAGGCCGTGTCCGCCCACGCCGCCCACGCCGCCATCCTGCGGCCCAGCGCCGCGATGACCGATCCCATCGCCGCGGTGTCGCTCAGCCTCGCGCTGATGTGCGGTCCGGCGGGCCTGCCGCACATCCTGATGCGCTTCTTCACCGTTCCGGACGCGAGGGAAGCCCGCAAGTCGGTCGTCTACGCCACCGGCTTCATCGGCTACTTCTTCATCCTGACGGTGACCATCGGCTTCCTGGCGATCGTGATCGTCGGCACCAACCCGGAGTATCTGGACGCGGCGGGCAAGATCCTGGGCGGCGGCAACATGGCGGCCATCCACCTGTCCAAGGCCATCGGCGGCAACATCTTCCTGGGCTTCATCTCGGCGGTCGCCTTCGCCACCATCCTGGCGGTGGTCGCGGGCCTGACGCTGGCCGGAGCGTCGGCGGTCAGCCACGACCTCTACGCCCGCGTCATCAAGAAGGGCAACGCCACCGAGGCGTCGGAGATGCGCGTGTCGCGCCTCGCCACGCTGGCTCTGGGCGTCATCGCCATCACGCTGGGCCTGCTGTTCGAGAACCAGAACATCGCCTTCATGGTCGGTCTGGCCTTCGGTCTGGCGGCCTCGGTGAACTTCCCGGTGCTGATCCTGTCGATCTTCTGGAAGGGCCTGACCACGCGCGGCGCCTTCATCGGCGGCTTCGCCGGCCTGGTGAGCTGCGTCGCCTTCGTGGTGCTGGGGCCGACCGTGTGGGTCAGCGTCTTCAAGTTCCCGGCGGCGATCTTCCCCTACGAGCATCCGGCGCTGTTCTCGATGGTCATCGCCTTCGTGATGACCTGGCTCTTCTCCGTCACCGACCGCAGCGCGCGGGCGGCGGCCGAGGCGAAGGCCTACGAGTACCAGTACATCCGGTCGGAAACCGGCCTGGGTGCGGCGGGCGCGGTCTCGCACTGACCTGTCGGGGAAAGCGGCCCCTCTCCGCCGTCCGGGCGGGGAGGGGCCGTTCCTTTTTCAGCGGCGCTGCGCCGACTGAGCGTAGACGTAGGAATCGAAGGTGTTCTCGGCGACGCGGAACCACAGCCGCTCCTCGTCGCGGAAGGGCTTCCACGCCTCGTAGACCTTCCTGAAGCGCGGGTTCTTGGCCGACAGCTCGTCGTACAGCTCGTTGGCGATCTTCTCGCAGGCCATCATGACCTCGCGCGGGAAGGCGCGGAGCTGGGCGCCGCCGGCCACCAGACGCTTCAGCGCCGCGGCGTTGACCGCGTCGTACTTGGCGATCATCCAGGTGTTGGCTTCCCAGCAGGCCTGCTCCAGGATCGTCCTGTAGGATTCCGGAAGCTGCTCCCACGCGGTGATGTTGATCATCAGCGGGATCTGGGCGGAGCCTTCCCACCAACCCGGCGAGTAGTAGTATTTGGCGACCTTGTGGAAGCCCAGCTTCTCGTCGTCGTAGGGGCCGACGAACTCCGCCGCGTCGATGGTGCCGCGCTCCAGCGCCGGATAGATGTCGCCGCCGCCGATCTGCTGCGGGACGAGGCCCAGCTTGCCCATGATCTGCCCGGCCAGCCCGCCGACCCGCATCTTGAGGCCGCTCAGATCCTCCACCGTCTTGATTTCCTTGCGGAACCAGCCGCCCATCTGGGCTGTCGTGTTGCCGGCGGGGATGTTGTAGATGTTGTGGTCGCGGAACAGCTCGCGCATCAGCTCCAGCCCGCCGCCGTGCATCATCCAGGCGATGTGCTGGCGCGTGTTCAGGCCGAAGGGCATGGCCGTGTCGAAGCAGAAGGTCGGGTCCTTGCCGATGTAGAAATAGGCGGCGGACTGGCCGCACTCGACGGTGCCGTTCTGCACCGCGTCCAGCACCTGGAGCGCCGGAACGATCTCGCCCGCCGCGAAGGTGCGGATCTGGAACTTGTTGTCGGTGGCGGCGGCGACCCGGCGGGCGATCAGCTCCGCCCCGCCGAAGATGGTGTCGAGGCTCTTCGGGTAGCTCGACGCCAGGCGCCACTTGATCTCGGGCTGGCTCTGCGCGATGGCCGGAGCGGCGACGACGGTGCTGGCGGCCAGGCCGGCGCCGGCGCCGGCGAGAAAGGCGCGACGTTTCATGGCGGGGGACTCTCCCTTCCCATTCATTATGTTTATGCCGCCGGTCTTAGCCGAAAACGTCCAGCCGGGCCAGTGGCCCTCGCCGCGGGCCAGGGCTTCGCATTGGGCATTGCCGCGGACGGTCGCGCCGGTCCATCATCCGTCCGTCGCACAATAACGATCCTGAACCGCGAAGAGGAAACGCACGGGTATGGACGCACAGGACCTGCGCGCGCTCCAGGCGCCGCTGAAGGACAAGTACAAGGAAGCCCCCGACTCGGCGGTGGTCACGCTGAAGGCCCGCGGCGCGCTGGACGACGGCGGCATCGCCTGCAAGGTGGAGACGGGCCGCGCGCTGGTGGAGGCCGGTCTTCATCCGGCGACCGGCGGGCCGGGCACGCAAGCCTGCTCGGGCGACATGCTGCTGGAGGCCCTGGTGGCCTGTGCCGGGGTGACGCTGAAGGCGGTCGCCACGGCGCTGGAGTTCAAGCTGCGCGGCGGCACCGTGTCGGCGGAGGGCGATCTGGATTTCCGCGGCACGCTGGGCGTTGCGAAGGACGCGCCGGTCGGCTTCCGCGCCATCCGCCTGCGCTTCGACCTGGACACCGACGAACCGCCGGAGCGCATCGCCAGCCTGACCAAGCTGACCGAGCGCTACTGCGTCGTCTATCAGACGCTGGCGAGCCCGCCGCCGATGTCGCTCGTCATCGAGACGGGGCAGGGGTGACGGCCGGCCCCGGGTGATCAGGGCACGGGAAGACCTCGGCCCCCACCCTAAAGCGAACGTCGGTTCGCTTTAGTGGTGCATCCGCTAAATGAGGGCGACGTTTGGGAGGGCGGCGACGCCGAAGCGTTTTGTCGTCCGGTGGCGCCGTCG
>NZ_JAUJFI010000126.1 GCF_030849505.1 Azospirillum isscasi | reverse complement strand
GACCTTCCAGCCTGGCGAGCCGGCCCCGCCGCGCCTGCCGGTGCCCCGCCCCTCGCCCAGCGCCCGCGCCGACCTGCTGGCCCGGCTGGCCCGCCCGCGGCCCGTCCCGGCGGAGCCGGCTCCGTTCGCCGACGAGGCGCCCGCGGCCCCGGTAAAGGAGCCGGAAACGCCGGAACAGGCGGCGGAGCGCGAGGCCGCTTATGAGGCGATCCTGCGGGAGGTGCTGGCCGATCCGGAGGCGTCCTACCGCTCCATCGCCGTGCTGTTTCAGGACTTCCTGGTCCGCTGCCGCGCGCGGGAGGTGCGGGGGGACCTTCTGGAACTGCCCGCCTTCCGGCGCAAGCTGGCGGCGGCCCGCGCCGGGGCCGGGCAGGACACCGAGGGGAATCCCGCCTGGGAGAAGGCGACCCAGGTCGCGGCCACCCTGCCGGAGGACATCCAGGTCGTCTTTTTGCTGCTGGCCCGCGCCGCGCTGGACCATCTGCCCTGCCCGTCCGACGCCGACGTGGCCCGCGCCTGCGGCAGCCGGTCGCGCGGACGGGCGCGGCGGCTGCTGACCTACATGGAGCAGCGGGGATTCATCGCCACGCGCAGCGGGCTGGGCAACACGCGCAGCATCGCCCTGCCGGCGCTGGGCTGGGAAACGGCGCTCGGCGATCCGAACGCGGATGACGGGACGGATGGGCCGGAGGACGGCGGGCTGTTCGCCACCGCCTGACGTTCGCGTTCCTTATTCGTCGTCCGGCTCGACCCCGGAGGCCAGGGCGTGGGCCAGCCGCCCGGCGGCGGCGACCGCGGCCATGGCCTCCTGCGCCTTGGCGGCGATGCGCCCGATGCCCTCGGGCGTCGGCTGGTAGAGCGACGGGTCGGGCAGGCGTTCCGCGAAGTCCCAGGCGCCGGTGGCGGGGTCCCAGACCTCGAACACGTCGGGGTTGGGGCGGCGGGCGACCCAGGCGCGCCCGGCGTTGCCCTCGGCGCGGAAGCGCACGCCGAAGAAGCGGCTGGCCGCCATGGCCCCGATGGCCGCCGTCAGGTCGGCGTCGGCGCCGGGACAGCGCTGCGTCAGAGCGGCGCGCAGGGCTTCCGCCAGGGCGCGGCGGTCGTCATGATGGGGCAGGCCGTCGGGATCGGTTCTCATGGCCAGCGATGGTAGAGGGACGGCGCGCTCCCGCAAACGGGCGCGATGTCGCAAGCACAGCCCGGAGTCGTCATGGTCAGCCTGTCCGAAGCCTACGCCCTCGCCATCGGCCATCACCGGGCCGGACGGATGGGCGAGGCCGCCGGACTCTACCGGGCGATCCTCGACGCCGACCCGCGGCAGGCCGACGCGCTGCACCTGCTGGGGGTGCTGTCGGGCCAGATCGGGCGGACGGAGGACGCGGTGGCGCTGATCGCCGGGGCCATCGCGCTGGACCCGGAGGCGGAGGACTATCACGACACTCTGGGCAGCCTGCGCCGCACCGGCGGGGATGCGGTCCGGGCGGTCGGGCACCACGCGCGCGCCCTGGCGCTGGAGCCGGCGCGGGCCAAGGCGGCCTTCAACCGGGGGCTGGCGCTGGGCGATCTGGCCCGTGAGGATGCGCGCCCGGTCTTCCTCGATGCGCTCCCCTCCTACCAGCCGCGCATCGCCGAAGCGGCGGAGCGGTCGATGCCCATCCCGCCCGTGGCGGGCGGCGGGGCGGTTCTGCTGGTCAGCGTCGATTCCGGCTATTGGCGGCGCTTCGGCCGGGCGGGAGATCCTCGGGCTCGTGTGCGCCCACATCGGCTGGTTCTTCGACCGGGGCGAGGCGGGCTGGACGCTGGATCAGGCGGCGCCCTACGCGATCCTTCACGACTGGGCGCGGGCGGGCGGTGCGGCTGCGGGAGTACGAGTTCCTGCGCCTGCCCTGGTTCGATTTCCCGGTGAAGGGCGAGGGGGGGGCCGGGGCGTTACGCCGCCTGGACGCTGTTGTCCTTGCGCCGGGACAGCTGCAACTGGCCGTCCAGACATTTCACGTAGGTGGTCTTGCCGGCCTTCAGGGTGTCGCAGATGGTGACCAGCGCGCGGGGGATCGCCGCGAACTCCTTCGATCCGCGCGCCTGCGTGTTGTAGGCGGCGAGGTGCTGGCGCAGCCCCTCCTTCGACACCGGCTTTCCGTCGTTTCCGATCATGATGGTTTCCGCACCTCTGGTCGTGAAGGCCGTGGGCGCTATGACCGCCACCCGCTTGACAGGGCGTCCCGCGCCGCCGGATCATCCTGGCCCTACCGCCAAGAATTCCAAAGAGAATTCGCCCCACCCGGGATCATGCAGGGAGTATGGAAATCATGAACACGCTCGCGCGCCGTCTGGCCGGTGCCGCCCTTCTTTCCGCCGGCCTGTCCTTCGGCCTTGCGGCCACGCCGGTTCTGGCCGACACGCCGAAGGACACGCTGGTCATGGCCTGGCAGTTCGACGACATCGTGACGCTCGATCCCGGCGAGATCTTCGAGCTGTCGGGGGCCGAATACGGCGCCCAGGTCTATGACCGGCTGATCCGCTTCGACGTCAACGACGTCAGCAAGATCTACGGGCAGGTGGCGGAAAGCTGGACCGTCTCCGACGACGGCAAGACCTTCACCTTCACCATCCGCGACGGGATCAAGTTCCACTCCGGCAACCCGTTGACGGCGGAGGACGTGGCCTACTCGTTCCAGCGCGCCGTGAAGATGAACAAGGGGCCGGCCTTCATCCTGACCCAGTTCGGCCTGACGCCGGAGAACGTCGATCAGAAGGTCCGCGCCACCAACCCGCGCACCCTGGTGTTCGAGACGGACAAGGTCTACGCCCCCACCTTCGTGCTCTACTGCCTGACCGCCGACGTTTCCGGCGTGGTCGACTCCAAGCTGGTCAAGAGCAAGGAGGTCAATGGCGACTTCGGCGCCGCCTTCCTGAAGACCAACTCCGCCGGGTCCGGCCCCTTCGTCCTGCGCCAGTGGAAGGCCAGCGAGCTTCTGTCGCTGGAGGCCAACGCCAATTACTGGGGCGGCGCCCCCGCCGTGAAGCGCGTGCTGATCCGCCACATCGCGGAACCGGCGACCCAGCGCCTGCTGCTGGAGAAGGGCGACGTGGACGTGGCCCGCAACCTGAAGCCGGAGCAGTTCGAGCCGCTGCGCGGCAACGACAAGATCCGCATCGTCCAGGCGCCGAAGGGCACGCTCTATTATTTCGGCCTGAACCAGAAGAACGAGGTCCTGGCCAAGCCGGACGTGCGCAAGGCGTTCAAATACGCCGTGGATTACGACGGCATGGCGAAGACCATCATGAACGGTCTCGGCACCGTCCATCAGGCGTTCCTGCCCAAGGGCTTCCTCGGCGCGCTGGAGGAGAACCCGTACACGTACGATCCGGCCAAGGCGAAGGAGCTTCTTCGCCAGGCCGGCTATCCGGACGGCATCACGGTGACCATGGACGTCCGCAACACCTCGCCCAGCATGGACATGGCCCAGGCCATCCAGGGCAGCGCCGCGGCGGCGGGCATCAAGATCAACCTGCTGCCGGCGGACGGCAAGCAGGTGGTCACCAAGTACCGCGCCCGCAACCACGAGGCGCTGCTGTACCAGTGGGGTGCGGATTACCAGGACCCGAACACCAACGCCGACACCTTCGCCGCCAACCCGGACAACGCCGACGACGCGAAGGCCAAGCCGCTGTCCTGGCGCAACGCCTGGGACATCCCTGAACTGACCAAGAAAACCGCCGCCGCGGTGGAGGAGCGCGACTCCGCCAAGCGCGCCGCCATGTACCAGGAGCTTCAGCGCGAGGTTCTGGAGACCTCGCCCTTCGTCATCATGTTCCAGCAGACCGAGGTGATCGCGGAGCGCAGCAACGTCGAGGGGCTGGTCTGGGGGCCGAGCTTCGACAGCAACTATTACTGGAAGGTCAGCAAGAAGTAAGGCGGGCTTCCCAGTTCCTCTCCCGTCCCGGGAGAGGGTGCCCGCGAAGCGGGCGGGTGAGGGTAGCCCCAGGATCAAGGCACGATCCTCGGCTGCCCCCTCACCCTTCCCGCGCTTCGCGCGGGTCCCTTCCCTCTCCCGGGGCGGGAGAGGGAATTCGAACTCATGTCGGGTGAAACTTGGCCGCTATCTTGAAACGACCGGGGATGCCGGGGCGGCGCCATGTGATCAAGGGGACGGGGCTGCTCGTCTCCGTGGCGCTGACCTTCCTCGGGCTGCTGCTCGTCACCTTCCTGATCGGGCGCGTGGTGCCCATCGACCCGGTGATCGCCGTGGTCGGCGACCGCGTGTCCGCCGACACCTACGCCCGCGTCCGGCAGGAACTGGGGCTGGACCTGCCGCTGTGGCAGCAGTTCCTGCGCTACGTCGGCGACGTGCTCCAGGGCGATTTCGGCACCTCGGTGCTGACCTCCCGCCCGGTGCTGGAGGACATCCTGCGCGTCTTCCCGGCGACGCTGGAACTGGCGACCGCCGCGGTGATCGTCGGCGTGCTGCTGGGCATTCCGGCGGGGGTGATGGCCGCGGTGCACCAGGGGCGCTGGCCGGACCACGCGATCCGCGTGATCGGGCTGATCGGCCATTCCATCCCGGTCTTCTGGCTGGGGCTGATGGCGCTGCTGGTCTTCTATGCGCGGCTGGATCTGGCGCCGGGGCCGGGGCGGGTGGACGTCTTCTACGAAGGGCTGGTCGATCCGGTGACCGGGGTCATCACGGTGGACGCCCTGCTGGCCGGCGAGACCGACGTGTTTTGGAACGCGCTGCACCACCTGATGCTGCCGGCGAGCATCCTCGGTCTCTACAGCGTGGCCTACATCGCGCGGATGACGCGCAGCTTCATGCTGGACCAACTCCGCCAGGAATACATCACCACCGCCCGCGTGAAGGGCATGTCGGAGGCGCGGGTGATCTGGCGCCACGCGCTGGGCAACATCGCGGTGCCGCTGACCACGGTGGTGGCGCTGTCCTACGCCTCGCTGCTGGAAGGGTCGGTGCTGACGGAGACGGTGTTCGCCTGGCCGGGGCTGGGGCTGTACATCACCAACTCCCTGCTGTCGGCGGACATGAACGCGGTGCTGGGCGGCACGCTGGTGGTGGGGGCGGTCTTCATCGGCCTGAACCTGCTGTCCGACCTGCTGTACCGATTGCTCGATCCCCGTGCGAGATGAGGGGCACGATGATGCAAACGACCGAAGGCGGGCTGCGGGCGTGGCTGACGGCGGAGACGCCGCAGTCCCGCGGGCAGGCGCGGCTGGGCCGGGTCTATCTGGGCTGGCTGGCCTTCTCCCGCAACCGGCTGGCCATGATCGGGCTGGGCATCGTGCTGCTGCTGGTGCTGATGGCGGCGCTGGCCCCGCTGCTCGCCCCCTACGACCCCTACAGGCAGGATCTGTCGCAGCGGCTGCTGCCCCCCAGTGCCGCGCATTGGCTGGGCACCGACGCCTTCGGGCGGGACATCCTGTCGCGCATCCTCTACGGCTCCCGCCTGACGCTGATGATCGTGGCGCTGGTCGCGGTGACGGCGCCGGTGGCCGGGCTGCTGATCGGGACGGTGGCGGGCTATCTCGGCGGCTGGGCGGACGCGGCGCTGATGCGGGTCACCGACATCTTCCTGGCCTTTCCGAAGCTGATCCTGGCGCTGGCCTTCGTTTCGGCGCTGGGGCCGGGCATCGAGAACGCCATCATCGCCATCGCGATCACCAGCTGGCCGCCCTACGCCCGCATCGCGCGGGCCGAGACGATCACCATCCGCAAAAGCGACTTCATCAGCGCCGTGCGGCTCCAGGGCGCCTCGACGCCGCGGATCATCCTCGGCCATGTGGTGCCGCTCTGCTCCTCCTCGCTGATCGTGCGGGTGACGCTGGACATGGCGGGGATCATCCTGACGGCGGCGGGGCTGGGCTTCCTCGGCCTCGGCGCGCAGCCGCCGGCCCCGGAATGGGGCGCCATGATCGCCACCGGGCGCCAGTACGTTCTGGAGCAATGGTGGGTCGCCACCATGCCCGGCATCGCCATCTTCGTGGTCAGCCTGGGCTTCAACCTGCTGGGCGACGGCCTGCGCGACGTTCTGGACCCGAAAGGCAAATGAGCGACAAACCGCTGCTGGAGGTC
The DNA here is from genome assembly GCF_030849505.1 of Azospirillum isscasi. GTDB lineage: Bacteria > Pseudomonadota > Alphaproteobacteria > Azospirillales > Azospirillaceae > Azospirillum > Azospirillum isscasi. The sequence goes on along the minus strand of NZ_JAUJFI010000126.1, from coordinate 10,761 downwards.
GAGAACCTCCGCATCTCCTTCCCCACCCGGACGGGCGTGACGCAGGCGGTGCGCGGCGTCTCCTTCACCGTGGGACGGGAAAAGCTGGGCATCGTGGGCGAGTCCGGCTCCGGCAAGTCGATGACCGGGCGGGCCATCCTGCGGCTGGTCCCGCCGCCCGGCATCGTCACCGCCGACCGGCTGAGCTTCCAGGGCGAGGACCTGCTGACCCTGCCGGAGAAGCGGCTGCGCGGCATCCGCGGGCGCCGCATCTCCATGGTCATGCAGGACCCGAAATTCTCGCTGAACCCGGTGATGACCATCGGCGCCCAGATCGCCGAGGCGTACCGCGTCCATTCCAGCGCCGGCACGGCGGAGGCGAAGCGGCGCGCCCTGGAGATGCTGGAGGCCGTGCGCATCCGCAACCCGGAGCGCGTCTACGGCCTCTACCCGCACGAGGTGTCGGGCGGCATGGGCCAGCGCATCATGATCGCCATGATGCTGATCCCCAACCCCGACCTGCTGATCGCCGACGAGCCGACCTCGGCGCTCGACGTGACGGTGCAGATGCAGGTGCTGGCGATCATGGACGAGCTGTGCTCCCGCCGCGGCATGGGAATGATCTTCGTCAGCCACGACCTGAACCTGGTGGCGTCCTTCTGCGACCGCATCCTGATCATGTACGCGGGCCGGGTGGTGGAGACCTGCCGCGCGTCGGAGCTGCACGCGGCCAAGCACCCCTACACGCGCGGGCTGCTCGACAGTCTGCCGCGCCTGGACGACACAAGGGATGAGCTGCCGGTGCTGACCCGCGACCCGTCCTGGCTGGAGAGCTGAAGCATGATCGACGTGACGGATCTGCGCGTCACCTTCGGCCAGGGGGCCGACGCGGTGGCCGCCGTGCAGGGGGTGTCCTTCGCCGTGCGGGCGGGCGAGAGCTTCGGGCTGGTCGGCGAGTCGGGGTCGGGCAAGTCCACGGTGCTGCGCGCCGTCGTCGGCCTGAACCACGACTGGACCGGGTCCATCGCCGTGGATGGCGCCGCCCAGGGGCGGCGGCGCGAGAAGGGCTTCTTCAAGTCCTGCCAGATGGTCTTCCAGGACCCCTACGGCTCGCTGCACCCGCGCCACACCATCGACCGCATCCTGGCCGAGCCGATCGCCATCCACGGGCTGCGCGACGCCGACGCGCGGATCGACCGGGTGCTGCGCGACGTCGGGCTGGGGCCGCAATTCCGCTTCCGCTACCCGCACCAGCTCTCCGGCGGGCAGCGCCAGCGCGTCGCCATCGCCCGCGCGCTGGTGCTGGAGCCGCGCGTCCTGCTGCTGGACGAGCCGACCTCGGCCCTCGACGTGTCGGTGCAGGCGGAGATCCTGAACCTGCTGAAGCGGCTGCGGGCGGAGCACGCGCTGACCTACGTGCTGGTCAGCCACAATCTGGCGGTCGTCGCCACCATGTGCGACCGGCTGGCCGTGATGAACCGCGGGCGGATCGTCGAGGAGATGGATGTCGAGGCCCTGCGCCGCGGCGCGGCGCGGGAGGACTACACGCGGCAGCTCCTGCGCGCCAGCCAGGGCTACGACCGCGCGGCGGCGGACAGCTTCAAGGACTTTGCGTAGAACGGGCAGCCAGCGCGTCGGCCTGGGCCTTGAGCCTGGCCAGCAGCCGGTCGAGCTGCGCCGTCTCCTCCTCCGTCAGGGCGCCGGTCAGCTCCTGCTCGTAGGCCAGCGCGAGGGGGACGATCTCCGTGTAGATGGCCAGCGCCTTCGGCGTCAGGGTCAGTTGCGCCTTGCGGCGGTCGGTGTCGCCCGACTCGCGCAGGATCAGCGCCGAATCGAGCATCCGGCTGATGGCGCGGCTGACCTGCACCTTGTCCATGGCGGTGCGCTGGGCGATCTCGCCGGCGCTCAGCGTCTCGCCGCCGCCCAGCACGGCGATGACCCGCCATTCCGGGATGGTGATGCCGAAGCGCTTCTCGTACAGCGTCGCCACCGTGTGGCTGACCGTGTTGGACAGCACCGACAGGCGGTAGGGCAGGAAGCGGGTCAGATGCAGCGCGGGCGGTCCGGGATCGGCGCCGGGGCGTTTGCGGCGGGGGGAGGCCATGGGGTATCGCGCCTTATCGGAATGCGGGAACCGGAAGCCGGTTCCGCCATCCTGCCCCGGAATTCAGCGGACGCAACAGTTTCGGGTGAGGATGCCCGCGTTTCCGGCGTCAGCGGTTGACGATCAGCGCCACGCCCAGCACCGCCACGATGGCGCCGGCCCAGGCTCCGGCCCCCGGACGCTGGCGGGTCCACACCCACAGCATCGGCAGGATCAGCACCGGGCTGGTGGCCGACAGGGTGGCGACCACGCCCGCGTTGCCGTGCGCCAGCCCGATCAGCAGCAGCGTCATGCCCAGCCCCAGCCCGACGAAGCCGTTGACCGCCACCTGGGCCAGGATGCGCGGCGTCAGCCCCGCCCCGAAGCCGAAGCGCTGGCCGGGCAGCAGACCGCCCGCGAACAGCAGCAGGCCCGACGTGCCGACGCGCACCGCCGCCGCCGCGATGGGGTCGGCGCCCGCCGCCATCACCGGCCGGGCGATGACCGAGCCGGCGGCTTGGCAGCAGGCGGCGATCAGGCAGGTGCCGGCGCCCACCAGCAGGCGCCCGCGGACGGACTCCCAGTCGTGGGGGACGCCGCCGTTGCCGTTGGCGGCGGGGGCGGCGCGGAAGAAGATCGCCAGCATCACCCCGGCGGTCACCAGCGCGATGCCGACCGCCGTCCACGGCCCCAGCGCCTCGCCCAGCACGGCCCAGGCGAGGAGCGCGGTGATCGGCGCGTTGGTGGCGTAGATCACCGAGTTGCGGCGCGGGCCGATGCGTCCCAGCGCCCAGAACAGGGCGGTGTCGCCCATCACGATGCCGACCGCGCCGGACAGCGCGAGGATCGCAGCGCCTTGCAGGTCCAGCGTCTGCCAGCCGCCAAGGATCGTCGCGGCGACCGCCGTGCCGACGAAGACGATGCTCATGCGCAGGCGGTTGAAGGCGACCGAGCCGATGGCGCGCACCGGTCCGATGGCGATCAGCCCGCTGGCCGCCCAGCAGAGCGCGGCCCCCAGGGCGGCGAGGTTGGCGGTCAGCATGGCGGGAGCTTCGAAAGGGCAGGGTGGGGCATGGTGCCCGCACCCTATCCGGAAGCCCGCCGGGGCGATAGCGCGGCGGTTGCATGGCGGGCGTGTGGGCGTTGTTGCATTGGGCCCTCTCCCTATCCCTTCCCCACCTTCGGCGAGGGAGGGCTTTTCTCCTCCTCCACCCAATCTCCTCCCCCCGCGAAGTGGGGAGAGGTCGGGAGGGGGGCCCAACACAACAATCTCCCTCACAGCTCGATCAGCGCGTACGGCCTCCCGGATTCCTTCTCGATGGTCTGGGCGACGTTGTAGACCGGCGTGCCGCGCAGGGTCTTGCCGGCGTAGCTGCCGTGGTGGGCGTGGCCGTGGACGACCGCCCGGACGTGGAAGCGGTCGATGGTCTCCGCCAGACGGGACGACCCCAGGAACGGATAGATCTCCGGCGGCTCCCCCCGCACCGTCTCGGCGATGGGGGCGTAGTGCAGGACGACCAGGGTCCGTTCCGTCTCCAACTGGCGCAGCGCGCTTTCCAGCCGCATGGCCTCGTTCAGCGCCTCGTGCACGAACTGCTTGATGGCCGGTTCGCCGAAGGAGTCCAGCATGCGGTTCTCGAACCCGCCGCCGAAGCCCTTCACCCCGGCGAAGCCGACGCCGCGGATCTCCACCGGGTTGCCGTCGAGGAAACGGACGCCCGCCTGCTCCAGGATGCGCTGAAGCTCCTCGACATGGCCGCACTCGTGGTCGTGGTTGCCCAGAACGGCGACCACCGGAATGCCGATGGCACGCAGGTCCTCGGCCAGCACCTCTGCCTCGCGCGGCTTGCCGTGGTTGGTCAGGTCGCCGGCCAGCGCCAGGACGTCCGCCCGATCGGCGATCTCCTGGAACAGCTCGCGGTAGGGGTGGGAGGAGCTTTCCCCGACATGGATGTCGCCGATGGCGGCGACCTTGATCGTTCCTTCAGCCATGCTTCGTTTCCTCGCCGACGACGTCGGCGAACCCCCAGTCCGTGACGTCGATCCGATAATCCTCGCGCGAGAACAGCCGCCCCCGGCAGATGCGGGTCTGCGGCACCGGCAGCTTCGCGCGCTCGTTCAGCCGGTTCAGAAGCTCCTGCAACAGCCAGCCGGGGATGTGGTCGCGCTCCGTCGGGTAGATGAAGCGGAAGTTCAGGACGTGCATCAGCAGCACCTCCCAATACTGCTCCATGTGGCCGAGCAGCCGTTTCCAGTCGATGTGGGCGTGCTGCTTCAGGATCATGTGGGCGACGTCGGGGCCGTCGTACTTGTGCCGCATCTGCACGAAGGATTTGGAGAAGACCATCTCCGTCGGCGGGATGAGCTGCACGTCGGCGCCGCAGATGAGGGCGCGGTGGTCCTCCCCGAACCAGCGGTCGTTGACCGGGTTGATGGCGGCGGCGGAGTTGAAGATCACGTCGATGAACAGCGCCCCGTGCCGGATCTTGCCGATCCAGCGCTCGTCCTCGATCTCCGTCCCGAAGCCGCGGTCCTGGAAATGCGCGAGGATGCGCGGAAAGTCGCCGCCCCGGCAGAAGACGTCGATGTCCTTGGTGGGCCGGGTGATCCCCGTGTAGGCGCTGAGCGCAAAGGTGCCGCCCAGCAGGAAGGGAATGCCGGAGTCCTTCAGGACCTTCAAACTCTCCGTGTAGAAGGCTTCGGCCTCGGCGGAAACGTCCGCACGGCCTTCGCGGTTGCTGTCCATCGCGCCCCCTCTCCCCCGCCGTTGTCCTGTGGGCCTTCAACAGGCGGAAACGGCGAAACGGCACCGCCGGACGGCGGGTCGGGCGGGAAAAAGCCGGGTGGAACCGGCGCCGCGCTACACCGGTTGAGGGTGGTATCGCTGATGGGGAGGAAATCCGATGGCAGGACATCGCATCCCACGGGGCACTCCACGGGGCATCCGAAGGGGCATCCCACAGGGCTTCCTGCTCGCCGCCGGCCTGATGCTGTGCGGCGCCGGACCCGCGCTGGCGCAGGGAAGCTGTGCGGCGCTGGTGGACCGCTTCGCCGCCGAGCACAACCTGTCGGCCAGCCCGCCGCCGGTCGCGGCCCCGCCGGGCACCTCCGGCTCCAGCGCGGTGGACGGGGCGCTGCCCGGCGGAGGGTCCGGGGCCGCCACGCCGGACCGGCTCGCCCGCTCGGGCGGGGTGGTGGCGCCGCCGGCCGCGGGCGACCGGGCGGTGATCGAGCCGCCGCGCACCGCCGCCCCCATGCCGACCGCCCCGGCGGTGCGGCCGGACGCCGCGCCCAACAGCGGCTCCTCCATGGAGGGCGGGTCGATGGGGCAGGCGGCGCGCAACGCCCAGATCGAATCGCTGGTGACCGCCGCGCGCTCCGCTGCGAAGGACGGCAACGAGCCGCTCTGCATGGACTCGCTGGAGAAGGCGCGCAACCTCACCCGCGCGGCGCCGGGCACGATGGACGGGGGTGGCTGATGGCGGTTGAGACGATGAAGACCGGCCCCTTTCCGCCCGCCCCGCCGACCCCCGACATGCCGGTGCCGCCGCCCGGCATGCCGGACCTGCCCGGCGACCCCGCCCGCCCGCCGATCAAGGAGCCGCCGGACGCCATCCCCGTCCCGCCGGAGGAGCCGCCGCCGGCCCCCGACCGGCTGGGCTGAACCGGGGCCGCGCCGGGTGAAAAATGGCACCGGAACCGCGGACGCGAAAATCGGCGCGCCTGCGGTCTTGTGATTCGGGCGGGGAAAGGCGATGTCTTCTGTCGGGCACCGAAGGCCGGTGCCGAGTCGCCTTTTGGAGTTCAGTGGGTCTCATGCACCGTCAACCCCCGCGCCAGCACGTCTACCGCCAGCCCGTCGTCCTCGGCACCCAGGTTCAGGCCACCGTGAAGTGGTACGATCCCAACCGCGGCTTCGGCTTCGTGAAGTTCGAGGACGGGTCGCCCGACGCCCTGATCCCCGCCGCCGTGGTCGCCACCGCCGGCCATGACGCCCTGCCGGACGGCGCCACCGTCGTGGTGGACATCGTGGAAGGGCGCAAGGGCAACCAGGTGTCCACCCTGCATTCCGTGGATGCCTCCACCGCCGCCCCGGCCCGCGCGCCGCGCGCCCAGGGGCCGCGCCCGTCCTACGGCGAGCGGAGCTTCGGCGACCGTGGGGGCGACCGTGGCGACCGTGGGGGTGACCGCGGGTTCGGCGACCGCGGTTTCGGTGACCGCGGTTTCGGTGACCGTGGCCGCGGTCCGGGCGACCGGGGCAACAGCCGCGGTTTCGGTGACCGGGGCGGCGACCGCGGGAACGACCGGGGCGGCGACCGCGGCTTCGGCGGCGGTCCGCGCCGTCCGGCGGCGGGCGGCCCGACCTCCCAGACCGAGGGCACCGTGAAGTGGTTCAACGCCACCAAGGGCTTCGGCTTCATCGCCCAGGACGGCGGCGGCCAGGACGTGTTCGTCCACGTCAAGGCGGTGGAGCGTTCCGGCCTTGCGGGGCTGAACGACGGGCAGCGCGTCCGCATCACCGTCCGCCAGGGCGAGAAGGGTCCGGAAGCCGTCTCGGTGGAAGAGGCGTAACCAATCCCCGTCCGCCGGAGGGGGAGCGCCGATCGGCCCGGTTGAACAACGGCGCAAAGCCGCGCATCGTGGCGTGGCGGGGCGGCGGTGCGACGGCACGCCGCCCCGGCCCGATACGACCAAGAAAGGACGCCCAGTGGTTTCCGTCACCTGTCCGACCACGCCCTTCGACGGCCAGAAGCCCGGCACCTCGGGGCTGCGCAAGGCCGTGAAAGTCTTCGAGCAGCCGCGCTACCTGGAAAATTTCGTCCAATCCATCTTCGACTGCGTGGACGGGCTGGCCGGCGCCACGCTGGTGATCGGCGGCGACGGGCGGTATCACAACCGCACCGCCGTGCAGACCATCCTGCGCATGGCCGCCGCCAACGGCATCGGGCGCGCGGTCGTCGGGCGCGGCGGCATCCTGTCCACCCCCGCGGCCTCCTGCGTCATCCGCAAGCGCGGCGCCGTCGGCGGCGTGATCCTGTCGGCCAGCCACAACCCTGGCGGCCCGGACGGCGATTTCGGCATCAAGTTCAACGCCGCCAACGGCGGCCCGGCGCCGGAATCGATGACCGACGCCTTCTTCGCCCGTTCCAAGGTCATCGCCGAATACAGGACGGTCGAAGCAGCGGACCTTGACCTCGACACGCTCGGGGAGACGGCGCTCGGCGGCATGGCGGTGGAGGTCATCGACCCGGTGGCCGACTATGCGGCGCTGATGGAATCGCTGTTCGACATGGCGGCGATCCGCGGGCTGTTCGCGTCGGGCTTCCGCATGGTGTTCGACGCCATGCACGCGGTCACCGGCCCCTACGCCACGGAGATCCTGGAACGCCGCCTGGGCGCCCCCGCCGGCACCGTGATCAACGGCACGCCGCTGGAGGATTTCGGCGGGCACCACCCCGACCCGAACCTCGCCCACGCGGAGGAACTGGTGGAGCGGCTGTTCGGGCCGGACGCGCCGGACTTCGGCGCCGCGTCGGACGGCGATGGCGACCGCAACATGATCCTGGGCCGCAACGTCTTCGTGTCGCCCAGCGACAGCCTCGCCGTCCTGGCCGCCAACGCCACCCATGTGCCGGCCTTCAAGGGCGGGCTGGCCGGCGTCGCCCGCTCCATGCCGACCAGCCGGGCGGTGGACCGGGTGGCGGCGGCGCTGGGGATCTCCTGCTACGAGACCCCCACGGGCTGGAAGTTCTTCGGCACGCTGCTCGACGCCGGGCGCATCAACCTGTGCGGCGAGGAGAGCTTCGGCACCGGCGCCGACCATGTGCGCGAGAAGGACGGGCTGTGGGCCGTGCTGATGTGGCTCAACGTCCTGGCCGCCCGCGGCCTGTCGGTGGCGGAGCTGATGGCCGAGCATTGGGGCACCTACGGGCGCACCTATTACGGCCGCCACGATTACGAGGCCATCCCGCAGGAGGCCGCCGACGCCCTGATCGCGGAGCTGCGCGGCAAATTGCCGGGGCTGGCCGGCACGGATCTCGGCGGACGCACGGTCGCGGCGGCGGACGAGTTCGCCTACACCGACCCGGTGGACGGCAGCCGGTCCGACCGCCAGGGCCTGCGCGTCGGGTTCGAGGACGGTTCGCGCATCGTCTACCGCCTGTCCGGCACCGGCACGTCGGGCGCCACCCTCCGCGTTTATTTCGAGCGGTACGAGCCGGTCGGCGGGGAGCATGGGCTGGACGCCCCGGTGGCGCTGAAGCCGCTGGCCGATCTGGCGGCGGAGCTGGCCGGCATCGAGCGCCACACCGGACGCACCAAGCCGGACGTTGCCACGTAAAGGCGCCACGTAACGGCGCTACATAACGGCGCCACGTAACGGCGCCGCGTAACGGCGGAAAATCGGAAGGCCCGCCTTTCCCGGCGCATCGGGGAAGGCGGGCTTTTTCATTCCCGATGGGATGCCGCTCCATTCGCTGTGCGCAGGGAAGATAGCCGCCCGACGCCGGGTGTCATCCGCGCGGCAGCCGCCCATATCCCCAAGGACCGTCATCCCGCCACAGGAGCCGCCCGATGCCCGCCCCCTCCGCAAGCCCCCCGACCGGCCCCGCTTCGGAGTCGCCCGTCGGCTTCGACCTGACGCCGCCGACGCCGGACCAGCGCGCGGTGCTGGTGGAGCGCCTGTCGGGCGAGGAGCGGCACGTCCTGCTCAGCCACGGGACGGAGGCGCCCTTCTGCGGCGGCCTGCTCGACAACAAGAAGCCGGGCACCTACGCCTGCCGGCTGTGCGGCCTGCCGCTGTTCCGCTCCGGGACGAAATTCGAATCCGGCACCGGCTGGCCCAGCTTCACCGCCCCCTTCGACAACGCGCACCTGAAGCTGTTGCAGGACACCAGCCACGGCATGGTGCGGGTGGAGACGCTGTGCGCCCGCTGCGGCAGCCACCAGGGCCACGTCTTCCCGGACGGCCCGGCGCCGAGCGGCCTGCGCTTCTGCATCAACTCCGTCTCGCTGGCCTTCGTGCCGGAGGGGCAGGGGTTGGCGAAGACGGTGCAGGATTGGGTGAACGAGGGTGGCGCGTTTTAGCTGACGGTGCCCCCTCCCTAACCCTCCCCCTCCCCTGCGAAGCGGGGGAGGGCCGGGGTGTGGGCAAAAGCCCCTCCCCCCGACTCCCCGTCACACTGGATACCCCTCGTCATGCCGACCGCCGACACGTCCCTTCCGCCGATCTCCGTCCTCGACCTCGCCCCCGTGCCGGAGGGGCGCACGCCGGGCGACGCGCTGCGCAACACGCTGGACCTCGCCCGCCACGCCGAGCGGCTGGGCTACCGCCGCTACTGGCTGGCGGAGCACCACAACATGACCGGCATTGCCAGCGCCGCCACCTCCGTCGTCATCGGCCATGTGGCGGCGGGCACCGCGACCATCCGCGTCGGCGCGGGCGGCATCATGCTGCCCAACCATTCGCCGCTGGTCATCGCCGAGCAGTTCGGCACGCTGGAAGCGCTGTTTCCGGGCCGCATCGACCTGGGATTGGGCCGGGCGCCCGGCACCGACCAGATGACGCTGCGCGCCCTGCGCCGCGACCCGTCGGTGGCCGAGCAGTTCCCGCAGGACGTGCTGGAGCTTCAGGCCCTGCTCGGCCCCGTCCAGCCCGGCCAGCGGGTGCAGGCGGTGCCCGGCGCCGGCACGGAGGTGCCGCTGTGGATTCTCGGCTCCAGCCTGTTCGGCGCGCAGCTCGCGGCGGCCTTCGGGCTGCCCTACGCCTTCGCCTCGCACTTCGCGCCGGACGCGCTGATGCGGGCGCTGCGGGTCTACCGGGACAACTTCACCCCCTCCGCGCAGCTCGACCGGCCCTACGCCATGGTCGGGGTGAACGTCTTCGCCGCGGAGACCGACGCGGAGGCGCGCCGGCTCTTCACCTCCGCCCAGCAGAGCTTCGCCCGTCTGGTGCGCGGCACCCGCGGCCAATTGCCGCCGCCCATCGACGACATCGAAAGTTTCTGGTCGCCGCAGGAGAGGGCGCAGGCCATGAACATGCTCTCCTGCTCCTTCGTCGGCTCGGCGGAGACGGTGCGGCGCGGGCTGGAGTCCTTCCTCGCCGAAACCGGCGCCGACGAGATCATGGTGGCCTCGGCCATCCACGACCACGCGGCGCGGCTGCGCTCCTACGAGATCCTGGCGGAGGTCCACCGGTCGCTGCGGGGTGCGGCCTGACGCGCTCCAAATAGGAGGAACGGTCCGGCGCAACCGCACAGCGCGCTTCGCGGACTGCGCCATGGACCGCGCCGGAGGGGAGTCTTATCGTCTGTGGTCCGGCGTCCCGCGACGCGGTTCACAGAGATGGAGAGGGGATATGGCCGAGTTTCCCCACGCCAGCAGGGTCAACGTGACGCTTGAACTGCCGATCGACGTCTATCGGCGTCTGGAGCGGCGGGCGCGCTATATGAGCGTTACGGTGGAAGCCCTTCTGAGGATTATGCTGGCGCAGCAGCTTTACGAATCCAGTCTTCGCAACATGGACTAATTCATTGTTGGGATGCGGCGCGCATGGCGGCCTCCACGGCGGTCTCCAGGTCGCCGCGGCTCTCCAGCAGCGCCGACAGCCCGGCCTCGTCCAGGGCGGCGCGGATGGGGGGCGGCACCGCCGCCAGCACGATGCGCCCGCCCGTCGCCCTCGCCTGACGCACCGCCAGCAG
>NZ_JAUJFI010000125.1 GCF_030849505.1 Azospirillum isscasi | reverse complement strand
GAACAGCGTGCCGCCGGTGACCATGCCGCGGGCGTACTCCTCCGCCCGGCGGGCCGCCGTGCGCAGCGGACGCGGCAACTGCTCCGCGATGTCCTTCGCCAGATGGCGCAAGCTGAGGTAGGGCTTGGAGGAGATCAGCCGCGACAGGTACGCGCTCATCGCGCCGACCGGGGGCGCGATGGACATGTCGTTGTCGTTCAGGATGACGATCAGCTTGCTGTCCGCCGACCCGGCGTTGTTCATCGCCTCATAGGCCATGCCGGCGCTCATGGCGCCGTCGCCGATCACCGCGATCACATGGTTGTCACGGCCCAACTGGTCGCGCGCCACCGCCATGCCCAGCCCCGCCGAGATGGAGGTGGAGCTGTGGCCGGCGCCGAAGGGGTCGTACTCGCTCTCCGACCGGTTGGTGAATCCGCTCAATCCCCCACCGGTGCGGAGCGTACGGATGCGGTCGCGGCGCCCGGTCAGGATCTTGTGCGGGTAGCACTGGTGCCCGACGTCCCAGATCAGCCGGTCGGCGGGCGTGTTGAACACGTAATGCAGGGCGACGGTCAGTTCGACCACCCCCAGCCCGGCGCCCAGATGCCCGCCGGTCACCGACACCGCGCTGATGGTTTCCGTCCGCAGCTCGTCGGCCACCTGCCGGAGTTGTTCGGGCTTGAGCGCACGCAGGTCGGCGGGGGTGTGGACGAGGTCGAGAAGCGGCGTCTTGTCGTTGGGGGTCACGTTCTGCACGTCCTCCGTTCAGGTCCGCCGCGCGACGACGAAGTCGGCGACCGCTTTGAGGATATCGGCACGCCCGTCGAAGATCTCCAGATGCGCCTTGGCCTGGACGGCCAGCATCGCGGCCTGCGAGCGGGCGCGGTCCCGCCCGAGGATGGATACGAAGGTGGATTTCCCGGCTTCCGTGTCGCGCCCGACCGACTTGCCGGTCTCGGCCTCCGTCCCTTCCACGTCCAGCAGGTCGTCCACGATCTGGAAGGCCAGCCCAAGGTCGTGGGCGTAGGCGCGCAGCGCGTGGCGCTGCGGCGGCGGGGCCTTGCCCAGGATGCCGCCGGCCTCGCAGGAGAAGGCGATCATGTCGCCGGTCTTCATGCGCTGGAGCCGCGTCGTGGTGCCGAGGTCGAACGTCTCGTGCTCGGCGATCAGGTCGAGCATCTGGCCGCCGACCATGCCGTGCGGCCCCGCCGCCTTGGCGAGCGCCGCCACGAGCTGGCAGCGCACATGCGGGTCCTCGTGGGTCGCCGGGTCGGCCAGCACCTCGAAGGCGTAGGTCAGCAGCCCGTCACCGGCCAGGATGGCCGTCGCCTCGTCGAACTTGCGGTGCACGGTGGGCTGGCCGCGGCGCAGCTCGCCGTCATCCATCGCCGGCAGGTCGTCGTGGACCAGCGAGTAGCTGTGGACGAATTCCACGGCCACGGCCACGCGCAGCGCGCAGTCGGGATTGACGCCGAACAGGGCGGCGGACTGGCAGACCAGGAAGGGGCGCAGCCGCTTGCCGCCGTTCAGGCAGCCATAGCGCATCGCCTCCAGCACGCGGGATTCGGGAAGGTCGGTGGTCGGCAGGAGGTGCAGGATCGCGCGCTCCACATCCGCCGCCATGTCGGCCATGGCTGTCTTGAGGTCGGTCTGCACGTCAGTCGATCCGGGCGGGTTCGGTGCCGAGGGTGCCGTCGGCGGCAACGGTGATGCGGTCGATCTTGGCCTGGGCCTCGCGCAGCTTGGCCTCGCAATGGCGCTTCAGCGCGGTGCCGCGCTCGTAGGAGGAGATCGCGTCGTCGAGCTTGCCGCGCCCGTCCTCGAGCTGGCGCACGATGCGCTCCAGCTCGGCCAGCGCGTCCTCGAAGCTGAGGGCGGCGATGTCGGGGGGAATTTTAGCGAGGTCAGCCATGTTCCATCCGGCCAATGATCCATACGATGGGGTGCCCGCGATGGGACCGAACCCCGAAATTATGGCCCGGCCCCCAAATGCGCAAGGCCCGCGGCGGGCGTATTACGCTCCCACCACGGGCCTAGCCGGAAGAATCGGCCGGACGAATCGGAAAGCTCAGCAGTACATCAGTTCGCGCACATGGGCGGCGGTGGCCGAAGCCAGGGCGCGCAGGTTGTAGCCGCCCTCCAGCACCGACACGATGCGGGCGCCGCAATGGGTGCGGGCCAGATCGCCCAGCTTGCGCGTGGCCCAGGCGAAGTCGTCGTCGGTCAGGTGAAGCCCGGCCAGCGGGTCGCGCGAATGGGCGTCGAACCCGGCGGAGATGATCAGAAGGTCGGGTTTGAAATGGTCGATGGCGGGCAGGATGACGTGGGTCATCGCGTGCCGGAACTCCGGCGAGCCCGACATGGCGGGGAGCGGCGCGTTGATGCAGTTGCCGTACTCGCCCTTTTCCGCCGCATCGCCCGTGCCGGGATAGAGCGGCGACTGGTGGGTCGAGCAGTAGAGCATGTCCGGATCGCGCTGGAAGATGTCCTGCGTCCCGTTGCCGTGGTGGACGTCGAAGTCCATCACCGCGATCCGCTGCAACCCGTGCACCGCCCGCGCGTGGTAGGCGCCGACCGCGGCGTTGTTGAACAGGCAGAAGCCCATGGCCTTCTCATATTCGGCATGATGCCCCGGCGGGCGCACGGCGCAGAAGGCGTTGCGCGAATGGCCGGACGCCACCACGTCCACCGCGGCGACCACCGCGCCGGCGGCGCGCAACGCGGCCTCGCCCGAGCCCGGCGAAATCACGGTGTCGGCGTCGATGCCCGCATGTTCCTGCTCCGGCACCAGGGACAGGATGCGCTCCACATGCTCCCGCGGGTGGGCCCGGGAGAGCTGCTCGACGGTGGCGAGCGGCGCATCCTGCCGTTCGAGCATGTAGAACTCTTCGGTTTCAAGAGCCGCCAGGACGGAACGAAGCCGGTCGGCGCATTCCGGATGGCCCAGCCCTGTGTCGTGGTCCAGGCAGGCGGCGTGGGTGAACAGGGTGGTGAACATGCTTTTCTGTCTTTTTCGTTCGTGTTCGAGGCATTTCCCTGTGCCTATTGTTCCCGGATCGCTAATGAAAGTACAGGCTGATTCCGGGGCTTATCGTCACATCCCCCCAACCGCGGCCCCCACCCCCTTTGCGCGGCGGGCGTGCAACTCCGTCAGGCGCAGCGCTCGATCACGAACCGGTAGATCCCCCCCTCCTCCGTGCTGGAAGCCAGCCGGTTGCCGGTGGCGTCGCAAAAGGCGGCGAAGTCCTTGGGCGCGCTGGGGTCCGTCGCCTCGACGGTCAGCGTCGAGCCGGCGGGAACCGTCTTCAGCGCCTTGCGCGCCCGCAGCACCGGCAAGGGGCATTGCAGCCCCTTGGCGTCAAGAATCTGATCGGCCATCGTTCCTCGCACTCCTTCCAGAACCGTGGCGGCCCAGAACCGTGGCGGCCCAGCACCATGGCGGCGATTCTAGAACGGCTGCGGCAGCGCCTCAACCCGTCGGACGAAGGTTTCGTGCGCGGGGAACATTCTTACGACTACGGGACATCCACGGGTAGACAGCGCGATACACTCTTCCATATGATTGAACACGAACGATAATTGGCGGTCCGGCGGCGCTCGACACCAGCGCAACGGTCCGCCGTTGCTTGGCGCCGACAGAAACGGTCGTTTCATGAACATTGCCGATCTGCAAAGCAACGCACGGCGGGCCAGCACGCTGCTCAAGGCCATGAGCAACGAGCGCCGCCTGCTCATCCTGTGCTATCTGAGCGAGGGTGAGAAGTCGGTCGGCGAGCTGGAAGACCTGGTGGATCTCAGCCAGTCGGCCCTGTCCCAGCATCTGGCGCGCCTGCGCCGCGACAAGCTGGTGCGGACGCGGCGCTCCGCCCAGAACATCTACTACTCGCTGAACGGGCACGAGGCGCAAACCATCATGGCGACGCTGCACGACCTCTACTGCGCGCCCGTCGCCCGCAAGAAGGACGAGGGCTCCCCCGCCGCCGCGGAGGAACCCAGCAACGCCCCGGCCTGAGAGCCGCTTCCCCTCAGGCCCGATCGACGAAGCGCCGCCCGAACAGCAGGACCGCCACCGCCAGGATCAGCCAGCCCAGGATGAAGGAGCTGCCCCCGGTCGGGGCCGTCATGGCGATGGGCAGCGGACCGCTGATGGCGGTGGCGTAGAGCGTTCCGCTGAACAGCAGGATACCGGCCACGAAAAGCCACCCGGACAGCCGCAGCGCCAGCCGCGCCGGCCCGTCGGCGGTGCGCAGCAGGGCAACCAGCGCGACGAGCGCCAGCGCGTGCCACATCTGGTATTGTCCGGCCAGCCGGAACAGCTCCTGCCCGCGCGGGTCACCGGCGAGCCCGTGGCTGGCATAGGCGCCGGCCCCCACCGCCACCGCGCCGTTCAGGGCCGCGAAGGCCACCCAGAGCCGATCGACCAATCCCATGCTTCACTCTCCACGCTGTTTCTCCGCGCAACTTTCCATCCGGACGGCGAAAAGTTCGATCTCGTAACTGCTTGGCCCGCCCTTTGCTTCGAACGGGCCTGTCGGCCATCGCGATTCCGGAAAACCGGTGGTTCGGCGCAATTTGATTTGCAAAATGCCAAAGGCTCGTGGTGGACCGCAACATTCTGCAATGGCAGCCTCAGGGCACCCCCCGCGCCGATCCGGTGTCCATCGCGGATGACTGCCTGGTCGCCTGGGCGCTGGCGCGCGGCGGGCACCTGCTGGTGGTGGACGACAGCCCCACCAACCGGCTTCTCACCGCCGCGCTGATGCGCAAGGCCGGCTTCACCGTGGACACCGCGGACGGCGGGGCGGAGGCCATCGTCTCCGTCGCCACGGCGGAGGCCCCCTACGACGCCGTGCTGATGGACGTCGCCATGCCCGAGGTGGACGGCATCGCCGCGACCATGGCGATCCGGGCGATGCCCAGCCCCCGCGCCGCGGTCCCGATCATCGCGGTGACCGCCCATGGCTTCGCCGAGGACCGCGACCGCTGCGTGTTCGCCGGCATGAACGATTACGTGCCCAAGCCGGTGCGCCGCCCCGAACTGCTGGCCGCGCTGAAACGCTGGCTGGAGCCCCGGGCGCCGGAAGGCGCCGCCGTCAGAAGGACGATCCCGGCTCCTTGAGGAACTCCGCCTCCTCCGGCGTCGTCTCGCGGCCCAGAACGGCGTTGCGGTGCGGGAAGCGCCCGAAGCGCGCCACGATCTCGCGGTGGCGTTCGGCGTAGCCGACGATCTCCGGGTCGCCGACCCGTTCCCGGAACAGGGTGCAGGACAATTCCTGGCAGTCCGGGTCCTCCTGATGCTCGAACGGCAGATAGAGGAACATCCGCTCGTCCCCGTTGCATTCCAGGTCGTAGCCCTGCTCCACCGCATGGCGGGCCACCGCCAGCGCCTTGCCGTCGGTCGCGAAGGCGCGCGGCGTGCCGCGGAAGACGTTGCGCGGCACCTGATCCAGCAGGATGCACAGCGCCAGACAGCCGTCCACATCCTCCAGCCAGTGATCGTACCGGCCCGCCGCCGCCGCCTCGTGATGGGGCAGCAGCGTGTCGCGCACCGTCCGGTCGAAACTGTCGGACCGGCGGAACCAATAGGGCTTCATCGCCTCGTCGAACCAGAAATCCACGATCTCGTCGATCAGCCTGTCCACCATCTGCACCACCTTCGAATGGGAATGGGTCCGCCCAAAAAAGAACAGGGCGCCCGAGGGCGCCCTGTCCAGTCTTAAATCCGGCATGGAACCGCGTCCGGGGACGCGGCTCAGTGCAGGGTGCTCCACAGCTTGCGCTTGGTGGCGTACATCAGGCCGGCCAGCACGATCAGGAACAGGATCACCTTCACGCCCATCTGCTTGCGCGCATCCATGTGCGGCTCGGCGATGAAGGTCAGGAAGGTGCTGATGTCGTGGGCCTGCTGCTGCACCGTCGCCGGGGTGCCGTCGGCGAAGGAGACGCCGTCCGGCATCAGGATGTTGGGCATGCCCACCTGATGGCCCGGGAAGACCTTGTTGTAGTTCATGCCCGGCATCAGGGTCACGCCTTCCGGCGGGTTCTCCTCGAAGCCGGTCAGGAAGGCGTAGAGGTAGTCCTCGCCGCCGACGCGGGCCTTCGCGATCAGCGACAGGTCCGGCGGCAGGGCTCCGTTGTTGGCGGCGCGGGCGGCGTTGTCGTTGGGGAACGGCGACGGGAAGCGGTCGGCCGGGATGCCCGGACGCATGAACATCTCGCCCGCGTCGTTCGGACCGGCCTGGACCTCATAGCCGGCGGCGATGGCCTTCAGCTCGTCCTCGCTGAAGCCGATGCCGGACAGGGTGCGGATCGGGACCAGCTTGGCCGAGTGGCAGGTCGCGCAGACTTCCTTGAAGATCTGGAAGCCGCGCTGGG
This sequence comes from Azospirillum isscasi, assembly GCF_030849505.1. Taxonomy (GTDB): domain Bacteria; phylum Pseudomonadota; class Alphaproteobacteria; order Azospirillales; family Azospirillaceae; genus Azospirillum; species Azospirillum isscasi. The sequence continues at coordinate 10,556 of NZ_JAUJFI010000125.1, read as the reverse complement.
CCGAGGCCTTGTCGATGGTGCCGAAGACGCCGCTGTGCGACCACTCCTGCTTGGGAATGTGCACCGCTTCCGACGCCTGCGCGGCGCCGGCCAGGCCCAGGGCGAAGGCCGCGGAGAGGATGGCAGACTTCAGAGAGCGCATTATGCCTTCTCCATGGGCTTGGCATGGGCGCCGGCGGCAACGCGGCCACCGCCCTTCAGAACCGGTTCGCAGATGCTGGCGGGAAGCGGCAGCGGACGCTCCAGCTTGCCCAGCAGCGGCAGCAGGATCAGGAAGTGGAAGAAGTAGTAGGCCGTGCCGATGCGGGCGACCAGCAGCCACACGCCTTCCGCGGGCATCGCGCCGGCGTAGCCCAGGACCAGGGCGTCGATGGCCAGGATCCAGAAGAACTGGCGGTAGATCGGACGGAACTTGCAGCTGCGCACCTTGGAGGTGTCGAGCCACGGCAGGGCCGCCAGCACCGCGATGGCGCCGAACATGGCGAGCACGCCGCCCAGCTTGTCCGGGATCGCGCGCAGGATCGCGTAGAACGGCAGGAAGTACCATTCCGGAACGATGTGGGCCGGCGTGACCAGCGGGTTGGCCGGAATGTAGTTGTCCGGGTGGCCGAGGTAGTTCGGGGCGAAGAAGACGAAGGCCGCGTAGAAGATCAGGAACACGACGACCGCGAAGCCGTCCTTGACCGTGACGTACGGGTTGAACGGCACGGTGTCCTGCGGGCCCTTCGGGTCGATGCCCAGCGGGTTGTTGGAACCGGAGACGTGCAGCGCGGCGGTGTGCAGGACCACCAAGCCCAGCAGCACGAACGGCAGCAGGAAGTGCAGCGCGAAGAAGCGGTTCAGCGTCGGGTTGTCGACCGAGAAGCCGCCCCACAGCCAGGTCACGATCGGGTCGCCGACCAGCGGGAAGGCCGAGAACAGGTTCGTGATGACGGTGGCGCCCCAGAAGCTCATCTGGCCCCACGGCAGCACGTAGCCCATGAAGGCGGTCGCCATCATGGCCAGCAGGATCAGCACGCCGAGGATCCACAGGATCTCGCGCGGCGCCTTGTAGGAGCCGTAGTAGAGGCCGCGGAACATGTGGATGTAGACGGCGATGAAGAACATCGACGCGCCGTTGGCGTGCACGTAGCGCAGCAGCCAGCCGTAGTTGACGTCGCGCATGATGCGCTCGACCGACTCGAAGGCGATGTGCGTGTTGGCCGCATACTGCATCGCCAGCACGAGGCCGGTGGCGATCATGATGACCAGCATGATGCCGGCGATGGCACCGAACGCCCACAGATAGTTGACGTTCCGGGGCATCGGATACTGGTTGTACTCATGGTCCAGCATCGTGAAGATCGGCAGGCGGCTGTCGATCCACTTCACGACGGGATTCTTGAACTGGGGGGCGTGAGCCTGAGCCATCTTGGGGTCTCCAGAACCTTAAGGGCCGCTTAGCCGAGCCGGACCGCGGTGTCGCTCGTGAAAGCGTACTGCGGAACGACGAGGTTGGCCGGGGCGGGACCCTTGCGGATGCGCCCTGCGGTGTCGTAGTGCGAGCCGTGGCACGGGCAGAACCAGCCGTCGAACTCACCGCGCGGATCGGTCGGCTTCTGCCCCAGGGGCACGCAGCCCAGGTGCGTACAGATGCCGATGACGATCAGCCATTCCGGCTTCTTCACGCGGGCGTCGTCGGCGGCGGGGTCGCGGAGTTCGCCGAGGTTGACGGTGCGCGCCTCCTCGATCTCCTTCGCCGTGCGGTGGCGGACGAAAACCGGCTTGCCGCGCCAGGTGACGGTGATCGCCTGGCCTTCCTGGACCGGGGCCAGATCCACGTCGATCGAGGCGAGCGCCAGGGTGTCGGCGGCCGGGTTCATGCTGTCGATGAACGGCCAGACGGCGGAAGCGACACCAACGGCACCCACGGCCCCGGTGGCGAGGTAGAGAAAATCACGGCGGGAAGCCCCCTCGCCGCCGGGGGCCGCGTGGGCACCCGTCCCGGGCGGATGCGTGGTCTGAGCCATAAGCGTTAATCTCCTCAAGGCATACGCGGCGCGCCGAAGCGCCCTATGACACGTGGACCAGTGTGTATCACGACTTGACGGGCATGTCCGCTCACTGGGTGGGCGTGGGCGCGCCGCGTCGGCCGGGGTTGCAGGCCCCGGGTATCCGGGGTGCGGTATACAGTCGCGGCAACGCCTTGAAAAGGTTTTGTCATCGGACAACTTGTCGCGCTTCGCGGTGCACCATTAGACTTCGCTGAACCAAAAGGGAATTTCATGCGCCTCGTTCTCTTCGAACCGGACATTCCGCAGAACGCCGGAACGCTGATGCGGCTGGCCGCGGGACTCGGGGTGCCGCTGGACCTGATCGAGCCCTGCGGCTTCGTGCTGGACGACCGCAAGCTGCGGCGGGCCGGGATGGACTACATCGACCAGCTTTCCCTGGTCCGGCACAGCTCCTGGGCGGCCTACCGCGCGCTGCCGCAGGCCGGGCGGCTGGTGCTGCTGACGACCCGCGGGGCCGTTCCCTACACGGATTTCGCCTTCGCGCCGGACGACCGCATCATGGTCGGACGCGAGAGCGCCGGGGTGCCAGACGCGGTGCACGAGGCCGCCGACGCGCGGCTGGTCATCCCCCTGAAGCCGCCGGCCCGGTCGCTGAATGTTGCGCTGAGTGCCGCGATGGTGTTGGGTGAGGCCCTGCGGCAGACAGCCGCACCGCTCACCCCCCTACCCAGCCCCCTGTCTTGACCGACGCCGGACGCCCGCCCATGACCGCTTCCCCTCCCGACGCCACGGACTCGACCGCCGACCGGCCCGCCGACCGGCCCACCGACCAGCCCACCGACCGCCAGATCCGCGCCACCGCCTGGTTCACGGAATTGCGCGACCGCATCTGCGCCGAGTTCGAGCGGATCGAGGACGAGCTGACCGGCACCCATTCCGACCTCCCGCCGGGCCGCTTCGAGCGCAAGCCATGGCAGCGCCCCGACCATGGCGGCGGCGAGGGCGGCGGCGGCGTGATGTCGGTGATGCGGGGCCGCGTGTTTGAGAAGGTCGGCGTCAACGTCTCCACCGTGCACGGCACCTTCAGCCCGGAGTTCCGCGGCAGCATTCCCGGCGCGGCGGAGGACGGGCGGTTCTGGGCGTCGGGAATCAGCCTCGTCGCGCACATGCGCTCGCCGCTGGTGCCGGCGACCCACATGAACACGCGCCACATCGTGACCCGCGTCGGCTGGTTCGGCGGCGGCGCCGACCTGACCCCGATGGTGCCGGACGAGCGGGACACCGCCGATTTCCACGCTGCCCTGCAAGGCGCCTGCGACCGGCACGACCCGGCCTGCTACGCGCGCTACAAGGAGTGGTGCGACCGCTACTTCTTCCTGCCGCACCGGGGCGAGGCGCGCGGCGTCGGCGGCATCTTCTACGATAACCTGGATTCCGGGAACTGGGAGGCCGACTTCGCCTTCACCCGCGACGTCGGTCTGGCCTTCCTGGAGGTCTTCCCCGCCCTGGTCCGCCGCCACATGAACCGGCCCTGGACCCCGGAACAGCGCGAGCACCAGTTGATCCGCCGCGGCCGCTACGTGGAGTTCAACCTGCTCTACGACCGCGGGACGACCTTCGGCCTGAAGACCGGCGGCAACACCGAGGCCATATTGATGAGCATGCCGCCCGAGGTGAAGTGGCCGTAGCGGCTCCCCTTCAGCCCATCCTCCTCCCCGCCTCCGCCAGACACTCCTCCCGTCCGGACCGGAAATCCCCGGCGATCCACCACGCCTCGACCTGCTTCAGCAGCGCGCCCACCGCCGGGCCGCGCTGCATCCCCATCGCCAGCAGGTCGCGCCCGGCGATGGGCAGGGTCAGGGACGGCAGATCCTCCGCGGTCGCCAGCGCCGCCTTCACCGCGTCGAGCGCCACCGGGCCGCGGGAGTCCACCGCCGCCAGCAGCATGAGATCGCGGTACAGCCCGGCGTCGCCCAGCCGGTAGAGCGCCTGCCGCCGCTTCACCGGCCCGTCGGAGGGGGAAACCGCCATCGGCGGTTCGGTCAGGGCGGCGAGCCGGTCGCGGTCGGCGTTCGACAGGCGCAGCGTCTGCGACACGTTCAGCGCCCCCGCCCGGTCGGTGTCCAGCACGGCGGCGAAGCGGCGCACCGCCTCCAGCGGCTCGCCCAGGTCGTGCTCCAGCCGGACCAACCCGTCGAGCCGGGCGGTGCGGACCGCCTCCGGCAGCAGATGGGCCATGATTCCCGCCCCGATCATCAGGTTCCAGACCGTGACCGGATCGGGCGCCGCCAGCAGGCGGGACAGTTCGCCCCGCACCCGCTCGCCGGACAGGGTGGGCAGGCGGGGGGCCATCTCCGCGCAGGCGGCCAGCGCCGCCGCGTCCGGGGCGCCGCGCCCGTAATGGGCGTGGAAACGGAAGAAGCGCAGCAGGCGCAGCACGTCCTCCTCGATGCGCTGGCGCGGGTCGCCGACGAAGCGCACCCGCCCGGCGGCCATGTCGGCCAGCCCGCCGAAGGGGTCGTAGACGCAGCCCTCCAACGTGCAGCTCAGCGCGTTCATGGTCAGGTCGCGCCGGGCCGCGTCCTCGCGCCAGTCGTCGGTGAACTCCACGCGGGCGTGCCGCCCGAAGTTCTCCACATCGCGGCGCAGGGTGGTGATCTCGTAATGGGCCTTTCCGACCACGGCGGTGATGGTGCCGTGCTCGATCCCCGTGGGTATCGCGGCGATGCCGGCGGCCTTCAAAAGCTCCATCACCCGCTCCGGCGGGGCGTGGGTGGCGATGTCGATGTCCTTCACCTTGCGGCCCAGCCACGCGTCGCGCACGCAACCGCCGACGAAGCGCGCGTCCGCCCCTCCGGCGGCCAGGGCGTCGAACACGGCGCGCGTCTCGGGCGCGGTCATCCAAGGCTGCAAGGCGATGCGGGCGTTGACGGTCATGGCGGCAGGCTAGCCCGCGAGGGTCTCAATTTCCAGAAGCCCCGCCGCCGACCACCCGCCCGTTTTCCAGATGGGCGGGGGTGTAGGGCGTGTGCGGCGCCACGCCGCCGGTCAGGGCGACGAAGCCCAGGGAAACCGCCATGGCCCCCGCCCCGGCCAGCACCAGCCAGGGCCAGGGCGCCGTCGCCCACCAGGGGGCCGGGCTGTGGGTCTCCTCCGCCTCCCGGCGGCGGCGCTCGACGACCAGCACATACAGGGCATAGCCGGCGGTGGGCAGGACCAAGGGCAGGATAACCGTCAGAAGGATTCGCAGCACCGCGCCACCCGCCTTACGGTGTTCCGTCGGCGCGCAGGACGTCGCAGAGATTCACCAGCATCCCCGCCGTGGCCCCCCAGATAAAGCGCTGCTGGTACGGGAAGGCGTAGAAATAGCGCTGCGCGCCCTGGAATTCCCGGCTGTGGCGCTGCGGGTTGGTGGGATCGAGAATGGCGGCCAGCGGCACTTCGAACACCTCCGCGACCTCGGTCGGGTCGGGAGTCACCTGGAAGGGCGGACGCACCAGCCCGACCACCGGGGTCACCCGGAAGCCGGTGCGCGTCACATAGGTGTCGAGCCGCCCCAGAACCTCGATGCGGCCGCGCTCCAGCCCGATCTCCTCCTCCGTCTCGCGCAGCGCGGTGTCTTCCGGACCGCGGTCCTCGCTCTCCATCCGTCCGCCGGGAAAGCTGATCTGGCCGGCATGGGCCGTCAGGTTGGCGGTGCGCTGGGTGAAGATGACCGTCAGCTCCTCCGGGCGGTCCACCAGCGGGACCAGCACCGCGGCCTCCCGCAGCTTGCCCTGGGAGGGCTCCAAACCCGGATTCAGGTCATGGTCCCCGCGCACCTTGGCGGAGCGCAGGCCGGCGGCGGCGCTTCCCGGGAAGCGTCTGCGGATCTCGTCGAGACTCACTCTCCAGGCAGCTTGCCCAGCGCGAAGAAGACTTTCCTGCTCCATACTCCCACCTCAGCCTCCCCATCATGGGCGCGCGTGTCGGCCCGGTCCACCATTTCGTAGTAGACCGGTCGAAGAATTCGCGCTTCGAGCCCGTTTCTTATGTGGATATAGGGCGTCGGTTCGCCATTTTCAGGATTGTGGGCGATCCGTATCGGATGCTCCGGCCCGGATTCCACCCATTCGTCTAAATTTGTACGGAACGACAACACCTGTTCGTCTCCGCTTCCGCTTGCGGCCATTTCCACGGCGACGAAGGGCGTGTCCTCCACCTCGATGCGCCCGCGCTCGACCGGCGTGACCAGCCAGAAACCGCCCGCCTCGTCCCGCCGCAGAACCGTGGCGAACAGCTTCACCAGTTCGATGCGCCGGATCGGGTCGCCCTCGTGGAACCATGTGCCGTCGCGGGCGATGCGGATGTCGAAGCGCTGATCCCTGACCGCAAGGGGCAAGCTTTCGCCGTTCTCCCCACCTGGGCGCTTTTCATTTGGGCGCTTGTCATTCGCCCTGTCATTGCCGACCTTCATCGCTAGCCTTCTTGTCTTTTCGGGCATGAGGGGCACAGAGGGAACTGGCCGCGCAACGCAATTTCGCCATACTCGTCACATAGGTCCGGACAGGCGGTATTGCCACGATGGCCGTTCCACAGCCGGTGGTCATAATTGGGAGCAGAGACGTGAGCGCAACCGACGCCGTCAATCCGGGCGCCAATCCGGGCCAGGGCTTTCCCGCCGGCGAGAACCCGCACCAGCTCATGGCGGAGATCGAGGCGCTGGGCGGACGGCTGATGCATGTGCGCGACCGCATCGGACGCATCATCTTCGGTCAGCAGGAGGTGATCGACCTCACGCTCATCACGCTTCTGGCGGGCGGCCATGTGCTGCTGATCGGCGTTCCGGGCCTCGCCAAGACCCGGCTGGTGGAGACGCTGGGCACCGTGCTGGGCCTCGCGGAGAAGCGCATCCAGTGCACGCCCGACCTGATGCCCGCCGACATCCTGGGATCGGAGGTGCTGGAGGAGAACGAGCAGGGCCGCCGGTCCTTCCGCTTCATTCCGGGGCCGGTCTTCAGCCAGCTCCTGATGGCGGACGAGATCAATCGCGCCAGCCCGCGCACCCAGTCCGCCCTGCTCCAGGCGATGCAGGAGCGGCGGGTGTCGGTCGCCGGTCACTACCACGCCCTGCCCCAGCCCTTTCACGTCCTCGCCACCCAGAATCCGCTGGAGCAGGAGGGCACCTACCCGTTGCCGGAGGCCCAGCTCGACCGCTTCCTGATGCAGATCGACGTGGACTATCCCGACCGCGACGCCGAGCGGCGGATGATGATCGCCACCACCGGCTCCCTGGACGAGCAGGCGGTGACCGTGCTTTCCCCCGCCGACCTCCAGGCGGCGCAGCGGCTGGTCCGCCGCGTGCCGGTCGGCGAAGGGGTGGTGGACGGCATCCTCGACCTCGTGCGGCGGGGCCGTCCGGAGACCACCGACCTGCCGGAGGTGCAGCGCCACGTCGCCTGGGGTCCCGGCCCGCGCGCCAGCCAGGCGCTGATGCTGGCCGCCCGCGCCCGCGCGGTGCTGGACGGGCGGCTGGCCCCGTCGCTGGACGACGTGGTGGCGCTGGCCAAGCCGGTGCTGCGCCACCGCATGGCGCTGAACTTCGCCGCGCGGGCGGACGGGATCACGCTGGACGACATCATCAACCGCCTCTGCGCCCCGCTGTCGTGAGGACCCGCTGATGGCCGCCCCGCCCCTCGGCGTCACTTCCCTTCGGGCGCAGCAGCGTGCGGAGGGGCTGGCCGCCACCCTGCCGCCGCTCCTGGTCGCGGCGGAGCGCGTCGCCTCCACGGTCGCGCAGGGCGTCCATGGGCGCCGCCGCGTCGGGCTGGGCGAGACCTTCTGGCAGTTCCGCCGCTACCAGCCCGGCGACTCGCCGCAGATGATCGACTGGCGGCAGTCCGGCAAGACCCAGCCCGTCTATGTGCGCGAGAACGAGTGGGAGGCCGCCCAGACCGTCTGGCTGTGGCGCGACCGCTCGCCCTCCATGGACTACCGCTCCGCCAACAGCCTGCCGACCAAGCGGGAGCGCGCCGACCTGCTGACCCTCGCCGCGGCGGTGCTGCTGGTGCGCGGCGGGGAACGGGTGGGCCTGCTGAATTCCGGCCAGCGCCCGGACCATGGCAAGTTCGCCCTGAACCGCATGGCCGGGCAGATGACCGATCCGCGCGACGCCCACGCCCCGGAAGGTCTGCCGCGGCCCGAGCCGCTGCCCCGCCACGCCCAGGTGGTTCTGGTGGGCGACCTGTTGTCGCCGCTGCCGGAGATCCACGACACGGTGGCCGCCCTGACCGGGCGCGGCGTGCGCGGCCATCTGCTCCAGATCCTCGACCCGGCGGAGGAGACCCTGCCCTACGAGGGCCGCGTGGAGTTCGAAGGCTTCGAAGGCGAGGAGGAATTGCTGGTGCCCCGCGTCGAGGCGGTGCGCCAGACCTACCTGGAGCGGCTGCGCGCCCACCAGGACGGCCTGGACGCCCTGGCCCGCGCCGCCGGCTGGACCTATGCCGTCCACCGCACCGACCGCCCGCCCCAGACCGCCCTGCTGGGGCTGTGGGGCGCGCTGGCGCGGGAGGCGGTGTAGAGGTGGGACGTCCCCTCCCGGCCCCCTCCCTGACCCTCCTCCTCTTCGAGGTGGAGGGGACGGGTGCCGCGATGCCCACGATCCCCTCTCCCGCGCAGCGGGGGAGGGTTAGGGAGGGGGCCAGCGCACCGAAGAGCCATAGATTTCATCCACCAACACCGTAGACGCCGATGCTGGGTTTCGGACCGATCGCCTTCGCCGCCCCGTGGGTTCTGACCGCCCTGGCCGTCCTGCCGGTGCTGTGGTGGCTTCTGCGCGTCACCCCGCCGGCCCCGCGGGTGGTGCGCTTTCCCGCCATCCGGCTGCTGCGCGACCTGACGGCGCGGGAGGAGACGCCCGCCCGCACCCCGCTGTGGCTGCTGATCCTGCGCCTGATCGTCGCCGCCCTGCTGATCCTGGCGCTGGCCGGGCCGCTGCTGAACCCGCGCGCCGCCCTGCCGGGCAGCGGCCCGCTGCTGCTGCTGGTGGACAATGGCTGGGCCTCGGGCCGCGACTGGCCGAACCGCCGCCGCGCCATGGAGGAACTGGTGTCCCAGGCGGAGCGGCAGAACCGCCCGGTGATCCTGCTGCCGACCGCCCGGCCCGCCGGGGGCGAGACCGTGAAGGCGAGCCCGCCCCTGCCCGCCGCGGAGGCCCGCCGCCTGATCCAGGCGCTGGAGCCGCATCCCTGGCCGACCGACCGCGCCGCCGCGCTGGAGGCCGTGCGCGGTCTGGCGGCGCGCGGCTCCGCCCACACGGTCTGGCTGTCGGACGGCATCGGCGACCGCACCGCCCGCGGCCTCGCCGAGACGCTGCAACGCATGGGCTCCATCGAGATCCTGGACGATTCCGCGGAGAAGCCGCCCCACCTGCTGCTGCCCCCCTCGGCGGAGGGCGCCGGCCTGTCCGCCCGCGTAGTGCGCGCCGACGCTTCCCGTCCCGAGAGCGTGACCGTGCGGCTGTCCGGCGCGGACGGGCGCCTGCTGACCCGCCAGCCCGTGGCCTTCGAGCCGGGGCAACTGACCCGCGACGTGCGCTTCGAGGTGCCGGCGGAGCTGCGCAACGACGCGGCCAGCCTGCGCGTGGAGAACGACACCACCGCCGGGGCCACCGTCCTGCTCGACGAGCGCTGGCGCCGCCGCCCGGTCGGGCTGGCCTCGGGCCGCGCCAACGGCGAGAACCAGCCGCTGCTGTCCGACCTGCATTATCTGGAACGGGCGCTCGCCCCCTACAACGAGGTGCGGCGCGGCGAGCCGGACGAGCTTCTGAAGCGCGATCTCGCCGTGCTGGTGCTGTCGGACATCGGCGCCCTGACCGGCCAGGAGGCCCAGACCATCGAGGATTGGGTGCGCAAGGGCGGCGTGCTGCTGCGCTTCGCCGGGCCGCGGCTGGCCCAGAATCCCGACCGTCTGGTGCCGGTGCGGCTGCGGCTGGGCGACCGGGCGCTGGGCGGAGCGCTGTCCTGGTCGGAGCCGGCGAAGCTCCAGCCCTTCGACGGGCGCAGTCCCTTCGCCGGCCTGCACATCCCCGACGACGTGGCCGTCTCGCGGCAGGTGCTGGCCGAACCGGCGCTGGACCTCGCCGACCGCACCTGGGCGCGGCTTCAGGACGGCACGCCGCTGGTCACTTCGGAAAAGCGCGGCGACGGCCACATCGTGCTCGTCCACACCACCGCCAGCCCGGAATGGTCCAACCTGCCGATGTCCGGCCTGTTCGTGGACATGCTGCGCCGTCTGGTGACGCTGAGCGGCGGGGTCGCCGGAGGGGCGCATGGCGGAACGCTGGAGCCGCTGGAGGTGCTGGACGGTTTCGGACGGCTGGTGCCGCCGCCCGCCGCCGCCTTCCCCATCGCCGGGGACGCCGGAGCGGACGTGATCGGCCCGCGCCACCCGCCGGGCTTCTACGGCACGGAGGAGGCCCGCCGCGCCCTGAACCTGACCGCCACGCTGACGCGGATCGAGCCGCTGGGCGCCATGCCCGGCGGGGTCGCCCGCGGCGCCTACGGCACGCGGGGCGAGGTGGCG
>NZ_JAUJFI010000124.1 GCF_030849505.1 Azospirillum isscasi | reverse complement strand
CGCGGGCCAGCGGGTGGCGGCTGGCCCCGGCGAGCGCGGCGGCGAGGCGCAGGTCGTCCTCGGCCACGCCGTCGAGCTGCGGGACGGGGCGCCCTTCGGTCAGGGTGCCGGTCTTGTCGAAGACCACCGTGTCGATGACCGCCAGCCGCTCCAGCGCCGTCGCGGTCTTCAGCAGGATGCCCTGCCGCATCAGCCGCCCGCTGGCGATCACCTGGACCACCGGAACGGCGAGCGCCAGCGCGCAGGGGCAGGTGATGATCAGGACGGCGACCGCGTTCATCAGCGCGTCCTGCCAGGGCAGCCCGCCCAGCAGCAGCCAGCCCAGGAAGGTGCCCAGCGCCGTCACATGGACGACCGGGGCGTAGTGGCGCGACACCCGGTCGGCGATGGCGACGTACTTGGCGCGGCCCTGCTCGGCCACCTCCATCAGCCGCACGATCTCGGCCAGCAGCGTGCCCTCCCCCACCGCCGTGACGGTCACCCGCAGCGGGGCGGTGAGGTTCAGCATGCCGGCGAACACGCGGTCGCCGGGGCGGACGCTGCCCGGCACCGTCTCGCCGGTGATCAGGGCGGTGTCGAGGTCGGACACGCCGTCGGACACCGTGCCGTCCACCGCGACCCGCTCGCCCACCGCCACCAGGATGGTGGAGCCGGGGCTGACCTGATCCGGCGGCACGATGGCGCTGCGCCCGTCCTCGCTCAGCACGGTCACCGAGGTGGCGTGCAGGCCGAGCAACTGCTCCGCCGCCGACCGCGCCCGGCCCCGCGCCCGCTGGTCGAGGTAGCGCCCGATCAGCAGGAAGAACAGCAGCATCATCGCGCCGTCGAAATAGGCGTGCTGGCCGCTGTTGATCGTCTCGAACAGGCTCATGCTGGTGGCGAGCAGGACGCCGATGGTGATCGGCACGTCCATGTTCGTCCGCCCGCGCCGCAGCGCCTGGAAGGCCGAGCGCGCGAAGGGCCGCACGGCGTAGGCGATGGCCGGCATGCAGACCAGCGCCGACAGCCAGTGCATCAGGTCGCGCGTGGCGCTGCCCATGCCGGTGGCGTGCCCCGCCCAGACCGACACCGACAGCAGCATCACGTTGCTGGCGCCGAAGCCGGCGACGGCCAGCGAGCGCAGAAGCTCCTTCTCCGTCTTCGCCTGAGCGTCGCCCAGCCGTTCCGGATCGAAGGGCACGGCGCGGTAGCCGATGCGGGCGATGGTGTCCACGACGGTGTTGGCGTCGGTCTCGGCCTCGCGCCACGTCACCGACAGGCGGCGCGTGGTCATGTTCAGCCGCGCGTGGGTCACCCCCGGCTGGCGGGCCAGCGCCGTTTCGATCAGCCAGACGCAGGCCGCGCACTGCAACCCGTCCACCATGAGGTGCAGCGAGGCGGTGCCGTCCTCGGCGCGCTTGGCGTGGGGGGCGTAGTCGAGCGGCGGCGCCTCCCCGTCCGGGCGCAGGGGCCGGGCGGCGGGATCGACGCAGCGCCGCTCGTAATAACGTTCCAGCCCGAGCCCGCGCACGAGGTCGTAGGCCGCAGCACAGCCGGTGCAGCAGAAGGGGCCGGCGCCGTCGGAGGCGGTGGTGCCGGTGCCCTCGGGATGCTCCTGCCCGCAGTGGAGGCAGACGGTCATGTCACGGAACCCGTATGCTTGTTTGCCCGTACGCTCGTCGCTGGACGCTTACTTCACGAAGATGCGCTGCTGGTCCTGATAGTCGCCGGTGGGGTGCCGGATCTCCACGCGCAGGTCCCACTGGCCGGCCAGCGGCAGCGCGACCGGGGCGCCGAAGCGGCCCTCGCCCAGATAGGGCAGATCCAGCCGCACGTCGTGGCCCTCGCTGGTCGGGCGGATGAAGGCGGCCTTCACCTCGGCGTCCTTCAGCAGGTTGCCGTGCTTGTCGTGCAGCGTCAGCGCCAGGATGCCCTTCTGCGGCTCGGTGACCGTGAATTCGGTGGCGACCTTCCAGCCGCGCTCGGCCTGGGCCCGGGCGCCGGCCAGATCCTCGTTGTACTTCAGCCCTTTCATGAAGTGCTGCTCGGTCTGGACGCCGGTCCAGCTCGAAAAGGCGAAGTGCAGCATCACGCCGTTGACCGCGATCACGACGGCGAAGCCCGCCACGAAGATCCAGGGAATGTACCAGCCGGGCTGGCGGCCCTTCCGGCGGGGCGGGGAGCGGTGGTTTCCGGCGTCGGTGGACAGCGTCATCGTCGTCTTGACCTTCAGTGAATGCAGCGCAGGGACCCGGGCGGGATCAGTTGGCCGGTCCCAGGAAGACGGAGTCGTAGGTCGCCACCTCACCATCCGCCGAGGTTAGCCTGAAAGTAAGGGGCTGGGTGGCGCCTTGCAAACCGGTGCGGGGCACGGTCACGAAAATTCTGTAGGTCGCGACCATGTCCGGGCCGGCGGTCAGGCGCTGGGTGCCGGCCTGCTCCTCCTGGCCGTCGCCGGCCACGGACAGGCTGGCCTCCTTCATCCCCACGACGGCCAGCGTGTAGGAGCGCGGGTCGCGGGTCATGTTGGAGATCTTGAAGGTGTAGGCGTTGCGCACCGACCCGTCGGACAGGGCCACGAACAGCGGGGCGCGGTCGCGCAGGACGCTGATGTCCAGCCCCGGCTTCAGCAGGAGGCCGATCCCGATACCGCCGGCGATGACCAGCATCATCAGCGTGTAGAGGATCGTGCGCGGGCGCCACAGGCGGTAGGGCACCGGCTGGCCGCCGGTCGCGATGGCCACCTGGCTGGTCTGGGTGTCGAACCGGATGAGGCCCGCCGGGCGCCCGACCTTGGCCATGATCTCGTCGCAGGCGTCGATGCACAGGCCGCAGCCGATGCACTGCATCTGAAGCCCGTCGCGGATGTCGATGCCGGCGGGGCAGACCTGGACGCAGTTGAAGCAGTCGATGCAGTCGCCCAGCCCTTCGGCCTTGCGCTCCTCCCAGCTCTGCGACTTGCGCATCAGGCTGCGGCCTTCGCCGCGCCAGTCCTGGTAGGTGACGATCAGGCTGTCCTCGTCGATCATCGCCGACTGGAAACGCGGCCACGGGCACATGTAGGTGCAGACCTGCTCCCGCGCGAAGCCGGCGAGGAGATAGGTGGTGACGGTGAACAGGCCGATGAAGCCGAGGGCGGTCGAGGACAGCTCGAAGCGCATCATCTCGCCCATCAGGGTCGGCGCGTCGGTGAAGTAGAAGATCCAGGCGCCGCCGGTCGCCAGGGCGATCAGCAGCCAGATCAGGTTCTTCAGCGCCTTGCGCCCAACCTTCCGGGCGGTCCATTTGCCCTGGTCCAGGCGGATGCGCTCGCCGCGGTCGCCTTCCACCAGCCGTTCGACCCAGACATAGAGGTCGGTCCACACCGTCTGCGGGCAGGCGTAGCCGCACCAGACGCGCCCCGCCAGCGAGGTCGCCAGGAACAGGCCCAGCGCCGCCAGGATCAGCGCGGCGGTCAGGTAATAGATTTGCTGCGGCCACAGCTCCACGAAGAACAGGTAGAAGCGGCGGTTGGCGAGGTCGAGCAGAACCGCCTGGTCGGGCGCGTTCGGCCCGCGGTCCCAGCGGACCCAGGGCAGCACGTAGTAGATCGCCAGCAGGACCGCCAGCGCCGTCCATTTGATGCGGCGGAACGTGCCCTGCACCGCCTTCGGATAGACCTTCGAATGCTTCTGGTACATGGAGCGCGAGGCACGCCGCGGCGCCTTCGGCGAAGCGGCGGCGGGGGTCGCCCCGGCAACCGCCGCCGGGCGTTCCATCCGATCGGGCCGGGCCGGATCGGTTTGGAGCGGCTGCTGTTCGGTGGTCGTGCTCATGACCTCGCCTTCTTCTTCCGGCGTCCGCCGCGGGGCGGCCTGGCCATGCCGACATGGTTCGGCTGTGGCGGGGGGACTATGGCGGCAGAAGGTCACAGGGGCATTGCGATGGATCAAAGGAATTCGGGGCGCCGCCGCCCGGACAACCAGCCCGGAAAAAGGCCGGCCCGATAAAAGCCGGGGAAAAAGAAAGTGCCGGGGAGTCGCCTCCCCGGCACCGAAGTCCGGTCAACCCGCCGGGAGGCGTCCCCCTCCCGGCTGGCCCTTACGGGCTGGGACGGCTTACTTGCCGCCGCCCAGGTTGTGGACGTAGACCGCCAGCGACTTGACCGTCGCGTCGTCCAGACGCTTCGACCAAGCGGGCATCACGCCGGCGCGGCCGTTCGTGATGGTCTCCACCAGCGACGCCTTGTCGCCGCCATACAGCCAGTTGGCCGTGACGAGCGGCGGAGCGCCGACATCCAGACCGGCCGCGACCGAGCCCTGGGCGCTGTCGCCGTGGCAGGCGGCGCAGTTCTCGTCATAGACGGTCTTGCCCTTCGCCGCGGCGGCGGCGTCGGTCGAACGCTTGTTCAGCGACAGGACATACTCGGCGACCTGACCGATCTGCTCGCGGTTCAGGATGCCGTCCTTGCCGAAGGCGGTCATGCCGATGCCGACGGTGCCGCGGGTGTCGGCGTCATCCGCACGGATGCCGTGCTGGATGGTCTTGTAGATGTCGGCGGTGGTGCCGCCCCACAGCCACACGTCGTCGGCGAGCGTCGGGAAGCCCTTGGCGCCCTGACCGCCGGCGCCGTGGCAGGCCGCGCAGTTCTCGTTGAAGTACGAACGGCCGCCGGCCATCGCGAAGGCAAGGAGGTCCTTGTTCTTCTGGATGTCCTCGACGGAGGTCGCCGCAATGGCCGTCAGGTACTTTTCCTGAGCCTTCTTGCCTTCGGCGACCTTCTGCACCAGCTCCTCGCGCTGCGAGTAGCCGAGCAGGCCCTTCGTGTAGCTCTTGCCCAGCGGCCAAGCCGGGTAGAGCACGTAGTAGACGAGCGACCACGCGATGCAGACGTAGAAGATGTACAGCCACCACTTGGGCAGTGGGTTGTTCAGCTCCCGCAGGCCGTCCCACTCGTGGCCGGTGGTTTCGACGCCGGAAAGGGCGTCCTTTTCCTTTTGTGCCATGGCCTAAAACTCCTGACCATCTTCCTTGAGCGGGATCCGGGAGGCGTCTTCGAACTTGCCCCGGTTGCCTGGCCACATGGCGTAGACCACGATGCCGGTGAAGAGCAGGGCCAGCCAGACGGTCCAGAAGGACCGCAGGGCGACAGTGATCGAATCCAAATCCATGGATCCCTCCCGGTTACTGCTGGAGCTGCTTGGGCGACTGGTACTTGGTGAAGTCCACCATGGTGCCCAGGACCTGCAGGTAGGCCACCAGCGCGTCCATTTCGGTGACGCCCTTGTTGCCCGTGAAGTTCGCCACGACGGCCTTCGGGTAGCGCTTCATCAGACCGGCCGTGTCGGCGTCCGGGTTCTTCTGCGCTTCGAGGTCGGCCTTGGCGCTGGCGATCTGCTCGTCCGTGTAGGGGACGCCGACGATGCGCAGGGTCTTCATGTGATCCTGGATGTCGGTGTACTTCAGCGGACGATCCTTCATCCAGGCATAGCCCGGCATGATCGACTCCGGCACCACGGCGCGCGGATCGACGAGGTGGGCGACCTGCCAGTCGTTGGAGTACTTGCCACCCACGCGGGCCAGATCCGGACCGGTGCGCTTGGAGCCCCACTGGAAGGGATGGTCGTACATGCTTTCCGCGGCCAGCGAGTAGTGACCGTAACGCTCCACCTCGTCGCGGAACGGACGGATCTGCTGGCTGTGGCAGTTGTAGCAGCCTTCGCGGTAGTAGATGTTCTGGCCAGCCAGTTCGAGCGGCGAATAGGGACGGACCCCATCCACCTTCTCGATCGTCGACTCGATCGTGAACAGCGGGACGATCTGGACGAGGCCGCCGATCGACACGGTGATCAGGATCAGGACGATGAGCAGAAGCGTGTTCCGCTCGATCGTGTCGTGACTAAAGCCCTTTTTTTCCTCAGCCATTTTCTCAGTTCCTCCGGCGTCAGGCCGCACCGACCGCCGCCTTGTGCGGGGCGGAGGCATAGGGCTTCTCGATGCGGACGTCACCCTTGGCCGTACGCCACAGGTTGTAGACCATGATGAGGGCACCGGCCAGGAACAGGACGCCGCCCATGGCACGGATCACGTAGAAGGGATGCATGGCCGCGACCGTCTCGACGAACGAGTACTGGAGGAAGCCGAGGTTGTCGTAGGCGCGCCACATCAGGCCCTGCATGATGCCCGACACCCACATGGCGGTGATGTAGAGCACGATGCCGATGGTGGCGGTCCAGAAGTGGTAGCTGACCAGACGCAGGCTGTAGAGCTGCGAGCGCTTCCACAGGACCGGGACCAGATAGTAGATCGCGCCGAAGGAGATGAAGGCCACCCAGCCGAGCGCGCCGGAGTGCACGTGGCCGACCGTCCAGTCGGTGTAGTGCGACAGGGCGTTGACCGGCTTCACGGACATCAGCGGGCCCTCGAACGTGGACATGCCGTAGAAGGCCACCGACGTCACGAGGAAGCGCAGGACCGGATCGGTGCGCAGCTTGTCCCAGGCACCCGACAGGGTCATGATGCCGTTGATCATGCCACCCCAGGACGGCATCCACAGCATGACCGAGAAGGTCATGCCCAGCGTCTGCGCCCAGTCCGGCAGAGCCGTGTAGTGCAGGTGGTGCGGGCCGGCCCAGATGTAGAGGAAGATCAGGGTCCAGAAGTGCACGATGGACAGGCGGTACGAATAGACCGGCCGCTCCGCGCGCTTCGGAACGAAGTAGTACATGATGCCGAGGAAGCCGGCGGTCAGGAAGAAGCCGACCGCGTTGTGGCCGTACCACCACTGCACCATGGCGCTCTGGACGCCCGAGACGAACGGGTACGACTTCATCCCGGTCAGCGACACCGGGACGTTGACGTTGTTGCCGATGTGGAGGATCGCGACGGTCAGGATGAACGCCATGAAGAACCAGTTGGCGACGTAGATGTGCGACTCCTTGCGGGTCATCACCGTGCCGACGAACTGGATGGCGTAGAGGACCCAGATGACCGTCAGGTAGAGGTCGAGGATCCACTCCGGCTCCGCATACTCCTTGCCCTGGGTGTAGCCGAGCACGTAGCTGAGCGCCGCCAGGACGATGAAGATGTTGTAGTTCCAGAAGACGAACTTCGCGAGGCCCTCGCCGCCGAACAGGAACTGGCGGCTGGTGCGCTGCACGGAGTAGAGCGAGGTGGCGAACAGGACGTTGCCGCCGAACGCGAAGATCACGGCCGAGGTGTGGACCGGCCGCAGGCGCCCGAAGCTCGTCCACTCAAGGCCGAGATTCAGCGCCGGAAAAGCGAGCTGCAGCGCGATGAAGACGCCGGCCAGGAAGCCGACGACACCCCAGAACACTGCAGCGATGACGAAGAGTCGGACGGCGTCTTCGTAGTAACGCACATTTTCCGACACCCGCTGGCTGCCCAGGGCGGCCCCTGGCGTCAGAGTCGCTGATGTCATTCAATCTCTCCCGTTTGCCCCGGGCGGCTCGGGCCGCTTCCTCTGAGGTTGCACCACCGCTGGGTACGTACTGTTAAGGAGGGGGGCAGGTTCACATACGATGCACTTATGCGGACGCCGGTTGCGCCTGCCTCCAATAATCCCAATATGTGTAGGGGTGGACCTTGCAACATTGATCTACGTCAACGACCGGTCTTACCGGTGCCTGCCATCGTTCACCGTCCTTCACGCGGTCGGACGGGCATGGACGAAAGCTTCATCGCGAAACCTCTCGGTCAGCGTCAGATCGACCAGGCCTATCCGCTCGTGCGGGCCATCGCCCCGGACCTGCCGGTGGAGCAATGGCGCGCATTTGCCGCAGCACTTATCGGGCCGGTTGATACCCCCGCGACGCCGGCCGGCATCATGACCGTGCAGAACGCACGGGGGTACCTCCATGGGCTTTTCTCATACGCCATTGCGGAGCATCTTCGCCATGGTCGAATTCTGGCCGTGGAGAATTTCGTCGTGCTCGACCTGTTCGACATGACGGGGCCGGCGGAAACCTTGCTGCGGTCCATGGACCGGCTGGCGCGCGGCCACGGCTGTGCGGCGATCCACACCGCCCTGCCGGAATCGCTGGCCGGGCGGGAGGAATCCCGCAGCCCGTTGCTGTCCTGTTTCCGCCAGGAGGGGCACCGCAAGGAAACCCTGCGGCTGTGCAAGGCGATCGACGGCGCCAACGACGACCGCGCGCATCCGCCGCAGGCCGAAACGCCGCACGGCACACCATAAGGCGCGCCGGAAAAGGCCGGCACGCCGGCACGCCCTGCGACTCCGCCCCCGCTTCCCCCGAATCCATCGACGAGACCGTTTGCTCGGCGGACCCGAGCGGCTAGGATGCGGCATCATGACCGACACCCCCACCACCCCCGTCAAATACCGGGCGATCCATCTGCAGGCCGGCCGCCAGCGGCGCGTCCTGCACGGCCATCCCTGGGTCTATTCCAACGAAGTCCAGATGGACACGGCGGCCAAGGCCATCCCGCCGGGCAGCCCGGTGCGCCTGCTGGACCCCGGCGGGACCCCGCTGGGCATCGCCACCTTCAACCCGCACACGCTGATCGCCGCGCGGATGCTGTCCGGCGACCCGGCGACGGTGGTGGACCACGCCTTCCTCGCCGGACGGCTCCGCCGCGCCGTGGCGACGCGCGAGGCGCTGTTCGACCGGCCCTATTACCGCGTCGTGCACGCGGAAGCGGACGGACTGCCGGGGCTGATCGTGGACCGCTACGGCGACGTGGTGACGGTGCAGGCCAACAGCGTCTTCATGGACCAGCGGATCGACGCCATCCTGGCCGCCATCGACGAGGTGCTGGCCCCCCGCGCGGTCATCCTGCGCAACGACAGCACCCAGCGCGCGCTGGAGGGGCTGCCGGAGGAAAGCCGGCTGGTGAAGGGCGAGATCGACGGCCCGATCCGGCTGGAGGAGAACGGCGCCGTCTTCTTCGCCGACCCGCTGGGCGGGCAGAAGACCGGCTGGTTCTACGACCAGCGCGACAACCGCGCCTTCATCGCCAAGCTGGCCAAGGGCAAGCGGGCCATCGACTTCTTCAGCTACAACGGCGGCTTCGGCGTGCTCTGCGCGGTCGAGGGTGCGTCGTCGGTGGTGTCGGTCGACCGCTCGCAGGGGGCGCTGGACAACGCCACCCGCGCGGCGGAGGCCAACGGGGTGGCCGACCGCTTCGAAGCGCGCCGCGCCGACGCCTTCAACGAGCTGGAGCGGCTGAACGCCGAGGGCGAGCGGTTCGAGGTGGTGATCGCCGACCCGCCGGCCTTCGTGAAGTCGAAGAAGGATCTGGCGGTCGGCTGCCGCGCCTACCGCAAGATGACGCGGCTGGCGGCGAAGATCACGGCGCCGGGCGGCTTCCTGCTCTGCGCGTCGTGCAGCCACAACGTGGACCCGCCGACCTTCGCCGAGCAGGTCGCCCGCGGGCTGCACGACGCCGGGCGGACGGGCCGCATCCTGCGCAGCGCCGGGGCCGGGCCGGATCATCCGGTGCACCCGCATCTGCCGGAGTCGGCCTACCTCAAGGCGATCGTGATGCAGTTGGACTGAGTGGGTTCGGGGGAAAGGGTTTCACCACGAAGACACGAAGGCACTAAGATTGTCACGAAGGGGCGCCGGCGGGCGGGGAACGACCCGGCTCTGCCGGACTTCCTTTGTGTTGTTCTTTGTGTCCTTCGTGTCTTCGTGGTTCCCCGCCCCCTCCGCAGCACCTACGGGCGGCTGAACACCCCGACGACCTCGACATGGGCGGACCACAGGAACTGGTCCACCGGGTAAACCCGGCTCAGCATGTATCCCCCGTCGGCCAGGGTGCGGGCGTCGCGGGCGAAGGTCGCGGGGTTGCAGGACACCGCCACCACCCGCGGCACCTTGGACCCGGCCAAAGCCTGCGCCTGGGCCGCCGCACCGGCCCGCGGCGGGTCGAAGACGACCGCGTCGAACCGGGCCAGCTCCTTCGCCGTCAGCGGGTTCTCGAACAGGTCGCGCCGCTCCGTGGTCAGGCGGAGCGCGCCCGCCGCCTTGTTCAGCGCGGCCAGCGCCGGGGCGTCCCCCTCCACCGCATGGACCGCCGCCCGCCGGGCCAGCGGAACCGCGAAGGTGCCCAGCCCGGCGAACAGGTCGGCCACCCGCTTCGGCTCCCCGACGTTGGCGAGGACGGCGGCGACCAGGGCGGCCTCCCCCTCGGCGCTCGCCTGGAGGAAGGCGCCCGGCGGCGGGGTGACCGGCAGCCCGTCGAAGGACACCGCCACCGGGCGGCGGTGGGCGATGGGCTCCGGCGTCCCACGGTCGTCCGCCTGCCAGGAGATACGGGCGACTCCGCAGTCCTCGCCGAAAACCACCAGCCGCTCCCGCGCCGCGCGGTCCAGGCTGCGCGGGCCGACCAGCACGAGGTCGATGCCGCCCTCCAGGTCCGTGGCGATCACGTCGCAGCCACCGCCGTCCGGCAGGACCGACAGCAGCAGCCCGCGCAACGGCTCCGCCAGGGCGAACAGCCGGGACAGCAGCACCGGACATTCCGTCAGGTCGGCCAGCCGGTGGCTCAGCCGCTCGTTGAAGCCGAACCAGACGCGGCGGCCCCGCTTCAGCGCCGCGAAGCGGGCGCGGCGGCGCGCCCCCGGCGGCGTCCGGGACAGCGGTTCCATCGGCGCATCGCCCAGCCCGACGCGGGCCAGCGCGCCCTGCACCAGCCCGACTTTCCAGGCGGCGTAGGCCGCGTCCTCCATATGCTGGACCGTGCAGCCGCCGCAGGCCCCGAAATGGGCGCAGGGCGGTGCGGCGCGACCGGGGCCGGGCTCCAGGATCTCCAGCAGGTCGGAGCGCAGCCCTTCGCCTTTGGCGTTGGCGGCGTCCTTCACGGCCACCCGCACCCGGTCGCCGGGGACGGTCAGCGGCACGAAGACCTTGGTGCCCTCGAAGGCGGCGATGCCGTCGCCGCGGGCGCCGACCTCGGCAATGATCACCTCAGCGGTCCGGGGGGCGGTCCGGGGGGCGGTGCGCGGTTCGCTGCTGCGGGGGGACGGGCGGTGTTTGGGGGCGGGTCGTTTCACGTGGTCACTCTCAGGACGGCCATCATGCCGGTTTCCTGATGCTCCAGAATGTGGCAGTGGAGCATCCAGTCGCCGGCCTCTTCGGCCACGAAGGCGATCTCGGCCGTTTCATTGGGGCCGAGCAGGACGGTGTCGCGCCACTCGCGGTGCTCGGCCGGCTGGCCGTTGCGCGAGAGGACGCGGAAGGGAAAGCCGTGCAGGTGCATGGGGTGCCACCAGCCGGTCTCGTTGACGAAGGCCGTCACCTGCGTCTGGCCGCGCTTGACGGTGATGAGCGGCTCCAAATGGTGATGGCCCATCGCCGCCACGCCGTTCAGCGCCCAGAAGGGGCCGCGCGGCCCGGCGTTCCTCGGCATGGCGCCGTGCATCCCGCCGTCCAGCACCACATCCTGGCGGACGGCCCCGACGAGGTCGGGCTCGGGCAGCGGGTTCGGGGCCAGCGCGATGGGGGCGTCCAGCGGCGAGTCGCGCAAGGGCGCCTCGGCGCTATAGGCCAGCCGGGTCAGCCGGTAGGCCATGCGCGGGTAGAAGCCGTCCACCACATCGAACCCCTCGCCCGGCTTGCCGGCCATGTCGATCACGAGGTCGGCGCGCTGGCCGGGCGCCAGGACCACCTTGCCGTCCGGCGGGGCGTGCGGGGTCACCGGCTGGCCGTCCAGCGCGATCACCTGCGGCGCGTGCCCCCGGAAGTCGAGCGCGAAGACCCGCGCGTTCGCCGCGTTGATCAGGCGCAGGCGGACGCGCTCCCCGGCGCGGACCGGCACGCTGTCCCGCACGGCGCCGTTGATGGTGACGGTGTTGCCGATGCGCCCGGCGTGGGTGGCGTCCATGGGATGGCCGAAGCCGCCGGCCAGCTCCGCCTCCTTCGTCAGCCGCCAGTCGCCGAGCAGCCAGAGCAGGTCGCGGTCCACGCGGATCGGCTCGCGCTCCTCCACGACGAAGGCGCCGGTCAGGCCATGGGCGACCTGCACCCCGCTGTTGGCGTGGGGGTGGTACCAGAAGGTGCCGGCGTCCTTCAGCGGGAACTCATAGTCGAACCGCCCGCCCGCGGGCACCACGGCCTGCGAGAGGCCCGGCACGCCGTCCATGGCGTTGGGAACGCGCAGGCCGTGCCAATGGACGGTCGTCGGCTCCGGCAGGTCGTTGGCGAAGGCGATGCGCGCCGTGTCGCCCTGGCGGAAGCGCAGTTCCGGACCCGGAACCCGCCCGCCATAGGCCCAGACCGCCGTGTCGGGAAAGTCCTTCCCCGCCAGATTGACGCGGGCCGGACCGGCGGACAGGCTCACGGCCTTGCCCTGCCCCACCGCCGCACGGGCGGCGCGCGGCAGCAGGCCGGCCCCGGCCAGCAAGGACGAACCGGTCAGCAAAGTGCGGCGGGTCAGGGACAGGGGCATGGCGTCCTCACACGTAGCGGGCCAGGGCGTCGCGCAGGTCCGCCGGCACCGGGGTCGGGCGGTGGCTGTCCTTGTCCACGATGACGCAGACGGCCTCCTGCACCGCGATGCAGCGGTCGCCCTCGAAGATCGCCGCGCCCAGAACGACGGAGGTGTTGCCGACCTTCGTCACCCGCGCCCCGATGCGGATGTCCGCCGGGAACAGCAGTTCGGCCTTGTAGTCGATGACGCTGCGCGCCAGCACCACGGTCCAGGGGGACTCGGCGCGGAAACCGCCGCAGTCATGGACCAGCGACACGCGGAGCTGCTCGAAATACACGCCGATGGCGTTGTTGTTGACGTGGCCCAGCGCGTCGAGGTCGGCGAAGCGCACATGCTCCCCGATCCAGAAACGGTAGAGGCCGGGGCTGGTCGGATCGGTCATGGTTGCCTTGTGGATGGTGGTTCCGGTCGAATGTGGCCGGTGCCGCGGGCCGGAGCAAGCCCGGGCATGACGGTCATTCCCCGCGACGGCCCGATTTGCCGCGCCAAGCCGGGCGGGCCGGTGTTATAGGAGTCGCACCATAACACCCGCAACGGACCGCAAGATGAGCAAGGACAGCACCAACCAGACGGCCGAGGCCCTGTTCGAGAAGGCCCTGTCGGTCGCCGAGAAGCATCTGGACGCGGCGATCAAGGAAGGCGGGGTCCTGGGCCCCTACATCGCCGTCGCCATGATCGAGGCCGCCGTGAACACCGCCGTGGACGAGACCAGCCACGAGGACGTCATCGACATGCTGCGCGATCTGGCCGCCCAGATCGAGGCCGACGCGGACGAGGACGAAGAGTAAGCACCGCCGTCACGCGGGGTCCGGCTGCCGGCGCGCTTCGCGCCGGCGCAGGATTTCATAGACGACGGCGCCCAGGATGGTCAGCGCGATCAGGATCAGCGACAGCGCGTTGACCGCGGGTGTCAGGCCCGTGCGCACCTTCGAGGCGATGTAGACCGTCAGCGTGGTGTCCAGCCCGCGGACGAACAGCGTCGTGTTGTAATTCTCGAAGCTCTGCAAAAAGGCCAGGAAGGACGCCGACAGGATGGCCGGCGTCAGATAGGGCAGCGTGATCCGCCGGAACACCTGCCCATGGGTGGCGCCCAGGTCCAGCGCCGCCTCCTCCAGCGTCGGATCGAACCGTTGCAGCCGCGCCAGGAACAGCAGCATCGCGTAGGCCGCGATGAAGCTGGACTGCGCCAGGACGGTCAGGAACAGGCCGCCGGTCACCCCGAACCACTCCCGCCAGAAGACCAGCGTGGAGATGCCGACGATCACCCCCGGCGTCAGCAGCGGCGACACCATCACGGCGTAGAGGAAGGTCCGCGCCCGGCTGTGCAGCCGGTCGAGCAGAAGCGCCGCCGCCAGCCCCAGCGGCACCGCCACCGCGATCACCCCCGCCCCGACCAGCAGGCTGGTGCCCAGCGCCTGCCACATGCGCTGGTCCGCCCACAGGGCGCCGAACCATTGCAGCGTGAAGCCCATCCAGGGGGTGACGGTGGGGAAGCGGCTGCTGTTGAAGGTCGCCGCCGCCATGATCCCCAGCGGCAGGAACAGATAGCCGAAGAACAGGACGAGATAGGCCCCGGTCAGCCAGCGGCGGAAACTTGCGGCGGTCATTCCGGCCTCTTCATTTGGCGATGTCCGTCAGGCCGACGCGGAACAGCCGCATCATCAGCAGGATGAAGGCGATGCACAGGATCAGCAGGATGAAGGCGTAGGCCGCCCCCTGGTTCCAGTTCCCGCCCTCGAAGAACCAGTTGTAGATGACCTCGGTGAACCAGCGGCTCTGCGGCCCGCCCAGCAGGGCCGGCACGGCGTAGCTGCCCGCCGCCAGCATGAAGGTCATGATGCAGCCGACCGCGATGCCCGGCTTGGCGTGGGGGATGACGATGCGGCGATGGATGCGCAGCCACCCGGCCCCCAGGTCGCGCGCCGCCTCGATCTGGTTGCGGTCCAGCGACTCCATGGCGTTCATGATCGGGAACACCATGAAGAGGATGTAGACGTAGACCATCCCGACGATGACCCCGGCATCGCCGCCGAGCAGCCGCTGCGGCTCCGAAAAGATCCCCAGCCCGACCAGCAGCGCGTTCAGCGGCCCGTTGTAGGCCAGGATGATGTACCAAGCGAAGGTGCGCAGCAGTTCGTTGATCCAGAAGGGAATCACCAGCATCAGCACCAGCGTCGGCAGGCGCCGCCGCGGCGCCACCTGCGCCAGATAGAAGGCCACGGGGTAGCAGACCGCCAGGGTGACGGCGGTGACGAGGCTGCTGGCCCAGATCGTCTTCAGGAAGATCGCCAGATGGATCTGGTTGGTCCACAGCGTCGCGTAGTTGCGCAGCGTGTAGACGTCCTCCGGCCCGCCGGCCTTGCTGGGCGGCAGCGAGGGGCGGAAGGAGAAATCCACCATCAGCACTTGCGGCAGCACGACCAGCAGCAGCAGCCACGAGGCCACGGCCAGCAGGATCGCCGCGGTCAGAACCGGACCGTACCGGCGCAGCACGCCGCCCATGACCACCCCCACCCGCCAAGGCTCTAGGATCGAAAGCCTATCATGCGTTTGTGAAGGAGCGCAAGCGAGGCCGTACCGTCGAAAAGACCACAATTTTATTGCCTTTTTTCGGGCCTTGGACTGTGCCCATAGTGGCGTCCATGCGAATGTGGCGGTCATCCGGCGTGATGAGGAACCTGACAGCGTGGTGCGCCGCGCTGGTGCTGGTCTTCCACGCCCTGGTCATGGCCACCCATGTCCCGCCTCCGTTGGCCGCGGTGCTGGCGGAGCCGGCGCAACTTGCGGTCGCCGGCTCCATCTGCCATTCCGGCGCCGCGCCCGACGCCTCCGCCGGGCGGCACGCGAACCACGACCCCGCCCCGGACGGCACGCCGGGGCACGTCACCTATTGCCCGATCTGCCTGTCGCTGGGCGGCGGGTCCCTGCTGGGTCCGGCCATGGCGCCGTCCCCGCTGCCGCCGGCCAGGACCGTGCTGGCCGCCGTTCCGCCGCCCGCGGACGACGAGGCCGGGGCCGGGCGCACGCCACGCGCCTTCTCCGCCCGGGCACCTCCGGTGAGTGTCTGAGCCGACTTTTCCACAGACACACACATCCGCAGGTGCGCGGACGCAACGCTGAACGCCCCGTTTCCGACACGCCCTTCTTTCCTTGTTATCCCGCCGTCGCTGACGGTGCCCCCTCCCTGACCCTCCCCTGCGCAGCGGGGGAGGGCCGGGGTGGGGGCCCGCTTTCCGAAGCCTCTGCGCTTCCATGGGAATGACGACTGAAGAAGGTGGCGACCGGTCCGGAACAGGCCGAACCGCAGAAGCCGGCACCTGTGCGCACACACCGGAGATTTCCCATGATCCGCGAAAGCCGCGGCGCCCTGCTGGCCGCCGTCCTCGTCGGCCTGCCCGCCCTTCTTCCCGTTGGCGCCGCCCTCGCCCACACCACGCTGGAGGCCAAGCAGGCCCCCGCCGCCAGCACCTACAAGGCCGTGCTGCGCGTCGGCCACGGCTGCGGCACCTCCCCGACCATCGCCCTGCGCGTCCGCATCCCCGAGGGCGTCATCGCCGTGAAGCCGATGCCCAAGCCCGGCTGGACGCTGACGACCAAGGAAGGCGATTACGCGAAAGCCTACGACTACTACGGCGAATCGCTGACCAAGGGCGTCACCGAGATCGCCTGGACCGGCGGCTCCCTGCCCGACGCCCATTACGACGAGTTCGTGTTCCGCGCCCGCCTGCCCGACGCCGCTCCGGGCACCGTGGTCTATTTCCCCGTGGTGCAGGAATGCGAGACGGGCGCACACCGCTGGATCGAGATCCCGGAACCGGGCAAGACCGACCATGACTACAAGGAGCCGGCCCCCGGCGTCACCCTGACCGCGAAGCCGTAAGGGAAAGGGGCCGCGCATGCGCCGGCTGGTCGTGGGGTGGATCGCCGCCCTGATGCTGATGCTCCTCGCCGCGCCGGCCCTGGCGCATGCCGTGCTGGTGGACAGCGCCCCGGAGGACGGGGCGCGGCTGGACCGCCCACCCGCGGAGGCCGTGCTCCGCTTCAACGAACCGGTGCGCCCGGTCGCGGTGACGCTGATCGGCCCCGGCGGGGTGGAGCTTCCCCTGCCCGCCCCACCCTCCGCCGGGGACGGGGCGCTGCGCGTCGCCCTGCCCGGCGGGTTGGCGCAGGGAACGCACGTCCTCAGCTACCGCGTCAGTTCGGGCGACGGCCATCCGGTCGCCGGGTCCATCCTGTTCGGGATCGGTGCGGAGCCGGAACGACCGGCGCAGGCGGACGGCGCCACGCCGCCGGCCACGCTGCTGGCCGCTGCGGCGGTGCGGGCGCTCCATTACGGAAGCCTGCTGGCCGCGGTGGGCGGCGGGCTGTTCCTGGTGCTGGTGGCGGGGCGCTGGAGCCCGCTGAACCGGCGCCTGCGGCCCGGCC
The DNA here is from genome assembly GCF_030849505.1 of Azospirillum isscasi. Lineage (GTDB taxonomy): Bacteria > Pseudomonadota > Alphaproteobacteria > Azospirillales > Azospirillaceae > Azospirillum > Azospirillum isscasi. Next base: position 136 of record NZ_JAUJFI010000124.1, on the reverse strand, counting down.
TGTGCCTGGGCATCGGCATCGCCGCCCTGGTGGCGGTGCTGAACGCCGGGCTGGCCGGGCAGGTCCTGGAACGAGCAGGCGGTGAAAATGTTCGTCACCTCCCCCTCGATCTCGGAGCACAGGCCGGGGTCGGCGC
>NZ_JAUJFI010000123.1 GCF_030849505.1 Azospirillum isscasi | reverse complement strand
CCCCCTCGCCCTCCGCGGCGGTGCGGGACAGCGCAATCCATCCGCCGGCCAGCAGCAGCACCGCGGCGGTGACGGTGTCCAGGCTGCCCGGCAGCACCGGCAGGGCGATCCACAGCAGGGACGCGGTCACCCAGGCGCCGAGCAGCAGCGTGCCGCGGCGGCGGTCCAGACCGGCCAGATCGGCGCCGATGCCGATCAGCAGCCCGGCCACGGCGCTCCAGAACAGGCGGCCCATGCTGGAGGGCGGCGGCAGGGCCGGCAGGCCGACGATCAGCGCATAGGCCGCCAGGAAGGCGGCGGCAACGCCCGCCGCCGCCATCCGGGGACCCCGCGACCGACCGCCCGCGGCGCGGGCCACACCGACGGCGGCGACGCCGGCCACAAGCGGGAACAGGGCGGTCTGCACCACAAGATCATCGAGCAGAGCCATCGTCGGAACACTCCATGCCGCAAGGAACGGGGCGCGGGCGGACGGCCTGACAGGATGGAACGGTCAGGCCACCGCTTCGCGGCGCGGCTGGAGAGTGCCGTCGCGGCCCGTCCGTGCCTGTGCGAAAACGCACATCGCGGACAGGGTCCGGATTTCAGCCGGACGAGGGAGGCGGGTAACCTCACGGTTTGCTGCGGGGCCAGGCGGTCCACCACGCGCAGCATCAACGCCGTGAGGATCGCCAGGTCGGAATAGGTCCGTTGCCGGACCGGACGGTCGGGTTGCCGCGCCCCCGCAATGCCGCGCAACACGGCCTTTGGATGCAGAACCCGATACTACCAATACAGAAGTTTATGTTTCCGTTCTATATCAGTATGCGCCAACCCTGATTCTCCCGATATCATTCGGCAATAAGGAATTCGACTTGCTATTTCTTCTGCAGTATATTGAAAATTTGGCGCTGTTTCTGAAAATGATGCCTGATTGTAGATCATGTACCCATGATACGAGCGAGACAGAACCTTATCGAAATAATCATCCTGTGTATCTTTGCTGAGCTCACTGTATGCATAATTGCTGATGAACAGATCGTATTCTTTCTCCTGCACATCCTGCGGCTGCACGTATGAAGTATTTTTCAGATTAAAATGAGAAAGATACCTTTCGGTCAGTTTAAGCGCTTCTGGCAAATCTATTATCGTATATGATTCAATTTTGAAGAGCGCATTAATTATGCGGCATTGTCCGCCATACCCTCCCCCCACTTCAACGACATGCATTCCATTCAACGTCCCAAACAAGCGTTTTAGGGCCGTGGCAACCATTATGTAACGGAGAGTGGTGGGACAGAACTTCCCAATACCGCTGTAATTGCAGATGAGAGGTGATCCAACCTCGTCGTTGCGCCGAAGCTCGTCCAAATGTTCATAAATTTGAGGATCATTTTTTAATGCAAGGTTCATATAACTGGCGCCGTGCTCCGCGCTCAATGTATCAACGATGTCAATGCAGAAATGGCTGTGCCTGAACCTGCTGAATTGAAAAGCATCTTCCGCTGCATGCTGACAAAAGCTACGATAATCACTGTTGTCGCTAATGCTTGTCGGCATTTTTCGGAATATTCCTATTCGGATGATCTGTTTAACCTGGAAAGATAATGAACAGCTTTTTGGAAAGCTAGGCCAAAATCTCCAACCCATACGTTGTTGCGGCGAAGCGTCAGTTGCGGGTGGCAGGGCGGCACCGCAGAAGAGGCGCTGCCGCCCTCGCCACCTTTTGACCGGCCCAATGCCGTTCGAAGCCGACGCCGCTCACCGCCGCCACATCTCCAAGCGGCGGGAACGGGGACAGCGCCCCAACGGAGACCTCAAACCGGCTCGGAAAGCGCCTGCACGCTGTCCTTCAGCACGCCCTCCAGGCTGCCGGCCAGGGCCAGGGCCTCGTCGGGCGCGGCCTTTTCCAGCGCCATGGCGAGATCGCCCAGCCGCTTCGCCCCGACGTTCCAGGACAGCCCCTTGAGCGTGTGGGCGGCGCGGCGGTACTCCTCCCCGGCGGCCAGGGCGCTGCCGATCCGCGTCACCTGCTCCCACGCGGTGCGGGAGAAGCCCTCCAAAGTCTCGCGCCAGCATTCCGGCCCCAGCGCCTCTGCCACGCTGTCCACCTGTTCCTGGTCGAGCAGATCCGCCGCCGGAGCGGCTTGCGTCACCACCGGAACCGCCGCCGGAGCCGCCTCGGCCGCCGGCCTGCTGAGGACCGCGCGGATGGCCGCGTCGAGGGCGGACGGGCGCAGCGGCTTCGGCACGAACCCGTTCATGCCCGACGCCATGCATTCGGGAAGCGAACTGCCCGAGGCATGGGCGGTCAGCGCGATCACCGGAACCCGGTTGCGCGGCGGCGGCAGCGCGCGGATCAGGCGCGTGGCGGTCAGCCCGTCCATGCCCGGCATCTGGATGTCCATCAGGACCACGTCGAAAGGCGTCTCCGACCGCTCGACGGTCCGCACCGCCTCGTCCCCATCCACCGCGTCGGTCACGCGGTGCCCGCCGCGCTCCAGCAGGCCGCGCACGATGTCCCGGTTCACCGCGTTGTCGTCCACCGCCAGCACCCGCAAGGACGGCAAGGGATCGGCGGGGGGCGTGTCCGCCGCCGCGACGCGCAGGGCCGCCGGATCGCCCGGCGCGCAGGCGACCGAGAACCGGAACAGGCTGCCCTTGCCCGGCGCGCTGACGACGGAGATGGTGCCGCCGAGCAACCCGCACAGCTCCTTGCAGATCGCCAGCCCCAGCCCGGTGCCCCCGTAACGGCGGGTGATGGAGCTGTCGGCCTGGGTGAAACGGTCGAACAGGGAGGGGACGGACTCGGCGGCGATGCCGATGCCGGTGTCCTCCACCTCGAATTCCAGCAGGAAACGCCCGTCCGGCAGGTCGGCGCCACGGCGGGCGCGGACGGCCACATGGCCGGCGCTGGTGAACTTCACCGCGTTGCCGACGAGGTTGAACAGGACCTGCCGCAGCCGGGCCGGGTCGGTGACCGCCGCGTCCGGAACGTCGGGCATCATGCGGCAGGACAGGGACAGCCCCTTGTCCATGGCCGAGGGCTGGAACACCGCCATCACCGCATCCGCAAGATCGGCAGGGGCGCAGGTCTCTTCCTCGATGGCGATCCGCCCGGCTTCCAGCTTGGAGAAGTCCAGGATGTCGTCGAGCAGCCGCAGCAGGCTTTCCGCCGATTGGCGGGCGACGCCGGCCAGGCGACGCTCCTCCGGCTTCAGCCCTTCGCCGTCCAGCAGGGTCAGCGTGCCCAGCACGCCGTTCATCGGCGTGCGGATTTCATGGCTGATGGTCGCCAGGAATTCGCTCTTCATCCGGTTGGCGTGTTCGGCGCTGTCGCGGGCGCGGCGCAGGTCGGCCTCGATCTGCTTGGCTTTGGACAGGTCGTGGAAGACGCCGATGAAATGCTCCCGCCCGCCGGCGCGCCAGCTCGACAGGGCGATCTCGGTGGGCAGCAGCGAGCCGTCGGCGCGCCGGACGGACACCTCGCGGATCATGCTGCCCGGCCGCTCCCGGCCGCTGGAGAGGTAGTCCCGGAACAGGCGGTCGTGAGTCCCGACGAGCCCTTCCGGCATCAGGGCGGCGATGTTCCGCCCGATCGTCTCCGCCTCGCGGAAACCGAACAGGGCCTCCGCCGCCGGGTTGAAGCCGGTGATGACGGCTTCCTGGTCGGTGACGACGATGGGCTGGCCGACCGCGGCGAACATGGCGCGGTAGCGCCGCTCGCTGTCGGCCAGCGACCGTTCCGCCTGCCGCCGCTCCGTCACGTCGGCGCCCGAGCCGCGGTAGCCGGCAAAGGCGCCGTCCTCGTCGAAGACGGGCTTTCCGCTCAGCGACCAGATGCGGGTGCCGCCGCCCGGTTCCCGCACCGCGAATTCGAAGCCGCGGAAGGGCTGGCGGTCCTCAAGACCGCGGCGGTGCTCCTCCCAATGCTCCGCATCGCCCGCTTCGCGCAGGGCGATGTCCTCGCAGCGGCGGCCCCGGTACAGCTCCGGATCGCGGATCGACCCGGCGAAGGCCCCGGAAATGCCGGAGAAGCACAGGTCGGCGTCCATCTCCCAGAACCAGTCGGACGCCGTTTCCGCGATGTCGCGCAGCTTCATCTTGCTGACGCTCAGGTGCCGGGCGGTCTCGTCCAGTTCGGCGTGGGCGCGCCCCTGCGCGCGGCTCTGCCACGTCACCAGCATCGCCAGCACAAACAGCAGAGCCGTCGTCATGCCCGCGCCGATCATGTAGGCCTGCTGCCGCGCCCAGGTCTCCGCCATGAATTCCGCCTCGCCGAAGCCCGCGGTGACGGTCAGGGGGTAATTCTGAAGGTTGCGGAAGCTGGTCAGGCGGACCACCCCGTCGACCGGGCTGACCGAGCGCACGAAGCCTTCCGCTTTCTCCCGGGCCTCCTGCAGGATCGGAGAATTGCCGAGGTCCAGCCCGATGATGCGGTCGTCCATGACGCTGCGCGCGCGCAGAATGCCGTCGCGCCCGACGATGGCGACGACCCCGTCGTCGCCCACGTCCAGATTGTCGAAGGTCCGCCCGAAATAGAAGGGGTCCAGCGAGGCGACGATCATCCCGCCGAACCCGCCGTCGGCGGCGGTGACCTTGCGGCTGAGCTGGATCGACCATTTGCCCGACGCCCGCCCGAAGACGGGCCGGCTGATGAACAGGCCCTGGACCGTGCCCTCCTTGTGCACGCGGAAATGCTCGCGGTCCGCGAGGTTCACCTTGGCCGGGGCGTTGTCCACGCTGGTCTGGATCAGGTCGCCCTTCCCGTCGGCGTAGGCGAGCTGGAGCAGCAGATCCGAATCCAGGGTCGCGTTCCGCATCACGTCGTGCAGCAACGGGCTCTGGCTGCCCAGCCGGTACAGGTCGTAGCCGATGTAGGACAGGATGCGGTCGGTCCCGGCGATGGCGCGCGTGGTCTGCTCGGCGATGATGTGCGCCAGATTGCCGGTGTCGCGCTCGGCCCGCTGGAGCGCGTCGCTCTCGTCGCGCTCGGCCAGATAGATGGCCGCGGTCCAGGCCGCCGCGGTCAGCAGCAGCGCGACCACCCACACCCCGGACACCAGCGCCCTGGACCGGAGCGCGTAGGCGCGGTGGCCGTGGTCGGGAAATGCCGCGGCGGCGGGCGGCGGGGTTGACGGCTGCGGCGATGGCGGAAGCGAAGCGGACTCGTCCGGCATGGGAATTCTCCGTCTACCGGTGCACGGGGCTGTCCGCCCCGGCAAAATCGGGGTCGGGGTGGGCGTGGTGGACGGCGAGCACCGCATCCCACGCCCGCAGGAAGGCATCGACGCAGGCCGGGTCGAAATGGGTGCCGCTGTGCTTGACGATGTAGGCCTTGGCGGTTTCGAGCGGCCAGGGATGCTTGTAGGGCCGGGTGGTGGTCAGCGCGTCGAAGACGTCCGCGATGGCGACGATGCGGCAGGACAGCGGTATCTCCTCGCCCCGCAGCCCTCTGGGATAGCCGGTGCCGTCATACTTCTCGTGATGGCCGAGGGCGATCTCCGCGGCCTGGGAGATCAGGGGATGTTCGCTTCCCTGAAGCACCGCGTGGCCGATGACGGGGTGCTGCTTCATCGCCTGCATTTCGCAGTCGGTCAGCCGCCCGGGCTTCAGCAGGATGGCGTCGGGAATGCCGATCTTGCCGATGTCGTGCATCGGCGCGGCTTCGGCCAGCCGGGCGCAATCCTCGGGGTCGAGCCCCAGGCTTTCGGCGATGACGCGCGAGTAGTTCGCCATCCGCTCGATGTGCAGGCCGGTTTCCGGGTCGCGGTACTCCGCAGCGCGGGCGAGGCGGGCCACCAGTTCCTGCGCCTGCTGGCGGAGCTGGGCGGTCGCCTCCTCCACCCGGATGCGCAGCACGGCGGCCTGGTCGCGCATCATCCGCTGGCCCAGCCGCAGGCGCAGCAGGTTCTGCGCACGGGCCAGCAGCTCCGGCACCACGATGGGCTTGGTCAGGAAATCGGTGCAGCCGCTTTCAAGCGCGGCCACCCGCAGCTTCACCGACGTGTCGGCGGTGATCATCACCACCGGAACATCGGCGAGATGCCGCTGGGCGCGGATGCGCTCCAGCATCGCCATGCCATCGAGATCCGGCATGACGTGGTCGATCATGATCAGGTCGGGCGTGTTGCAGGCCAGCCAGTCCAGGGCCTCCAGCGGGCTGCCCATCCCGATGGGCTCCGCGTCGTCGATGCGCCGGATGACCGCGCTGGTGATGAACAGCGTGCTGGGATCGTCGTCGACGATTACAACCTGCATTTTTCCACCCGCTCCAGACCACCACCTAAAGCATCATTAGAAAATGATACACGGCAGAATCTTAACGAATCTTGCCAAAATGGGTCCAGGTGGGCGGAAAAGCCGCAACCGGACCGTCCGGCCGCGTGCAGGTGGAGACCGTCGGGGAGGGGTGGCCTCAGCGGGCGGCGGTCAGCCCGCCGTTGGCCGGAGTCGCCGGACGGCTGAAGGCCGCGCCCAAGCGGCGGAACAGGCCGCGCAGGTAGGCCGCCCGCATGGCTTCCGCCTGAAGGCGGATGGCGCGCAGTTCAGTGGACGACAGGGGGGTCGCGAAGGTCTTGGCGTTCATGGCTGTCCTCGTGGCGGCGCCGAAAGTCGGAAATCGACGGGGCCGCGGTTCGATGGGGCGGTTCGATGGGAATGTCTCGGGCTTGGCCACTCGGGCGCCGGGGTCGGCAGCCGGCCCTGGACGGGGCCTGCGCGATGCCGGTGGAGGAGCGGTGCTGCCTGCCTGGATAGAATGGCATCGCCCTCCGAAAAGACGACGCGCCGATAACGCATGGCTTCCATTACTATGATGCAGCGCACAATCATGAATAAAATGGAGCATCATTGCTCAAGCGCACAAGTCATCGCAGCGCTGTTAAAAGAGATTGTCGCAGCGCTGTGACGGCGGGGACTTCCGCAGCGCTGCGAGACCTGGATGCCCTGCCTGCCGGAGGGACCGGAAACACACCAGCCCGGATGATCCCCGGAGGGCGGGTTGACCCGCTTCCTCCACCACGGCACAGTCGAAGCCCGACCGTCGAATGGGGAACCGCATGCTCCGCCCAGCGCTGCTCGCCCTTGGCCTTCTGGCCCTGCCGTCCGCCGCCACGGCCGCGGGCTTTCCCTGCTCGAAGGCCAACACGCCCACGGAGAAGGCGATCTGCGCCGATCCGGCGCTTTCCGCGCTGGACGATCGGCTGTCCGCGTCCTACCGCGCCGCCCTGGACCGCCTGTCGGGCGCCAGCCCGGAGGAGGGCGCCGCCGGGGCCGCCGTGAAGACCGACCAGCGGGCGTGGCTGCGCGAGCGCGACTCCTGCGGGGCCGACCCGTCCTGCCTGCGCCGCGCGTATGAGGGCCGTGTCGCGGTCCTGTCCTTCCGGACCGATCCCGCGGCACCGTCACCCGCGGGGCGCTATGTGGGCCGCTTCGACCATGAGGGATTCATGGACATCGCCGCCGTTGCCCTGCGCGACGGAACGGTCGCCGTCAGCGTCAGCGGCGCCGAGCCCACGGCGGGCCGCTGGGTGTGCGACTTCTCCGGCGTCGGACGGCTGGACGGCGCCGGCCGACTGGCCGTTGGCACCCCCGACGCCACCCCCGATGCCGGCGGCGGCGGTCTGATCCTGGAGGCGGGGGAGGGCGGGGGGATCACCATCCCCGACTTGGAGCCCAACCGCGCCGCCAGCGGCTATTGGTGCGGCCACAACGGCAGCTTCATCGGGTCCTATCGGCGCGTCCCCTGATCCGTTCCCCTTGCGAATTCCCTTGCGAAGCGCGTGCCCGGCGCCATTCCGCCGACGCATTGCGTGCAATTCAATAACGCATGATCAATCATATTGCGCACAATCCAATTTTGCGCGACAGTCCACCTCGACAACAAGCGGCAACCCGCTTCCCCGATCCCGAACGATCCATCTGTTCCAAGGAGTGCACGCGATGAAGATCCTCTATTCGACCAAGGCGACGGCCACCGGCGGGCGTGACGGCAAGGCGGAGACCGACGACGGCCTGCTGTCGGTGGCGCTGGCCGCCCCGAAGGAGCTGGGCGGCAAGGGCGGCGCCACCAACCCCGAGCAGCTTTTCGCCGCCGGCTATTCGGCCTGCTTCCTCGGCGCCATGAAGTTCGTGGGCAACCGCGACAAGATCGCCGTTCCGGCGGACGTGACGGTCACCGCCCAGGTCGGCATCGGCCCGCGCGACGACGGCGAGGGCTTCGGCATCGCGGTGGACCTCACCGTGTCGCTGCCCGGCCTGGACAAGGCGGCGGCGGAGGATCTGGTGGCCCGCGCGCACAAGGTCTGCCCCTACAGCCACGCCACCAAGGGCAACATCGCGGTGAGCACCGCCATCGCGTAACCGGGGCGCGACAGGGTTCCGTGCTCCTGGGCGTGTTGCGCGCCATACCCCCATGCGCTATGGGGTCGCGTGCAACACGCCCGCGACGCTTCCCCGGCTGGGAATCCCTGAACGATGAGCACCAACGAAGACGACCCGCTTCATCTGGCCAATCAGGCCTGCTTCGCCCTCTATTCGGCGAATCTCGCCATGACGCGGGTCTACCGCCCGCTTCTGGACGCGCTGGAGCTGACCTACCCGCAGTATCTGGTCATGCTGCTGCTGTGGGAACGGGACGGCCAGACCATGAAGGCGCTGGGGGAACGTCTGCTGCTCGACAGCGGCACGCTGACCCCGCTGCTGAAGCGGCTGGAAGGGCAGGGGCTGGTCACCCGCGCGCGGGACCCGGCGGACGAACGGCTGGTGCGCATTCACCTGACGCCGCAGGGCACAGCCCTGCGGGAACGGGCGACGGGGCTGCCGGATCACATCGCCGCCGCCGCAAATTGCCCGCTGCCCGACCTCGCGGGGCTGCGCGAGGCGCTCCTGCGCCTGCGCGACTCGCTGAACGCCGCCGCGGAACGGAGCTGATACGGTCCCGGCGGGCCGGTCAGCCGGCCTCGGCCATCGGCAGAAGCGGCGGTTCCTGGGTCAGGTGCTTGGCGCGGCGGGCGCGGGTCTCCACCGTTGCGGCGGGGGTGACCGGCACGAAATCGCTGGGGCGGCGGGCGTCGCCCGTGATCGCCCGCATGGCCGCGACGTTGGCGCTCTCCACCGCCTGCGCCTTGCGCACCTGGGCCAGGAACTTGGCGCTGGGCAGCATCACGTAAGTGATCGCCTCGATGCGGGCGCCCACCTTGTCGTAGAGCTTTTCCGCGCTGGTCAGGATGCCTTCCTCCACCAGCGCGTCCACGGCGGCGGTCACCGCGCGCAGCGTGTCGCGCCGGCGGCTCCACACATTCATGCCGCTGTTCTTGATGATCTCGTCCGCGGACAGGGTCATCGCCTTGGCGCCCAGATCGCCCGGCGCCTCCGCCCCCGAATAGTCGTACTCGGCGCTCAGACGGTTGTAGAGCCAGCGCGAGACCGGGCTCTTCAGCCGCATCAGCCATTGATAGCTGACCGGCTTGAACTCCAGGTTCCGGATGGCGGAGGAGACCAGCGGGTTGAATTGGAGATGGGTCTCCTCGTCGCCCCCCTCGTCGCCGATCAGGTCGGGGCGGGAGCGGATGGCCAGCACCGGAAAGGCCGTGGATTCCAGAAGGTTGGCCCCGCGGCCCTTCTTCACCCCCTCCGCCGGCTTGCCGATGATGATCCGCGAGCGCGCCAGGATGGTCAGCGATTCGCGGATGTCGCGGATCGACAGGGTGTGGCCGACCGCCTTCAGCTCCCGCTGGATTTCGTAAAGGGTGAAGCGCATCTGCACCTTGTCGCGGTTCTCCCCGCCCAGCGACAGGCGCGAGCGGTCCATGGCGAGGCGGCGCACCACATGCTCCACCACCTGCTCGCGCTCGGCGGGGAAGACCTCGTATTCGATCTCGGTCGGGCCGTCGGCCTGGGTGGCCCCGTCGTCCCGGTTGACCATCTTGGTCAGACGGGCGGGCTGGATGGTCAGGTGGAAGGTGCTGCCGCGGTAGGTGAACTCGCGCTTGATGGACGCGACGAAATTGCCCTTCGCGGGCGCGGTTTCCGCGGACCGCCCGCCGTCGCGCGAGGCGAAGACGTAGCGCGGGGCGAGATCGTACAGCGCGATCAGGTGCGACTGGGAGCGGTCCTCCAGTTCGAACAGCACGAGTTGCAGCGCGCTGGGTGTCGCGATCTTGCTCATCCAATCCCTCCTTGCCCGGCTATGACCATGCGGCGGGATGCGCGCGCTGACAACCGCTTCGTGACGGGCGACCTCCTTCGGGATGGAGCCTTTGCCCGCGCCTATGGAGCAACAGCCCGCGGGTATGGAGCGATAGCCCGCGCTTTGCCGGCGCACCCCTGCATTTCTTCGAATGTCCCGCCTTCGAAAGTCCCGGCGCCCCCGCCGCCCGGTGCGAATCGCCCGGCGGCTTTGGCGGCGAAGGCGCGGGCTGTCGCTCCATAAGCGTCCTGTCCCGCCGCGAGTCGGAACTCCAAGGGTCCGGCGGGGCAGGCGCGAGCAAAAGCTCCATCCCCTGCACGCCGCCGGACCGCCACGCGGGGCGGACGGGAAAAGCAAGGCGCGGGCAATCGCTCCATACCCGCGGGCTATCGCTCCATGGGGAAGGGTGCATCCCCGCCGAAGCGCGGGCTGTTGCTCCAAGGTCGTGCGTCCCAGCCGCGGCCCGAGGCTCCATCCCCAGAGAGTCCGAAGGCGCGGGCTAACGCTCCATGGGCGCGGGTTCCTGCTCCAGGATTCCGATTCGGCGGTGAAACGCGGGCTGTCGCTCCATGGTGGCGGGCAAGGGCTCCAGGACCGCGGGCAGGGACTTCAACGGCGCGGGCTAACGCTCCATGCCCGGCTATGGAGCGATTGCCCGCGGTTTGAAGAGCAGCACGGCCCCGGGAATCCTCATCCGCAAAGCCACCGGCCCGCTTTCCCCGCGGAGCCGGTCCCCACAGCCTTGCGGAGACCCCGTCATGACACCCTGCGACGACAGCCCACCGGACGACCCGAGAGGCGAGAGCCCACCCGCCGACACCGGGCGGTGGGGCCGCATCCCCGCCTGGTGGCTCGGCCATCCCGACATCGACGCCGACGGTCTGGCCGTGCTGGCGGCGCTGGCGACCTACGCCAACGCCCGCGGCGAGTGCTGGCCGTCGCAGGCGACCCTCGCCACCGCGCTGAAGCGCAGCCGCAGCACGGTGAACCGCATCCTCGGCCAGCTCGCCGAAGCCGGGGTGATCGGGATGGAAGCCCGCCGCTCCGCCTCGGGCGGCCGCCTGTCCTGCCTGTACCGGCTGCGGCTGGTCCCCGGCGAAGGGCCGATTCCGGCGGCCGGCGCGGAGGAAGGCCGGACCAGGATGCCCCCTGTGCCGCCGGCCGCCAAGGATGTCGCTCCCGCCGACTCCCCTTGTGCGCCGGTGCGACAGGAACAGCCGGAATCCGAACAGACTCCGGACTCGCACGCTTCGCGCGGACCGGCGCAGGATGTGCCGGACGGTTGGATGCCGGATGCGGCGGACCGCGCCTGGGCCGAGATCCGCTTCGCCGGGGTCGATCTGGACCGCCACGCCGAGGGTTTCCGGCTGCGCTGCCGGGCGCACGGCTACCGCTACCGCGATGTCGGGGCGGCCTGGAAAGCCTGGTTGGCGCAGGATGCCGCCGCCGGGAAGGCGCCGATGCTCCGCACCGCAGCGTCTTCCGCCACCGCAAGATCCGTCCCCGCCGCGTCCGCTCCCGAACGGAAGCTCGGCGCCTGGATGGCCGCCGCGGCGAAGCTCAGCGCCGCCCGCAACGGCGGCCCTGTTCCACAAAACGGCCCACAAACCTGGAGGTGAGGAAACGCCATGACCGCACAGCCGCGGCCCACCCCGCATGGGACCCCCAATTCATCGGTCCTCACGCCTTTGCCGTCCCGCCCGCCGCCGGCCTTCGATCCCGCCGCTCCCGCCGCTGAGCGTTGGCTGGCGCTGGCAGCGGCCTTGCCGGCGCCGCTGCGGGACATCCTCGCCGCCGGACGGGTGGAGCGCCGGCCACGCTTCGGTGACGGCGGCTTCGACGGCGTGACGGAGGACTGGACCCCGCCCGACGGGGTGACCGGCCAGCACGCCCTGATGGCGCGGCGCGCGCTCGGCGAGCTGACCGGCTCCGTCCTGGCCCCGGCCTCGCCGGAGCATCTGCTGGCCCGCGTCCTGGCACTGCTCAGCCACTATCCGGCCAAGGGAACCGCGCCGGAGGTGGAGCATCTGGTCGCGCTCGACTGGGCGGAGGATCTCGGGGAATTTCCGGCCTGGGCGGTCGATGCGGCGGCACGGAGCTGGCGCCGGACGCGCAAATGGCGCCCCTCCATCGCGGAGATGCGGGCGCTGTGCGAGGAGGTCTGCGCGCCCGAACGGGCGCTGGCGCGGCGCCTGTCGGTGATCGCGGCGTCGGGAGACGGGGCGGGAGACGCGGCGGACCGCTGCCGCACCGGCCAGTTGCGGGCCCTGGCGGGGGGAGCGGTCCGGCGGATGCGGTGACCTGAACACCGGGATGCGTCCCTTACGGCGTCCGCTCCTCACGGATCGCGCGTTCGAAGGCGGCCAGCATCTCCACCCCCTCCGCTCCGAACCGCCGCTCGATGGCCTCCCGCACCGCGGGCTGGGTCACCTTGCGGAACGCCTCCGCCTCGCGCGGGGTCAGCGTGTGGACCTGCATGCGCTGGGCCAGCGGGGGAAGACCGCGGTCGGAGGATTCGATCAGGCGGCTGAGACCGCGGCTGGCGACCACGCCGAGCCGTGCGCCGTTCATCACGGCCGCGCGGTCCCCGGGGGCGAGATCGTCCAGGAACTTGGCGTTCATCACCCAGACATAGGGGAGGAACAGGTGGTTGCTCAGCGTCAGGTGGCGCTGCACCTCGTCGAAGTTGGCGAAGCGGACGATCGGCACGGGGTTCATCTGGCCGTCCACGGCACCGGTGCCCAGGGCGTTGTAGAGTTCCGACCAGGCGACGTTGACCGGCGTGCCGCCCAGGCTGCCGATCATGGTCCGGTGCGTCTCCAGATCCATGGTGCGGATCTTCAGGCCCTTCACGTCCTCGGGCATGCGGATCGGGCGCTTGGAGTTGGTGATGGTGAACAGCCCGCCCGGATCGCCGAAGCCCAGCACGGCAAGGCCGGTCCTGCGCCGGATCTCCTCGGCCAGCCGGTGGCCGAAGGGGCCGTCGAACACGTCGTAGGCGTTGGCGACGGAGGAATAGGCGAAGGGCAGGTCGATGACCGCCAGCATCGGATAGAGCGGCGCCACCCCGCCGACCGAGGAGATGGCGGACTGGATGGTCCCCTGGCGGACCAGCTTCACCGCGTCGCCGTCGCGGCCCATCTGCCCTTCGGGGAAGATCTCGACGCGCACGCGCTTCTGCGTCGCCACCTCCACATGGTTCTTGAAGACGATCGCCATGGCCCCGGCGGTGTTGTCGAAGGCGTCGTTGCGGTTGGGGTGGGCCAGCTTGATGACCGTCTCCGCGGACACCCCGGCGGCGGCGAGCGCCAGCGCCAATCCCGTGCAGGCGGCCAACAGGCGCGCCGTCCATCTGCTCTTCATCGCGTCCTCTTCTGGCTATTTGGTCTTGAAATGCTCGGCAGGGTCCCAGGCGTCGCCGGGCGGGTCGGCGATCAGCCGTTCGCAGCGCGCGATGTAGAGCCGGGCCAGCGCCGCCACCTCCGGCTCGCTGGCCAGGGGCTGCAGAAGCTCCAGAGCGGCGGACCAGCGCCGGCTGCGGTAAAGCGAGACCGCGACGTGCCACTGGCGGCACAGGTCGTGCGTCTCCGGCGGGCGGGCGAAGGCCGAATGGGGGTCGAGCGAGCCGACCAGCTCGAACAGCTCGATCGGCGCCGACAGGCCCGACGGCACGGCCAGATCGACGGGCCGGAACAGGAAGCGCCCGCGCACCGCGCGCTCCACCGCCCCCGTCACCAGGATGCTGGTCCCATAGACCTTGTTCAGCCCCTCGATGCGCGAGGCGAGATTCACGTGGGAGCCGAGCGCGGTGTACTGCATGCGGTCGGAGGAGCCGACGTTGCCCACCACCACCTCGCCCAGATGCAGGCCGAAGCGGGTCGGCATGGGGGGCGTGCCGGCGGCGAGGCAGGCGTCGTTGATGGCGCGGTTGACCGACAGGCAGCCCAGCGCGGCGAGGCAGGCGCGCTCCGCATAGTCCGGGTCGGGGCGTGGGGCGTTCCAGAAGGCCATGATGGCGTCGCCGATGAACTTGTCCACCGTGCCGCCATGGCCGTGGATGCAGGCGGTCATCCGCTCGAAATAGGTGGTCAGCCGGTCCAGGACCTGCTGCGGCGGCATGGCCTCGCTGGTCGCGGTGAAGCCCGCGATGTCGCTGAACAGGATGCTGAGGGGGCGCGTCTCCCCACCCAGCTCCCCGCCGTCGCCGGTCACGATGATGTCGCGCACCAGCGCCTTCGGCACATAGGCGCCGAAGCGGCGCAGGCCGCCCTTCATGGCCTCCACGGCGCCGGCCAGCTCCGCCACCTCCTGCACGCGGGTGCGGACGGCGAAGCGGCCGTTCAGGTCGAAATGGCGGATGCGGTTGGTTTCCGACACGATGGCCTGCATCGGGCGCGTCAGCCGGTGCGACAGCCACAGCAGAAGCAGCACCGAAACCGCCAGCAACCCGCCGCCGATCAGGACGATGCGGTAGGTGGCGCGGCGGATGGAGCCGACGAACTCGTCCACCTCCACCGCCACGCCCACCGTCCAGCCGGAGCCGATGCCCTGGGTCAGGGTCGCGAACTCCACGATGTAGTCCTGCCCCTGCGGCCCCAGCGGGGCGATGAAGCGGTCGCCGGCCCCGGCCCTGCGGCGCTCCACCGCGCCGGCCAGCACCGGGTCGGGGAAGGATTCCGCGCGGTGGAGCGCGGTTTTCGTCCCGCCCTCGTCCACCAGCAGGTCGGACCGGTTGTGGCAGATCACCCGCCCGTCCCCGTCGATCACGAAGACGGCCCCGGACGGCCCGATGCGCAGGGCGTCCAGCCGGGCGGCCAGCGTGTCCAGCGAGACGTCGGCCCCGATGGTGCCGATGGGCACGCCGTCGTCGGTGGCCATCCGGTAGGAGACGGTGACCACCGGGCGCCGGGTCGCCGGCAGGACGAAGGCGTCGGACATCACCGCGGCGCTGCCCTTGTGCGCCGCCTCGTACCATGGGGCGGCGCGGGGGTCCTCCGTCGCATCGGCCCGCTCCACGCCGCTGACCTGCCCCCAGGAGCGCAGGTAGAAGTAGGAGTCGGCGAACCGGCCCGAACTGGCGTCCTGCATGCGCAGGGCGAACGCGCTGCCGGGCGGCGGGACGGCGGGGCCGAAGTTCGCCCCATCGGAGGCCAGCCGCACCATCTGGAAAAAGGCCCCGTCCCCGGCGAAGCCGACATAGAGGGAGGCGAGCTGCGGCAGGGTGGCCAGCGCGTCGGAGAAGTAGCGCAGCGATTCGATGCGGCGCAGCCCGTTGCGGTCGATCCGCCCGAATCCCGCCATCGCCTCGGCCACGCGGGCCACCGGGCTGACCAGCCCGTTCAGGTCGTTGGTGACCGTCTGGGTGGTGCGCTCGATGGATTGGGACGCCACCTCCAGCGCGGAGCGGGAATTCTCGTGGTGGAGGTAGCTGAGCATCACCGCGATCAGCGGGACCGTCGTCAGCAGAAAGGCCAGCGCGATTCCCACGCGCAGGCGTATCCGGTACGGGGGCCGGGAAGGGTGGTGGGACATCGGGCGGTCTCCGGAGAGCCAAAGGACGGTGATGAGGAAGGCGTCAGCCGCCGGCCGGGGCAGACAGGTCGCGGACGAACAGGAGGCGGTCGTGCCCGTCGTGCTTGGGCTTGCGCGCGAAGACTCGCATGCCGACCGACAGCATCCCGCGCACGCTGGCCGTGTTCTCGGGCCGGACGGTGGCGAACCAGTAGCGGTGCCGGTCCGGCGGCAGGACGCTGCGGGCGGCGGTCTCGATCAGGCGCCGGTGCAGGCCCTGCCCGCGCCGGTCGGGGTGCACCAGGACGCCGGTGAAGTGCAGCGCCCGCTCCAGATCCCCGTCCGGCAGGCCGTAGTCGCGGCCCAGATTGTGGGCGGCGCGGCCCGGAAACTGGACGGCGAGGAAGGCGGCCAGCCCGCCGGTTCCTTCGCCGGCCAGAGCGCCCAGCACGACGCCGCGCCCCACCGCCGGTCCGGCCAGCATGTCCGACAGCTCGGCCTCGCCGAGCGGGTGCATCAGCGGGCCGCAGGCGTCCCGCTGCAAGGCCAGGACGGCGTCCAGCGCATCCGGGTTCAGGCGGGCGAAGCGCAGGCCGGTCATCGTCCGTCCTCCGTCCGCAGGTGGGACGGGACGGTCCGCCGCCACGTCAGCAGGGCGAAGGCGAGCAGGCTGCCGCCAAGCAGCGCCCCGATCACCCCCACCCCCTCCGGCCCGGCGCCCAGCGGGATGGCGGCGGCCAGCGTGCCGAACAGCGGCGGCCCGGCGGCCTGCCCCAGCTTGCGGGTGTTGACGTGCAGGACCAGAACGGAATCGCGCCGCCGTGCCTCCCGCGCCGCCAGAAGCTCGACATGGCGGATCTGGGCGGACAGGCCGAAGCTTTCCGCCAGCCCGATCAGGAACACCGCGCCGAAGGCGGTCCACAGCGACGCCTGAAGGCCGAACAGGGCCAGCGCCCCGGCGATCATCGCCGCGGACAGCAGGGTCACGCCGGGGATCGGCAGGCGCCGCGCCGCCATCCGGGTCAGCAGCGGCCCGGCCAGGATCACGCACAGGCCGTGCAGCAGGTAGGCGCGCCCCACCGTCGCCGAGGACAAGCCGAGATCCGCGATGAACAGCGGCAGATAGAAGGGCAGGAACATCGCCGCCACCGCGGTGGGCAGGGAGACCAGCGCCAGAAACAGCGGCACCTTGATCCGCCGCCGCCGCGGGCGGTCCGTTGCGGCGCCCGGCGGGGGAGCCGCCGCGGGCGCGCAGTGCGCATCCGGCGGGGTGGCCTCCGGCAGGCGGGGGATGAAGAAGGCGGTGTAGAGCAGCCCGGCGGCCGGGATCAGGGCGCCCGCGGCGAACACCGTCACCGGCCCGTAGGTGGTGGAGAGCAGGGCGCCCGACACCGCGCCGCAATTGACCCCGGCATACATGCCGGCGAAGAGGCCGGACTGCAGGGCGGAGCTGTCGGAAACACCGCGCAGCCGCCCGATCAGGGCGTTCGCGGCGATCAGCCCGGCCATGCCGCCGGCCCCGCTCAGCCCGCGGGCCAGAACGAACAGCAGCGGGTCGGCGGCCACCGCCGCCGCGGCGGCCAGCGCCATCCCCG
>NZ_JAUJFI010000122.1 GCF_030849505.1 Azospirillum isscasi | reverse complement strand
TGTGGAGCCTCGACGGCGTCGGCCAACAGTTCGCCGACCTCTACCCCGACGCCCTGCCAGAGGGGATGACCGCCGCGCCGCGCGCTGATCGAGCATGGGGCGGCCAGCCCGTCGCGGATCATCGTCGATGATGCGGCGCTGGCCCGCGCCCTTGCCGCCTGGTGCGCCGACCGCGCGCCGGATCTGGAGGAACGGGTCGAGCCGTTCGACGCCCGACTTCTCGCCGCGCCGCCGGATGGACGGCAGCGGCTGTTCGACCTGCGCGACCTCGACGCTGAAATCGAAACGCTGCTGGGGACGCGGGTGCCGCTGTCCGGCGGCGGGTCTCTGGTGATCGAACGGACCGAGGCCATGACGGTCGTGGACGTCAACGCGGGGGAACGCGGCAACCCGCTGGACGTCAATCTGGAAGCGGCGGCGGAGATCGCCCGGCAACTGCGCTTGCGCAACGCCGGGGGGATCGTCGTCGTGGATTTCGTGAACATGCGCAACCGCGGCGACGCCGAGCGGCTGCTGGCCGCCCTGTCCCGCGCGGTGGAGGACGACCCGGCCCAGACCCAGGTCTATGGCCTGTCCAAGCTGGGTCTGGTGGAGATGACCCGCGCCCGGCGCGGCACGGCCCTGATGGATCTGTTGGGCTCCGGCCGTGCCGCCGCGGCGGAGGAGTGAGCGATGAACGACAACCGGAAACCCGCCGACAAAGCCTGCCCGATCTGCGGGCGTCCGGCGGAGGCGGAGACGAAGCCCTTCTGTTCCAAGCGCTGCGCCGACGTGGATTTGTCGCGCTGGCTGGGCGGCGTCTACCGCATCGAAAGCCCCGACCGCCCGGACGCCGGGGAGGCGGACGAGCGGGAGTGAGGGGACGGCAAAATTCTGCATTTTAGGGCTGGACAGGCCCGGCGAATTTGCCTACAAAGCGCGCCTCGACGCGCCGCGGTCTCCACCGCGGCCCCGGTGCCCAGGTAGCTCAGTTGGTAGAGCAGGGGACTGAAAATCCCCGTGTCGGCGGTTCGACTCCGTCCCTGGGCACCATTTTCCCCTTTTTGAACAAGGGGTTAGTGGTGCGATAGGTAAACCCAACTTACCTAACACAGACCTAGCACAGTCGCAGAGGACAATTTTCCTCGCCAGCTAAGCTGTTGATTTTCCTCATCTCTTAAACGCCCTTTTCCGCTGTGCTAGCACAATTCCAGCACAGCCGACCCAGCAGTGTGAACCAAGGTGGGCGACGATATGGGCGCCCTTGACGATCTGCGCGCTCCTGAACACACGTGACCTAGCCTGCTGTGCTAGGCGCTGTGCTAGAATGCCTCCACCAGTGGCGACGGCGACACTACAATGCAACCCAAGAAGTTACGGTCGCCAGGAGGGGGCATGTCGGAGCCGTTCCAGCTCTTCCGCCGCGCGGGGAGCAGCAAATGGTGGGTGCGGTTCAGCATCAGGGGCCAGGGGCAGATCAGGAAGTCCCTCGATACCACGGACGAGGCCGAGGCGAACCAGCGGGCACGCAAGGCCTACTACGAGGCGCTCTACCGCACCGAGAACGGCCTGACCGCCAGGGTGAAGACCTTTGCCGACGTGGCCGAGGAGTTCATCGCCAAGGTCGAGCGTGAGGTTGAGCGCGGCGAGCGTAAGAAGGAACAGGGGGAGAAATTCCCCGGCATCATCCGGCGCTACATGGTGGGCTATTTCGGCGACTGGGCGATGGACAGCATCACCGACCGCGACATCGACGCCTACACGGAATGGCGCAAGGACTACTGGACCAAGGGACCGGGCCGCGACATCGCGTTCATCACCTACGAGCGCGCTGGCCGGCAAATCCGCCGCCCCATCACCAAGCGCGGTCCCCCTACTCTATCCCGCCAGCGAAACGAAGCGGTGCTCCTCCGCATGCTTCTCCGATTCGCTGCAAAGCAAGGCTACATCAAGCAGGCGGCCATTCCCGAGGTCGAGGTGGTGAAGGCACCCGACGTGCCTCGCCCCAGCTTCAGCGCCGACGAGTTCGGCCGGCTGGTCGAAATCTCGATGGCCCGTATGAGCGATCCGAAGCTCAATGAGCACGTTCGGAGGGATCGGGCTATCCTGCATGCCTACATGATGATCGCCGCATTCACGGGCTGCCGGCCGACGGAATTGAAGGGGCTGAACTGGGGGGATGTGCTGGGTTACCGGGAGGGGCGCAACAAGCCTCTACGTGACCGCGACATTCGCCTTCGGGTCCGTGGCAAGGGCAAGGCTCGCACCTTCGTTCCCCAGGAAGCCGCCCTGCCATGGTTCGACACCTTGTGGATGCTCTGGGTTCGAGCCATGAAGCGCGATCCGCTCGACGCTGACCCGGTCTTCGCCACGACGGCCGGGAATCGGCTCGACAGCGTGAAGAAGAGCCTTGCCGAACTGCTGAAGGCATGCGACCTGCTGACCGACCATCGTGGTGTCCGCCGCACGTCCTATTCGTTCCGGCACTTCTACATCAGCCAGCAGCTCATCGCCGGGGTGGACATCTTCATCCTGGCCCGCAACACCGGCACGAGCAGCGACATGATCCACCGCTTCTACGCTGACGTGAAGCTGGAGTTGATGAAGGACCACCTGCGGCCCGAATGGAAGTTGTCCGCATCAATCTGATGGGAGGGGCCTATCGTGCCGCTCGACAGGCTCCTGGCGCGCGTAGGAAGCGCGCTGGCCGCGTTGTGGAGGGAGTTGCTACGCTGGTAGCCCATCTGGCGAAACGCTACGGCTGTGCGGATTTTACAGCCGTAGCTCATTGATACTCAGTTTTGCGCGCGAAGTGTATGGGCGCAGCTTTTGACATTAGAGTCTGTCCTGAAAGATTATTTCCGAGAGAGGCGGCGGAGCATCAGGCGGATCATGGCGATGCGGATGAAAGCGACGGAGGTTCGGAGGTAGAGTTCGTAATGGCGTACCAAACGGCGGCATCGGGTGAGCCATGACAGTGTTCGCTCGACCAGCCACCGCTTCGGGAGCACGACAAAGCCCTTGGCCTGATCGGAGCGCTTGACGATCTCCAACCGCCAGTCGCCGGCGTCGGCCACCTTGGTGGCCGCGACCTCCCCCTGGTAGCCGCCGTCGGCGAAGACCACCTGGATGAAGGGGAACAGCGCGCGGGTTGCCTTGTCCAGGACCAGGGCGGTGCCGTCGCGGTCCTGGATGTCGGCGCGGTGAACGGCGACGTTCAGGAGCAGGCCGAGCGTGTCGACGAGGATGTGGTACTTGACGCCCTTGATCTTCTTGCCCGCGTCGTAGCCGACCGGGTCCGCCGCAGGCCCCCCTTTTCCGCCGCGCGGACGCTTTGGCTGTCCACCACGGCGGCGGTCGGACTGGCCTGGCGGCCTTCCCGCTCGCGAACCCGCTGGTAGAGGTCGTGATGGATGCGCTCCAGCGTGCCGTCCCAGGCCCACAGGTGTAAATAGCCATGCACCGTGCTCCGGGGCGGCAGGTCCTTGGGCAGGTGACGCTATTGGCAGCCCGTCTCCAGCACGTACAACACGCCGTTCAGCACCGCCCGAAGATCGACGCTGCGGTGCCGGCCACCCCGCCGCGCCGGCGGGATCAGCGGTTCGATGAGCCGCCACTCCTCATCGCTCAAATCACTCGGGTAGCGCAGCCCGCTGCGATCGTGTCGGTCTCGTTGCTCCGGTGTCCACATCCTCGCCCCCTTCATGGAGGCTCCTTTGAATCACAACCGATTCATCCGATTCAACTTCTTCTCGGACGGGATCTGAGCTACGTCAGCTATGGGCCAGGATCGGAAGAGCAGGTCTGGAGCGATGAACAGGCATGCCTGACATTCAGCAATACTTCGGTCTGGCGCGCTGAGGCTGTTGATCCGCCCTGACCCCAGACCGGTTCCGATCCGCGCCCTAAACCTTAAAAAAACACTCACCCTTCTTGATAGTGGGTTACGCCAATAACTCTTTGAGATAAAGTTGGCAAGGGTTAGGCACTTCCCGCTTGTAAGGCTTGTTTGGCTCTGTCTTCCCAATCCCCTCCCGCTTGGGCACAGTAGGCGTTTTGTTGATCAGTGCTCGCTTTCCGCCATAGAGGACGACGTAACGCTCTTCGGCCAACGCGAGCTGAAAACCGTAAAACTCCTCCAACAAACCTAAGGCGTAGCGCACGAACTGCCGGGTGCTCTTAAATTGCCCGGAGTAACCCACAGGATTGCCGGATTTCAGATCGATGTAGAGCGCCACGAGTTTCCCATCGCGCCAAATAAGCACTACGCAGTCGCAGGCTCTGTGATGATCATGCGCTTGACCGACCGCCAACAGAGGCGACATCAAGGCCTCTTTGCGGCGCCCTTTATCGGGGTTGATGCTGAACCAATTACCCTTCGGAGCATTGAGGGTAACTTTTTTGAGTTTAGCGAGAGGGTCGTTCTCCTCGACCAGTATATGGGTATGCTGGTCTCCGCGGTAGCTGCAGCACGACAGCGATCCCAGCAGTTTTTCAGATTCCGCACTTAGGGTCATTAGAACTCGCCCCCATACAGGATTTTGCCCTGGATGGTGTTCATGGTCTCAATCGTGTCATCGAAGGTTTCTACCTCAATGCCCCGATCACAGTAAATCTTGGCCAGCTTCAGCGTTCTGATCTTGCTGCGTCGGCCTATACCCGTCGCAGGCTTTGTGGTTACACACGTCATGTAGAGCCGTACCCTGGCCGGGTCGAGCAGTTCGGCGTCATCATAGCCATACTCCTGCTGCACCGAGCGGGTATGCTCAGTACCCTGGTTCAGCATAATCAAGGTGTTGAGTTCCTTGACCAAATAATCGCTGTGGGTGGTGATGAACACCTTGATGCCCGCATTCACCATCCGCGCCACCAAGCGAGCAAAGGCGCGCTGGTTCTTGGGATGCAGATTCAATTCAGGTTCATCAATAATGAACAGATCGCCTGCACGCGCCTTACAGCGTAGGTAGAATCCTACATCCAGCAAGGCCCGAATTCCACTTGAGGCCTCGTTCATAGTAAATCGTTGCTTGCCTGTCCCTTTTGCCTGAAACACCAGCTGCTGCTTCACGACCTTATAGCTGCCGCCAATAATAGCATCGAACACTTCCACCAGTTCGGGATGATCGGCGGCCAATTCGCCGGTAAGCTTATCGATGTCTTCGAGTTGTCGCACAAAATCAACGTTGTCTTCCACCGGCCAAGCGTAACCGGTATCGATTTCCTGCAGAATTTTGAACGGATTCCGCTTAAGCTCCTTAGAGTCGATCTGGTTGATGGCCTTGAGCATGCGCGTACGGGCCATGTCCAGTTCCTTGCGGAAGATGGCCGCCCCAGTTCGTTCGGCACTAGCGATGTGCATGCGTGGAAGGTGCTGTGCGAACACAATGTCGGCAATGGCATCGGCAATGAACGCGGTTAGGTTGCCGAACGGGCGCTGTAGCACGTCCGTATCCGCTACCAGCACATCGAGTAAATTGCTCCCCGCATCCTTCTTGAGTGTGGCCAGCACTTTTCCACTGGCACCGGCTTGCACCGTGCGCTGGTAGGATTGCGCTGTAATGTCGGTCGCTCGGCAGGTGCGTGGCACACAAACCGTGTTCTCAAACACATTGTTTTCAGTGGCAAACGCACGTGGAAGGCCCATGATGTAAAGCTCACCCATGCGCTGCAGGTAGCTATCCACCTTTCCGTCAAACATCTGCACTATGTCGATGCGGTACTGGTTGGCGTCTTTGAGTAAATCGTCGATTTCGTCTTCGAGAACCACACGGAGGATCTGTCGCCAACTGCGCATAAAACCATAAATCGCATAGGTGGCATAGGTTTTGCCGGTATTGTTTTCTCCACAGATCAGCGTGAGGTCAGCAAGCTCCAGATCGACCTGATCAAGCAAGCCCAGCTTGTTGAAGTAGAAGTGCATCAGTCCCAATCTCCTTTTCCAATTGGACCCACGCCTCCAGCGCATGCCTTTGCGTGCAGTTGCGACCGTGCGAGTACTAGTGTTCTCTGTCGGCTCCGAGACTGGGCGCCGCGATGTGCACGAAACGGTGGGAAAGCCTGCATTGGCGTTCGATGAACTGGTCTCGAACTTGACAGCCCTTATCCATTCAGAATTCTCACTGATCAATCGTGTTGCCGGGTACCAGAACCGCCGTGCTCACGCTATATAGCGTTAGATGATTCTTCAGCCAATCCGGCACTTAAAGCCTTTCAGA
Organism: Azospirillum isscasi; assembly: GCF_030849505.1. Lineage (GTDB taxonomy): Bacteria > Pseudomonadota > Alphaproteobacteria > Azospirillales > Azospirillaceae > Azospirillum > Azospirillum isscasi. The sequence continues at coordinate 11,087 of NZ_JAUJFI010000122.1, read as the reverse complement.
CCGCTATCTAGCGAGCGGTCCACTCGCCGGTTGTGCACGACGTCGCCGGCGATGGCTGGGCGCAGATTGCAGGGCAGCACATCATGTGGAAATCCGTGGCCTATGAGCGATTTTTCTGGCTCAAACGGAGCTGACCGGTAAAAGCATTATGATCTGCCATTCAACGATTCTTCGGCTGAAGCGCTTACGATTATCCTCTTGCGGAAGGGTTACAACTTTTTTGTCCAAATGGATAGGTCCGTCTGGTTGTTTACGTCGCGGTCGGGAATGTCTTTTCGGATCGCCCGCTGTGGGGCAGGAGTTGCCATATCCAAAGGGCGGCTCCTGTTAAGGGTTGTTGGATGCCTGCCTGAATATCCGGACCCTGCGGATGCCGCACCGGCAGGCGTCCGACAAGCCTCATATGTAGCCCTGAAGTACAGAGCGTGGATTCTCGAATCAAATTCCGGCAGCGTATGCCCAGCACATCCATCAAAACACTTTACCACACGGCGTCTCATTTTCCTTTCAGTCGACATGGGCGCCCCCAAATCGCCGGATAATCCCGTGCCAAGATGGCATCAACAGCCCGAACATTCTCCGGGGCGGTCTTACTGTTCGGCCCCAGCAGATGCGTCATATCCGTCACCGTGACGTCGTGCGCCGCTTCCAGGCTGTCATAGACGACGAACACGTCAATGCCGTGGAAGCAAGCGAGCGCGTCGAGGAACCATTGCTCGAACACGCAGGCGTCGCCACGGCGCGGTGCAGCTTCGTCGTAGAAGGATCGGAACGGGGTGCGGGTGATTAAGCTGAGCGCCTGAGTAGCGTAATTCTTGATAAACGCGCTATCGTTGCCGCCGAAAACCCCGCAGTTGACGGCACGCCGGTGCATACCAAACTCCTGCTCCGCCCATCTCCAGGCGGGAGGAAGATCAATGCAGTGCCGTGATGCAAAGGTAGTGAAGCGGTCGAGGTCGTAGGCGTTGTTTTCCGGGGCGCTGTGCTGGTCGGTGTATTCGAAATTTTGCGCGATAACGGCCTTGCTCTCAATGCCCGGTGGGACTGTCCACCAGAATAGATCATTGTCGATGTGGATGAAGGGACGGCCACGCTCCGCCATTATCCGATAGGCCGCAAGCTTGCCCGCCGCCCACCAATGCGGCGACAGGTCGGCCAGTTCACCGTCAAGGTCCACAAGGATCGCGTCGAATTCAAGCCCAAGCTGATCGACCAGCAGATGACGTCCCCGGCGATCCGTGACCAAGACGCAGTCCCGGAACTGCGGTCGAGCGACTTCAACGCTCAGCGCCAGCATCTTGAGGGTCTCCGCCCACTTGGACTCCGGTAGTGGAGTGGTCCACAGTGACCAGACGGCGGTCATGTCCAGTCGCGTCGTCGAGGTCATGATCGGGTTGGCACGCTGATACAGCCCGGACCAGCCGACCGCGCCCGCGCACAGGGGGGCTTTGTCGTAGTCCTGATTGTAGCGGTCGTATTGGGCGTGGCGCTCTTGGGCTTCGATCAGTCTCCGTTGACGGTCCATGCCGACGGTGCGCGATGCTTTAGCTTTATATCCGTTCACTTAATCAAACCCTGGTAGGCACATTAGACATCTCCAAAGCCGATACAGGAGATTCCTAACCCTCAGCATAACCCCTTTCTTGCTCAACCCCATGGTTATATCTTGCGCATCGTCTCCACCTTACGAAGCTCTAGCGAGGCACGATGCCGGTAGGTTCCGCCACACTCATCTACATAGCCTCCATCATCGGGATCAACTGGTTGTTCGTGGCCGTGCCGCTTGTGCCGGTGCTGGGCGCAATGTTTCCGCCCGTGATGCTCATCGCTGGGGTCGTGTTCGTGTTCCGGGATTTCTGCCAACGGGAAGTTGGCCACTTCGTTCTTGCCGCGATGCTGGTGGCCGGAATCATCAGCTACTTCATGTCCGCCCCTGAGGTGGCCATCGCCAGCATGACCGCTTTCCTGATCTCGGAGACCATTGACTGGCTGGTCTACACGGTCTCCAAGCGGCCTCTATCGCAGCGCATCCTCCTGTCCTCAGCATTCAGCGTGCCCATTGACACGCTCGTCTTTCTGCACATGGTCGGCATCTTTAATTGGATGGGCATGGCGTTGGTCGTGATCGCTAAGATGCTCGGGGCCATCCTCTTTTGGGCCTTCCTGCGCCATCGTGAACGTCGCCGTCCAGAATTTGCCCTGGCATGAGTTCCAAATAATGAATATCTGGCTCCTTGAAATCGAAGCGCACGAGCAGAGGTATACGCGGCAATGGCGTGACCATCTGCCGGGACAGCTCGAACGCGCGGCCCTTGATCGAGGGTATGGTGATGTTCGGGTTCGCGTCGTGAGCGGTGATGCCGCCGAACAGGTGACGACGCCGGGAGCCTTCCTGAACTTCGCCGCCACCAACCGGTTCAAGAGCAGCCAGATCATCACGGTTGCCCGCGCCTTTGAATGCGGCGAAGTCAAAGCCGGAGACCGCTTCGTCATCACCGATGCCTGGCACCCCGGCATCATCCAAATCCGCTACATGGCGGATTTGCTCAAAGTGCCCGTGGAAATCCACGCGCTGTGGCACGCCGGTTCCTATGATCCGTGGGACTTCCTTGGTCGTGACGTGGCGGACAAGCGGTGGAGCCACAGCTTCGAGCGCGCGCTGTTCCATGCGATTGACGTGAATTGCTTCGCCACGCAGTTCCACATCGACCTTTTCAAGCGAGTGCTCGGGGTTGCGGACGACCGCCGCATCCTGCGCACCGGCTGGCCGATGGAGTATTTGAGCGAGACCTTGGCAGCGCATCGCGGCGTTGGGAAGCGCGACCTCGTGCTGTTTCCGCACCGGCTCGCGCCCGAAAAGCAGGTTGAGATTTTCCGAGATCTCGCCACGGCGTTTCCGAACCATGAATTCCGCGTGTGCCAGGAAAGCGCCCTGTCGAAGCGGGAGTATCACCAGCTTCTTGCGGAAAGCCGGGTGGTGTTTTCGGCCAATCTGCAAGAAACGCTGGGGATCAGCCTCTATGAAGGCTTGCTCTGCGGTGCGGTTCCGGTCGCCCCGGATCGGCTTTCCTACACGGAGATGTATCCGTCGTCTCTTCTCTACCCCAGCGCCTGGACCGAAAGCGGGCAGGCTTACCGCACGCATCGGGCGCAGGTGATCGAGCGCCTGGGCAACGTGCTGTCGAACCCGACCAGCGAAACGGTGCTGGCAACCGCTACGGCCAGATTGCAGGCCGAGTTCTTCACCGCCACCAACTTCTACGACCGCCTGTTCGCCCCGCGCGAACGCTTGTGACGGCGCTCATACTATCGCCACCGCTTCCGATGGGAGGCGGTGGCCGGGTCAGACCGCTTGATCGTCGAAGGTCTCATAGCCCGGCCCAACCACCACGGCTTGCTCGTAGTTGTCCAGCCAAGGGCGGTATTCCTCGATCAATTGATCGGGATTGGGTTCCTTGAACACCAACTGGATCATCTTTTGGATGGCCCGGAGCCGAACCGGAACCCTGTCTTGATCTTGCTCGAAATAGCAAACATGGGCGGCGCGGATCGCTTCGATGAGGGCCTGGACGTTGTGGTTCATCACCAGATGCGCGCTTTCATCGGCCCACGCCGCGCCGTTGTCGGTTTCAACGCAGATGTCGCCCATCCGCAAATGCCGTGAAATCGCCGTGCCGATTCTCTGTTCGTCGCCCGGCCCTTGCTTCTTCCAGCGTTCCGCGATGAATTTTTCGGCCAGGAAGTCGAACAGCGTCACCTCGCTGCCGATGTTCTCCTCCCCACCAATGTTGATCGTCGGCACGCCCCACCCGTTCTTGCTCAGCGTGCAGCCTTGATAGGCATTGAAATATGCCGCGCTCTTGAACGGGCTGGCGCTGTCGTAGCTGATCTGAAAGGTCGGGTTCACATGTTCACGGATGGCCTGCTGAAGCGTGGTGAACAGGCACGCGAACTCCAAGGTGGACAGGCCGAGCACATGCAGCCAGGAGCAGCGCTGGAGCAGCCCTTCGTTCCGCATGTCGATGAGCCGCCGCAGCATCAGGCTGAGGTTGCGGCAATGCGCTCCGGCAAACGCCCAACCCTCAAAGGGGTAGTGCTTGACGGCGTCGAACCACACGCGACTTTCGGCGTCGTTCCTCCCCTGGAGCACGTTCAGGAATTTGGTCGCTCCGGGTGAACGTTCCGCAACGAACTGGTCGTTGTTGATGAGGGTTTGCCGCAGGCATGCGTTGAAACCGCGTGATTGCCCGTTGGCCCGACACATCGCCGCGAGGTCATGCCCCTCCGCCTCCAGCCGAGTGGCGTGCTTGGCCATGACACCGGAGGCGATACCGCCGGTGGGAAAATCCAGGACCATCGAATAGTCGGTGTTCGCTTCCAACCAACGCATCATGCGACGCGCTGTCACCGCACCGTCGAAGGTGATCTTATCGGTGAGGATCTGGAAACCACCGCTATCGCCGACAACGGTGGTGCGGTTCCGGTCGCGTTCGCTGACCATTGTTGATCGGCTTGCGCCCGACTTGTTTTTGGCTGCTTGTCCGGCGCTGAACAGCGCCCACGGATAGAAGAACAGCCGATTCGAAGGATCGAGAAAATTGAGATCCTGCGCGGTGAACGCGGTGATGCGCTTGAATTGACCGCTGTGCGCGAACACCGCGTAGGTGTCGCTGATGGCGGGAAGATAGAGCGCTCGATCAGCGAGGAGGCTGGAATAGTCCGTGAACATCAAGGCGGCTCGGTGAATCGTGGCCTCTTTGATGTTAGCCCATTGGAAACCTTTAGGCCCTAAAAAAATCACGGAAATTGGAACCGTGGGGGCAGGCCATGGCAGGGAAAGCCGCGTCGGGAAGCAAGAAGAAGGCGGTGATGGCGGAGACGGAGGCGGCTTACCAAGCCGTCGAAACATCCGTCGCCCTGTATGAAGCGACCGCCGAAACGGCCCGCTCTCAGCTGTATCTCGCCTTGGATGCCCTGTTCACGTTTGGCGAGAGCCAGCGCACCCGCACCGTTGGCGCCGACAATCGCAAAGAGCCGGTGCTCAAAGGGTTTGTTGAAAGCCGGGATGTCCGGTGGGGCAAGGTCGCGCAGGAAAATCCCTATCACGCGCTTGTGAAAATCGCGTTTCCCAAGGCGGGAGAGGCCTCGCGCTCCCAATACAGCCGGGTTCTCCATTTCGCCCACGATGTCTTGGAAAAGGGCGCATCGTTTTCAACGTGGCTCAATGGCTTCGACGGCAAGCTTGAAGGGGCTTACCTCGCGGCGGTCAAGCATTTCACGGAGCCGTCAAAGCGTGACCTCAAGGAGGCCATGCGCAGCCATCGCCTGGATCGGGCCCGCGAACGGTTGAGCCGTCACAGCGTGTCCGCGCCGTTCGCGCTGACGGCCCCGCTCAACCTTCAGGATGGCTATGTCGTCGCGCTGGTGCGGGTCGATGGCGGCACCCAGGCACAAATCGTCGAGTTTGTCGAGCAGGACCAGCAGCGGATCGAAGACACGCTTCTGCGCTTCGCGGAGGATGTGGAGGCGGAAATCGCCGTTCTCATGGACCGCTCGCTGTTCGCCCTGTTCCGCGCGGTCGACCTGCTCGACGGGATCGTGCCGCCGGGCAAGGTGGCGGGGAAACGGCGGATTGTGATCGCGAACAGCACAACCGACTGCCGTGTGTTCACTGCGACCAGCGACTATGTCGGGCCATGGGCGGAGCTTGTTCTTACCGCCCCGCTTCCGCATCTGACGCCGGGTACGCTTTACGCGCTGTTGGAACCGGACGCAGCTCGCTTCCGTGAACAGTTCCGGATGGACGGCGAATGGTCGCTGCTTCCTCCGACGACGGGAACATCCAACTGTCGGCTGACCAGCAGCGCCGCCAACACCGACGAGGTGTCGTTGGCTCCGCTGGCGTTGGACGGACGCACATCGCTCTATGTTGGCAGTCCACCGGCGCAGCGGGCCCGTCCCTTTGCGCTGCGTTACCAGTCGATGGTCGATTTCGTCGATGCCTACCAAACCCTGAAGGCCGGGTTGCTGAAGCCATCAAACGGTCCAGCGGCCTCCAAGGGACCGGGCAAGGGGCGTCCGCGCCTGACGATGGGGTTGGAATGGCAGTCTGGTATCATCCGGGGTGCTCCCCTGGGCGTGCTGGGTGTGGCCTTTGATCTCTTCTCAATGGCCGATGATCCCCAGCTTCCCAAGGACCGTTATCTTGGCCTGCGGGATTTCAATCGGTTGTGCGAGGCCGTGATCCCCTACGGCGTGGACCTGCAAGGCTGGTTGGTCGATTCGGCGGAGGGCGTTTCCCACGCGGCGCTGTTGCTTCGCCATGATTTCGACGGCAACCCGTTTCAGGCGCTTCTCCCCCTCCACATCAGCACCGACTTGGTCTACGCCGAAACGGCGAAGTCTCTGGAGTGCCCTGTGTAAAGGGGGCAACTGCAACCCCGCATCGGCTTGGAAAGCCATTCGTTACAAGATATCGACCGCCGCCCGCATCAGTTCGTCATTGACCTCGATGTAACGCTGGGTGGTGGTCAGGTGCTTGTGACCGGCCAGGGTCATGATGACCTTGGGGCTGATGCCGCTGTGGGCGAGCCGGGTGATGAACCAACGCCGCCCGCTGTGGGAGGTCGCCCCATCCAGCCCCGCTTGCTCGTACAACTGCCCCATCAACTGGCACAGCGTGTTGGCACTGAAGGCCGTCCGCTTCTGCGTCAGCAGCAGTGGGCGTTCCGGCTTCGCCGCGTCGCCTAGGCCGCTGCGGTAGCGTTCGATCTCCTTCCGCAGCCGGTTGTTGACGAACACTACGCGGGCATGACCGCCCTTCGTGATCTCCGCGCTGAGGCGGACCTGTTCGCGCACGGCACCGCTGCCGTCCAGTACGTCCCCCCAACTCAGGGCCGCGATCTCTCCGACCCGCAGGCCCGCGAGATAGGACAGCATGACGGCCATTCGGTTGCGGGCGGCGTGCCGCCCCTGCGCGACCACGGCCAGCAACCGCTTCTGCTCCGCGTCCGTCAGCACCCGCGCCTGTTTCATCATAACCTCATTGTGCGTGGTCAATGCGCACAAGACATTATGTTTTCCGAAGACGCGCCAATCAACCCAAGAGAGAACCCAAGGAACACCGCGGCTTTCAGCGCAAACCTCATAAAAGCAGTGTTTTGTGAGGTTTTTTGGGAGTGCAGAACATGCATTCAGAATCCCCTTGCCGATTACTGCTCAAGATTTATGCAGCCGACAAAATGATCATTAAGAACAATCGTAAGGGCTGGTGGTAGCGCAGCTGCTCACCCCCTCTGGAAGGCGCAGGTGGAAAGTACGAGCGGGAGCCCGCTGAGCGTCCGGGTGGAAAGACGTTGACAGGACGAACGCGGCGCATTGAGGAACTGGAGACCAAACTCAGGCAGCCTCCAAAAACACCGGACAATTCGTCGCTGCCGCCGTCCAAGGGGCACAAGGCCAGCCGGTCGCCGGGCTCGGGCAAACGGCACAAAGGGCATCCGGGCGTGGCGCGGGCTTTGGCGGAGGCGCCGACACGACTGTCGATGCGTTGGCCGCGGCCTGCCCGCGCTGCGCCCATGCTCTCAGCTCAGCCGACCAGCTGGACGTCTACGCCTACGACCATATCGATATCCCGTTGCTCAAGCCGACGTTGACTTGGGTCCACTGGCATGCTGGCGTCTGCCCGTGCTGCCGTCGGCGCTTCACCGCCCCGGTTGCGACCGGTCTGTGGAGCCCGGCTCGCCCTTCGGACCCAGTCTGTGTGGGCTCATCATCCACTTGCACGTCACCTAGGCCATCGGCTTCGAGCACTTGGCGCGCCTGATGGCCGAGGTGTTCGGCGTGATGATCAGCAAGGGCGCGCTCGTCAACATCCTGCGCCGGCCATGTGCGCAGCTACGCCAATTGCGGTGTGGTACCCAGCGATGGCCGCCAAAGACACCAGGGTGCATGCCGTCGCCAACGCCGCTTGCCCCTAGGGGTTCTGCATGGTTTCCTACATTACACTGGAAATTTTCGCTCCGCTAAGTGATTATCCGGTCCTTAAGCTGCCCACCGTGGCCGCCTAATCAACCTCGAACTCGACTGAGGTTTGGTGCTGCTCCACTACGCCCAGGCGCACAATCAAATTTTGAGAATGATGACTGATAGATGCCCTGCAAACGTATTCGAATTCGATAGCATTGGTCGCGCATGGCTGTCGTTGCTCCGTCATGTTGTCGATACAGGTGTTCGACAGAACGATGAAATAATTGAAGTGACTCATCTCCAATTTGAGATTTCAGACACCGAGTCCCACGACAAAATCCTGCGGAGGCGCGCCCATCAAGGTCACATTGAAGATATGATCTCCGTATTCTTCAATGATGAGCCGAATAGATTCGGGCACAGCTACCGCAAGCTCGTACACGGCCCCGCCGGCAGAGACGACCTTGAGGACGTCATAGCACTTCTGCGAGCTGAACCGGCCACGAAGCGAGCGGCGATTGTATTGGCTGGCGACGGTTCGAAAGTCCCCTGCCTCTTGGCTGTCCACTTTATGATTAGGGGCGGAAAGCTGGAAACATCTTATTTTGCGAGAGGCCAGGACATCCTCATGAAGTTCTATGCGGACTCTTATGCCGTCAGAACTATGTCCAAGCGCATCGCTGACGCTATCGATGTTCCCGTGGGACGACAGGTTGGAAGTATCGTTTCAGCCCACGTTTACCTTAAGGATCTTGAAGAGGCTGAACGCTTGTTGGCTGCCGAGGGGCAATAAATGCGCATTTTCTTAGTGATGCCCAAGTCGCTTAGCCCAAAGCAGACCTATCGCGAATACCCCCTGGGACTTGGCTACCTCGGAACAGTGCTTGCCCAGGCAGGGCACGAAGTTGCTATTCACGATCAGCTGGTCGAGGGGACGAACACCGTCGGACTGGTTGCAGCAGCAGAAGCTTTTGGCCCAGACGTCGTGGGGTTTTCTGTGATAACCCCGAACTATCCGAACGTCCCCGGCATCATCCAGTTATTGCGAGAGCGCATTCCTGGGACACCGATTATGGCCGGAGGTGTTCATGCGTCGCTGTTCCCCGCCGACCTAATCCGTGACGGTGCCGACGCTGTGCTTGTCGGTGAAGCGGAGTCCGTTATCGTTGCCCTGGCCGAGGCGCTCGCGCAACGCCAGTCGCTCTCCCACATCCCTGGATTAACTTATCTCGACCCCGAACGCGGTATAGTGCAGTCCAACGCTAGGCCAGCTGCCACCACCCCTGAGCACCTGCCCATGGTGGATCGCTCCCTATTCAATCTGCCGCGCTACCAACACCACTCCCTGTTGGCCTCGCGGGGCTGCCCCTATAAGTGCACATTCTGCTGCAATTACTCGGGGACGATTCTGTCCAAAGGGCTTTCTGTTCAGCCCTACCAGCGGGTGATCGACGAACTCCTGGAGATCCAGAATCGATTTAGCGGTAAGGAGGTTTTCTTTGCGGACGACATTTTCCTGGTTAAACGCTCCAATATCCTCCAGTTCTGTGATGCATATAAAGATGCCCGACTTGCCCTGAACTGGGTTGGACAGATGCGCGTTGACACCGTAACAGACGAGCTGACCGCTAAAATGGCTGAAGCTGGGTGCAAGCGGATCTACTTTGGCGTTGAGAGTGGTTCGGAAGCCATTTTGGAGCGCACTCGGAAGAGAGTCACAGTCAACAATATCCGTCAGGGCATTTCTGCCACCAAGCGTGCAGGTATCCGCGTCAAAACTGGATGGATCTTCGGCCTGCCAGGAACACTGGAAGAGCAACGGATGAGCATCGACCTTATGCTTGAGACCCGCCCTAACGACATCTCGATACATCAGCTGATACCGTTCCCTGGGACGGAGTATTATAACAACCCCTCCGCCCACGGTATCCGCATTAAGGATCCGAAGGATTTTGCCAGCTTCTGCTACGGCGGGCTGGGCGACAACATTACTTTCGACTACATGTCTCGTGAACAGTATCGCGACCTTATTGCGGAGACGGTCAACCGCCTGGAAGCAGCCGGCTATGTCAGCAGTGACGTGGCCCAGCCCGGCGCAGAGTTCGTTTACACCACGCCCCTGTCTTCGCACTCCATCAGAGTGTTCAATTCAGGCAGCGTATCCACGGGAGAGGTCTAATTGCATTCCCTCCTACCGCCCCTGCCCGCCTCCCTCTGCCCTGGGGAGTCGTTTTCGGTCATGGCAACGATTGGCCCGACATTCGAAGCCGCCGAGCACATTGCCGAAGGCCTCCATGCAGGTTGCCGCTGGATACGCCTCCCCCTGGGATATCGGAACCGAGATCACATCGGGTCAGCAAAAGCGGTTTATGAGGCCAAGCGGATCGCCGGCCAGGAGTGTGCGCTAGCTGCTGACCTCCCGTCTGCCCGCCCCAGGATCGCGAGAATGGGGACTGAGCGACAGGTTTCCCCGGGCGACAGCCTGACATTTGGAGCTGGCACCGCTGAAATCCAGTTCGAGCCGGTCACAGAAGTCATCGGGGCCATAAAGCCAGGCCAGAGGCTGCTGATGCTGGATGGCCGCGTCGAATTCACCGTCAGCAACATCTCCGGCGACCAATTCTCTGCGGCTTGTCGGTCTGGTGCTGGAATCGTAAAAAATGGCAACAGCCTGGTGTTTCCCGACACCGACATCCGCTACCGAATAGTCACGACCGAGGACATCGACGTCTTGGTCAAGATGGCGTCACAAGGATGTCCCGCTGACTGGGTGATCCTGTCTATGGTCACCTGTGCCGATGACATCCGTGATGCAAAAGTTGAGCTATCGAGGCACTCCCTCGAACCTCGCGTCATGGCGAAAATGGAGACAGTGAAGGCCGTCCACAACGCGCGGGAAATCATAGCTGTTGCCGATGGTTTTCTGATCGGCCGTGGCGACTTGGGCTTAGCGGCTCCGTGGAAAGAATTGCCATCCATCCAAGATCACTTGACCAGCATTGCCCTTGAGTTGGACAAACCCTGCGTGGTGGCGACGCAATCATACCGGCGAGCGGAGCCACTGACTCATTGAGAGGGATTCCCAAGGCCGGCAATCCGTGATTCGATTCCCCATCGCG
>NZ_JAUJFI010000121.1 GCF_030849505.1 Azospirillum isscasi | reverse complement strand
GCGGGCGCGGGCGGCCGGGCGGGCGGGGCCGGCCAGCCGCAGGGGGTCCAGCCCCTCGGCGGCCAGCGCCTCTCCCGCCGCGCGCAGGCGGGCGCGGGCGAACAGCGGGTTGCGGTTGGACGGGTCCTCGATCCACTCCTGGCCGAAGGCGCGGCAGGTCGCCACCAGCCGGTCGTGCGGCAAATCCAGCAGGGGCCGGATCACCCGCACCGCCCCCGCCGCGCGCACCGGGGCCATGCCGGCCAACCCGTCGATGCCGGAACCGCGGGCGAAGCGCAGCAGCACCGTCTCGGCCTGATCATCGCGGTGATGGGCGAGCGCCAGATGCAGGATGCCCTCGTCCCGGCAGCGCTCCGCCAGCAGGCGGTGGCGCGCCGCGCGGGCCGCGGCCTGGATGCCGGTGGCGGGCTTGTCCCCGTCCCAGCGCAGCACGGCGTGGGGAATGCCGCGGGCCTGGAGCCAGCCGCCGACCCGCGCCGCCTCCGCGGCCGATTCCGCGCGCAGGCCGTGGTCCACGGTCAGGGCCAGAAGCCCGCCGCCCCGCTCCGCCGCCCAGCGTTGGGCGAGCAGGGCCAGCCCCAGGCTGTCCGCCCCGCCGGACACGCCCACGGCCAGACGGGGCCGCGCTTCGAAACCGCCCAGCCGGTCCAGGCGGGCGGCGAACTCTTCCGGGGAGATCGGGGCCGGGGAGAGCGGGGCCGGGGAGATCGGTCCGGCTGGGATGGGATCGCTCACCGTCCCCGTCAGGCCGGGCAGTTCAGGCGGCGGCGCTCCGTGTCGGCGCGGCGCTTGACGCTGGCCGACGCCTCCGGGAACTTGGAGACGAGTTGGTTGAAGGCCGTGCAGGCGTCCTTCTTCTGGTTCAACTGCTGCAGCGACATGCCGAGCTTCAGCAGGTTGTCCGCCGCCTTGTTGTTCTTCGGATACTTCTGCACGCCCTCGGCGAAGGCCACGGCGGCGTCCTGGAACTTGTTGCGGACGTAATAGGTTTCGCCCAGCCAGTATTGGGCGTTGCCGGCGAGCTGGTGGCCCTTGTTCTTCGCCAGGAAGTCGGTGAAGGCCTTTTCCGCCTTGTCGTAGTCGGACTGGCGCAGCAGCTCGAAGGCGTGCTCGTACTGCTTCTCGGGGGTCGAGTTGGCGGGCAGCGGCGCCACGGCGGCGGCCTGCTTCTCCGCCGGCTTCTCCGCCGGCTTTTCGGGAGCCTTCTCGGGCGCCTTGGCGGCGCTGGGAGCCGCCGCGGGGGCGCTGGGCTTCGCCGGGCCGCCGAACGGATCGCTGGCCGCCCCGCCGCCCTTGCTCTCCAGCTCCTTCAGGCGGAAGTCGATGTCGCTGTTGACCCGCTCCAGCCGGTCCTTCATCTGCGAGATCTGATAGGTCGCCTCTTCATAGCGCCCGGTCAGCTCCGACAGGGCGCGCTCCAGCTTCTGGAGACGGACCTCGAAATCCGCGGCCAGCGAGGGCTGGATTTCCGCTGTCTGTCCCCGTGCGTTGGGGCCGGGCGCATAAGGGCTGGGATAGGCTTGCGCCACCTCGACACGCCCGTCCAGAGCCTCCACCCCCGACTCCAGCCGGGCCAGACGGTCCTGCATCGACGCCGTCTGCGCGAGGACGGAACCGCTGCACAGCAGGCCGCCGAGAAGCAGGGCGGCGAAAGAAGTGGTCTTGGTCATGCGTCGAGGGTCCTGTCCGGGCGGGGAATGCCGTCATGAGGAGGGTGCCGGCCCAAGCGGGCGAAACTATGGCGGCTGTTTACCAGAAGCGCGCGCGCCTTGCACGGTGGTGATTTGGAAATCTCCCGAGCGCCGGGCGCAGCCCCGAAAGAGAACACAGAAAAAAAGGCCCCTTCCCGGTGTCCCGGAAAGGGGCCTTTTCCCGAAAGCCGTGCCCTGAAGGCGCCTTACGCCTTCAGGATGCCGCGCCCGGCGAAGCGGGCGGCGGTGCCCAGCATCTCCTCGATGCGGATGAGCTGGTTGTACTTGGCCAGCCGGTCGGACCGCGACAGCGAGCCGGTCTTGATCTGGCCGCAGTTGGTGGCGACCGCCAGATCGGCGATGGTGCTGTCCTCGGTCTCGCCGGAGCGGTGCGACAGGACCGCCGTGTAGCCGGCCTTGTGCGCCATGTCCACGGCTTCCAGCGTCTCCGACAGCGTGCCGATCTGGTTGACCTTGACCAGGATCGAGTTGCCCACGCCCTTCTTGATGCCGTCGGCCAGACGCGCCGGGTTGGTCACGAACAGGTCGTCGCCGACGAGCTGGACCTTGTTGCCGATGGCGTCGGTCAGGGCCTTCCAGCCCTCCCAATCGTCCTCCGACATGCCGTCCTCGATCGAGATGATCGGGTAGCGGCCCACCAGATCGGCCCAGTAGGAGACCATCTGCTCCGGCGACAGGGACTTGCCTTCGCCGGCCAGCTCGTACTTGCCGTTCTTGAAGAACTCGGTCGAGGCGGCGTCGAGCGCCAGCATCACGTCGTCGCCCGGCTTGTAGCCGGCGGCCTCGATGGCCTTCATCACGAAGCCCAGGGCCTCGTCGGTGGAGGCGAGGTTCGGGGCGAAGCCGCCCTCGTCGCCGACGTTGGTGTTGTGGCCGGCGTCCTTGAGCTTCTTCTTCAGCGCCTGGAAGATTTCCGAGCCCATGCGGATGGCCTCGGCGCCGCTCTGGGCGCCGACCGGCATGATCATGAACTCCTGGATGTCGATCGGGTTGTCGGCATGGGCGCCGCCGTTGATGATGTTCATCATCGGCACCGGCAGCAGGTTGGCGAAGGCGCCGCCGACGTAGCGGAACAGCGGCAGCGCGGCCTCTTCCGCCGCCGCCTTGGCGACGGCCAGCGACACGCCGAGGATGGCGTTGGCGCCGAGCCGGCTCTTGTTCGGGGTGCCGTCCAGCTCGATCATGGCGAGGTCGAGGGCGCGCTGGTTGGAGGCATCCAGGCCGGCGATGGCGTCATAAATCTCGCCGTTGACCGACTCCACGGCCTTCAGCACGCCCTTGCCGCCGTAGCGGGACTTGTCGCCGTCGCGCAGCTCCACCGCCTCGTGCGCACCGGTCGAGGCGCCCGACGGGACGGCGGCGCGGCCAAACGCGCCGGACTCGAGCAGGACGTCCACCTCGACGGTCGGGTTCCCGCGGCTGTCGAGGATCTCGCGGGCGTGGATTTCGGTAATGGCGCTCATAGTGGTTCTTCCTCCGCGTTGCGCGCGTGCACCGGATGATCTTTCCAGGCGAAAAAGAAGCGCGCGGGCTTGATAGCCTTGCGTGCGGGGGGATGCAAGGCCGCAGGGGCGCAAAATCGCCGGGAACGGCGCACCCGGTCGCGGGACACCCTATCCTGTTGTGCAGCGCACCTGCTTCCAAAGTCGCATAGACCGTCTTGTCACGTACCCGTAGCGTTCTAACGTTCGCTAGCGGGGACCGCCCGCTGCGGGCGGGACACACCCCCGGGACACACCCCAAGGCCAATCCAAGCGCGGAGGACCCATCCATGAAGACCTGGCACAAGCCCCAGATCGTCGAAATCGCCGTCGGCACCGAAATCAACGCCTACGCCTGCGCCCGCCTCTGAGCGCCGGCCAGTACCCATTGCGTGAAGACCGACGCCCGACACGGCCCGCCTGACCTGGAAAGGCCCCCATGCTGACGATCCTCGTCCTCGGCTCCGCGGCGGGCGGCGGTTTCCCGCAATGGAACTGCAACTGCGCGGGCTGCCGCCGCGCCCGCTCCGGCGACCCGGCGGCCCGTCCGCGCACCCAGTCCTCGCTGGCCGTCAGCGGCGGCGACGGGCGCTGGGTGCTGCTGAACGCCTCGCCGGACATCGGCCAGCAAATCCGCAGCAACCCGGCGCTTCACCCGCAAAGCGGCCTGCGCCACAGCCCCATCGCCGCGGCGGTGCTGACCAACGCCGACATCGACCATGTGGCGGGCCTGCTGACCCTGCGCGAATCCCAGCCGCTGGCGGTCTACGCCACCGACCGGGTGCACGGCGTGCTGGAGGCGAACTCCGTGTTCCGGGTGGTCAATCCGGAGCTGGCCCCGCGCCGCGCCATGGCCCTGGACCGCCCCTGGGTGCCCGCCGACGCCGCCGGCACTCCCCTGCCCTTCGAGATCGAAGCCTTCGCCGTTCCCGGCAAGGTCGCGCTCTATCTGGAGGACCCGTCCGCCGCCGGTTTCGGATCGGTGGCGGAGGACACGGTGGCGCTGCGCGTCCGCGACCGCAACGGTGACGGGGAGTTCTTCTACATCCCCGGCTGCTCGGCCATGCCCGGCTGGCTGGCCGGCCGGCTGCGCGGGGCGCCGCTGGTGCTGTTCGACGGCACCACCTGGACCGACGACGAGATGATCCGCGCCGGCACCGGCACTAAGACCGGTCAGCGCATGGGCCATATGGCGATGTCCGGCCCGGACGGCTCCATTGCCGCCTTCGCGGGGCTGGAGGTGCGGCGCAAGGTCTTCGTCCACATCAACAACACCAACCCGGCCCTGCTGGACGACTCGCCCGAACGGGCCGCCGCCACCGCCGAAGGCTGGGAGATCGCCCACGACGGGATGGAGTTCACCCTATGACGAGAGTGCTGTCGCGCGAGGAATTGGAAGGCGAGCTGCGCGCCATCGGCGAGCGCCAGTACCACGACCTCCACCCCTTCCACAAACTGCTGCACGGCGGCAAGCTGAAGCGCGGGCAGGTCCAGGCCTGGGCGCTGAACCGCTTCTACTATCAGGTCTCCATCCCGAAGAAGGATCTGGCGCTGATGGCGCGGATGGACGACCCGGCGCTGCGCCGCGCCTGGATTCAGCGCGTGCTGGACCATGACGGCTTCGGCGAGAGCGCGCGGCGCGAGGAAGGCAAGGTCGGCGGGATCGAGCGCTGGCTGCGCCTGACCGACGGGCTGGGGCTGGACCGCGGGTACGTGACGTCCCTGACGGGCATCCTGCCGGCGACCCGCTACGCCGTGGATTCCTACGTCAATTTCGTGTCAAGCAAGTCCACGCTGGAGGCCGTCGCCTCCTCCCTGACCGAGCTGTTCGCCCCGGCCATCCACCGGGAGCGCATCGCCGGGTTCGAGGCGTATTACGCCTTCGCCAACGACGCCACCCTGTCCTATTTCCGCAAGCGTCTGGACGAGGCGCCGCGCGACGTGGAGTTCGGGCTCCAGTATGTGCTGGACAACGCCCGGACGGCGGAGCAGCAGCAGCAGGTGATCGCCGCGCTGCGCCACAAGGCGGAGCTTCTGTGGGCGCAGCTGGACGCGCTGCACCACGCCTATGTGTCCCCCGGCCTCATCCCGCCCGGCGCCTTCGTGCCGGAGGACATGGAGCCGACGGTCTACACGCGATGACGGGGGCCTTGGGCGAGGAGGACCGGGTGCGGCTGGCGCCCGGCGTCATGCTCCGCCAGGACCGGGTGCGCAACCACTGGCAGCTTCTGGGGCCGGAGCGCGTGCTGATCCTGGACGAGGTGGCCCTGGAGGTGGTGCGCGCCGCCACCGCCCAGCCGCCGGTGACCGTGGGTGCGGCCATCGGGGCATTGGCCACGCAGTTCGACGCGCCGCGGGACGAGATCGCCGCGGATGTGTTGGAGGTGTTGGCGGACATGATTGCGAAGGGGTTCCTGACCCGATGACTTTCTGTGGCGCCACGACCGGCATCGAACCGCCCCTGGCCCTGCTGGCGGAGCTGACGCACCGCTGTCCGCTGCGCTGCGCCTACTGCTCCAACCCGCTGGCGCTCGACCCGGCCAGCCGGGAGTTGGACACCGCCGTCTGGCGCCGCGTGCTGGACGAGGCCGCCGACCTCGGCATCATCCAGGTGCATTTCTCCGGTGGCGAGCCCACGGCGCGCAAGGATCTGGAAGCGCTCGTCGCCCACGCCACCGGGGCCGGGCTGTACGCCAACCTCATCACCTCGGCGGTGCTGCTCGACCGGGCACGGCTGGAGCGGCTGCGCGACGCCGGGCTCCAGCATGTGCAGATCGGCTTCCAGGACACGGTGCCCGCCAAGGCGGAGATCATCAGCGGTTTTCCCGGCGGCCAGCCGAAGAAGCTGGAGGTGGCGCGGGCGGTGACCGACGCCGGCATGGCGCTGACCGTCAACGCCATCGTGCAGCGCCACAACATCGACCGCGTGGACGACTTCATCGACATGGCGCTGGAGCTGAAGGCAGGCCGGATCGAGATCGCCAACGTCCAGTATTACGGCTGGGCGCTGAAGAACCGCGCCGCGCTGATGCCCACCCACGAGCAGTTGATCCGCATGGACGAACGGGTGCGCGCCCGCCTGCCGGAGCTGACGGGACGGCTGGTCGTCGATTACGTGGTGCCGGATTACTACGCCAAGCGCCCCAAGGCCTGCATGGGCGGCTGGGGCCGCAAGTTCCTGAACGTCACCCCCAGCGGATCGGTTCTACCCTGCCACGCCGCCGAGACGATTCCCGGCATGACCTTCGACCGGGTGACCGAGCGTCCGCTGGCCGACATCTGGGCCAACTCCGCCGCCTTCCAGCGCTACCGCGGCACCGACTGGATGCCGCAGCCCTGCCGGAGCTGCGACCAGAGGGAGATCGACTGGGGCGGCTGCCGCTGCCAGGCGCTGGCGCTGACCGGAAGCGCCGACAACACCGATCCCGTGTGCGAGTTGTCCGAGCATCACGGGCTGCTCGCCGGCATCACCGCGACGGACGGCGGCACGGCGGAAGTGCCCCTCACCTACCGCAGCTTCAGCCTGTAGGAACGGCCCCCGCACCATTCTCAGGAGACGGGGGCCGGCCCCATGTCACTTCTTCGTGCCGGCTCCCGCCGAGGCGGTGGTCTTGGAACCGCCGACCGCGGCGACCCGGTCCTTGATCCCGTCATAAACGTTTTGTGGGACGATCTTCTTGCTGACCAGTTCGTCCTTCGAGCGGTAGGGACGGTTCTTCACGATGGCGTCGGACCGCGCCTCGCCGATGCCCGGCAGGGTCTGAAGCTCGTCCTTGCCGGCGGTGTTGAGGTCAATGACCTTGGCCTTCGCCGACGACGACCCGCTGCCCATGGGCGGGGCCGTGGTGGACCCGCTGGTGCCCGGCGGCATGGCCGGCTTGGCCTGCGGAACGGGCGTGGTCGAAGAGGTGCTGGATTGCGCGAGGGCGGGAACGGCGATCATGGCGCCGAGGGCGGCGATGGCGCACAGGCGGATCAGCTTCATGGCGTTGCTCCATGGCTCAATCCGCGGACGCTCCACCGTAAGCGCGGCGCCCGCGGTGCCTGGGCAACGCCCGGACCCGCCCCCCGTTCCCGGACCTGTCCTTTCGTCAGCCCTTCGCCAGACGGTCGAAAGCCTGGAGCCGCGCCAGCAGCGCCGGCATCTCCTTCAGCGGGACCATGTTGGGGCCGTCGCTGGGGGCGCCGTCCGGATTCTCGTGGGTCTCCATGAAGACGGCGGCGACGCCCACGGCGATGGCGGCGCGGGCCAGCACCGGAACGAACTCCCGCTGCCCGCCGGAGGTGGTGCCCTGCCCGCCCGGCTGCTGGACGGAGTGGGTGGCGTCGAAGACCACCGGGAAGCCCGTCTCCGCCATGATCGGCAGGGACCGCATGTCCGACACCAGCGTGTTGTAGCCGAAGCTGGCGCCGCGCTCGCACAGCAGCACCCTGTCGTTGCCCGACGCCACCAGCTTCGCCGCGACGTTCTTCATGTCCCAGGGGGCGAGGAACTGGCCCTTCTTCACGTTGACCGCCCGGCCCGTCTTCGCCGCGGCGACCAGCAGGTCGGTCTGGCGGCAAAGGAAGGCCGGGATCTGGAGGACGTCCATCACCTCCGCCACCGCCGCGCACTGGTCGGCCTCGTGCACGTCGGTGATGACCGGGCAGCCGAACCGCTCCTTGATCTCGGCGAAGATCGGCAGCGCCTTGTCCATGCCGAGCCCGCGGGCCGTGCTGATGGAGGTGCGGTTGGCCTTGTCGAAGGAGGATTTGTAGATCAGCCCGATGCCCAGCGCGCCGGTCATCTCGACCAGAGCCGCCGCCGTCTCCAGCGCGTGGTCGCGGCTTTCCATCTGGCACGGGCCGGCGATCAGGGTGAAGGGCCGGTCGTTGGCGATGGTCAGGTTGCCGATCCGGACGGTCTTGGCGGTGGTCATCCCAGGCTCTCCAAAAAGCAATGCGAGGGGACGCATGCCGAAGCCCCCCTCGCGCTGCCCATTCCTTCCCAGATATTGGCGATCCCGGTCAACCGGAATGGCGTCAACCGGAATGGCGTCAACCCAGATGCTGCTTGAGGAAGGCCGCCGTGCGCCCGTTGGCGATGTCCGCCGCCTGCGCGTCAAAATGGTCGCCGCCCTCGCGGGCGAAGGCGTGGTCCATGCCCGCATAAACGTGGGCGGTGACGTTCGGGTTGCCCTGCACCGCGGCCAGCACCTTCTCCCGCGCCTCCTTCGGGACGAACCGGTCCTTCTCCGCGATGTGCATCAGCAGCGGCCCGGCGATGTTCGGCACCTCGCCGGTCAGCCCGTCCAGCCCGACGCCGTAGTAGCTGACATTCGCGTCGGAATCGGAGCGCGCCGCCATCATGAAGGCCAGCCGCCCGCCCAGGCAGTAGCCGACCGTCCCCGCCTTGCCCGTGCAATCGGGATTCCCGCGCAGCCACGCCAGCGTGGCCTTCAGGTCTTCCACCGCCTTGTCCTGGTCCAGCCCGTTCATCAGCGCGAAGGCGCGGTTCCACTCCTCCTGCGTCTTGTCGGTGATCTGGACGCCCGGCTCCTGCCGCCAGAACAGATCCGGACAGACGGCCAGCCAGCCTTGCGCGGCGAAGCCGTCGCACAGGTCGCGCATGACCCGGTTGACCCCGAAGATCTCCTGGATGACGACGAGTCCCGGCGCCGGTCCGCCGCCCGCCGGCTTGGCCACATAGGCGGAGAAGCTGCCGCCGTCGCCGGCGGGGATGCTGATGTCGGTCATGATGTCTCCAACCCCTTGGTTTCTTCCTGGCCCGCAACGCAAAAGCGGCGGCCGTTGGCTCGGCCGCCGCTTTCACTATACCCACCGGAAACCTGGAACCGGAACGCGCGGGGGAGGAAGCCCCTCCCCCTTACGGGCGGATCAGACCAGCCGGCTCTGCTCGATCGCCGCCTTGATGAAGGAGGTGAAGAGCGGGTGCGGGTCGAAGGGCTTGGACTTCAGCTCCGGATGGAACTGCACGCCGATGAACCAGGGATGGTCCGGGATCTCGACGATCTCCGGCAGCTCGCCGTCCGGCGACAGGCCGGAGAACAGCAGGCCGACCTTCTCCAGCCGTTCCTTGTAATAGACGTTGACCTCGTAGCGGTGGCGGTGACGCTCGGTGATGTCGGTGGTGCCGTAGACCTCCGCCACCTTGCTGCCGGGGACCAGCTTCGCCGGATAGGTGCCGAGCCGCATGGTGCCGCCCAGGTCGTTGCCCTCCGTGCGCTTCTCCAGGCTGTTGCCGCGCATCCACTCGGTCATCAGGCCGACCACCGGGTTGCCGGGCTTGCCCAACTCGGTCGAGCCGGCGTCCACGATCCCGGCCATGTTGCGGGCCGACTCGATCACCGCCATCTGCATGCCGAAGCAGATGCCGAAATACGGCACCTTGCGCTCGCGGGCAAACTGGGCGGCGCGGATCTTGCCCTCCGTCCCGCGGGAGCCGAAGCCGCCCGGAACCAGGATGCCGTGCACGTTCTCCAGCCGCTGGACGGCGCTGTCGTCCTCGAAGATCTCCGAGTCGATCCAGTCCAGCTTGACCTTCACGTTGTTGGCGATGCCGCCGTGGGTCAGCGCCTCGGCCAGCGACTTGTAGCTGTCGAGCAGGCTGGTGTACTTGCCGACGACGGCGATGGTCACCTCGCCCTGCGGCTTGCGCACGCGCTCCACGATGCTGGTCCAGCGCGACAGGTCCGGCTTGCCCTCGGTCGGCAGGCCGAAATAGGCCAGCACCTGGGTGTCGAAGCCTTCCTCGTGGTAGCTGATCGGCACCTGATAGATCGAATCGACGTCCAGGGCGGCGATCACCCGCTCCGGCCGGATGTTGCAGAACAGCGCGATCTTCCGGCGCTCGTTCTCCGGGATCGGACGGTCGGCGCGGCACAGCAGGATGTTGGCCTGGATGCCCATGCCCAGCAGCTCCTTCACGGAATGCTGCGTCGGCTTGGTCTTCAGCTCGCCCGCCGTGGGGATGTAGGGCAGAAGGGTCAGGTGGATGAACAGGGCGTTCTCCGGACCGACCTCGTTGCCGAACTGGCGGATCGCCTCCAGGAAGGGTGTCGATTCGATGTCGCCCACCGTGCCGCCGATCTCGCAGAGGATGAAGTCCTCGTCGGTCGTGTCGGCGCCGATGAAGTCCTTGATCTGGTCGGTGACGTGCGGAATCACCTGGACGGTGGCGCCCAGATAGTCGCCGCGCCGCTCCTTGGCGATCACGTTCGAATAGATGCGGCCCGTGGTGATGTTGTCGCCACGGCGCGCGGCGACGCCGGTGAAGCGCTCGTAATGGCCGAGGTCGAGGTCGGTCTCAGCGCCGTCGTCGGTCACATAGACCTCGCCGTGCTGGTACGGGCTCATCGTGCCGGGGTCCACGTTCAGGTACGGGTCCAGCTTGCGAAGCCGCACCTTGTAGCCGCGCGCCTGGAGAAGCGCCCCAAGCGCCGCCGACGCCAGACCTTTGCCCAGCGAGGAAACGACGCCACCGGTGATGAAGATGTAGCGAGTCATGTCCGTCCGAAGACCTTGAGAGCCTGATCCGTTCCCCGAATTCGGACCGCCGCCCGGGCGCTGCCCAGATCGGCGGTCCTCAAAAGAAAGAGGCGGCTTCGGGGGAGGCCGCCTCACGTCAGACCCGGCCGGAGCCGCGCCGCGTTTTGCCGGGCCGCTTTTACTGGGCGACCGGCGGGGCGGGCTGCGCCGGCACGGCCGGCTGGGCGGGAGCCGCCGGAGCGGCGGGCTGGGCCGGCATGCTGTCGATGATCGAGGTCGGCGCCTTGTGCGCGCCCGCCAGGATCGCCAGGACCAGGCTGGTCGCCATGAAGCAGCCCGCCAGAATGCCGGTGGTCCGCGTCAGCAGATTGGCGGTGCCGCGGGTGGACATCATGCCCCCCATGGTGCCGCCGCCGATGCCGAGACCGCCGCCTTCCGACCGCTGGATCAGGATGACCCCGACGAGCGCCAGGGCGATCAGCAGGTGAATGACCAGAAGCACCGATTCCATGCAGCCCGTTCCCTTGATCCCTTCCCGAGGCGGCCCGAAAGGACCGCCCAAACCAACAGCGCGCCACAGACCTTGGTAGGGGCCCGTGGCGCGCGCCCACTGTTTTTAACGCGGTCCCGCGCCAGATGCTAGCGGCAACTGGTGGCGATGGCCCAGAAATCGTCCGCCTTCAGCGCGGCCCCGCCGACCAGCGCGCCGTCCACGTTCTCCACGGCCATCAGTTCCGCCGCGTTGCCCGGCTTGACCGAGCCGCCGTAGAGGACCCGCACCGCGTCCGGATCGGCGGTCTTGCCGGCCAGCTCCGCCCGGATGTGGGCGTGCATGGCCTTCACGTCGTCGGGCGTCGCGGTCTTGCCGGTGCCGATGGCCCAGACCGGCTCGTAGGCGATGACGGTGTTCGCCGCAGTGGCGCCCTCCGGAATCGAGCCCTTGAGCTGGCTGGCGACGACGGCGTTCGCCTGCCCGGCGTCGCGCTGGGCCTCCGTCTCGCCGACGCAGATGATGGCGACCAGACCTTCCTTGTGGGCGGCGGCGGCCTTGGCGGCGACCTGCGCGTCGGATTCGGCGTGGTCGGCGCGGCGCTCCGAATGGCCGAGGATGACGTAGCGGCAGCCGGCGTCGGTCAGCATGACCGGGCTGACGTCGCCAGTGTGCGCGCCGGAGGTCTTGGCGTGGCAATCCTGCGCGCCGAGCGCCAGCGGGCTGCCGGAAATGGCGTCGCCCACCGGGAACAGCAGCGGGAAGGGCGGGCACACCAGCATGTCGAAGGCGACCGCCCCGGCCCCGGCCAGGCGCCCGGCGAGGTCGGAGGCCAGATCCAGCCCGTCGGCCTTCAGCCCGTTCATCTTCCAGTTCCCGGCAATCAGTTTGCGGCGTGCGGCCATGGCGTTTTCGTCCTCCGGCTCTCGTTCGTTGATAAGGGCGTTGTCGCGGGTGTTCGTTCTCAAAGTGCGCCCCCTGTCTAGCAAGGAGCGCCGCGCATTTCCACCGGTCCGGCGGGTTCCTTCCGGTATGGAATCACGGGGGAAATGGGATGTTGCCGGGCTTTCGCGGGGTGCCTATGATGCCGCCCCGGCCAGACGGCCGCCCTATCGCGCACTCATTCGGGTCCCATGCTTCAGTTCATCCGCACTTACGCCGGTTCGTGGGTCGTCAAGATCCTGTTCGTGCTCCTCATCGTCAGCTTCGCGGCCTGGGGCATCGGCGACATGATCCGCCAGGGCGGGATCTCCAGCACCGTGGCGTCCGTCGGCAAGGTGGACATCGACCGGGCGGAACTGGATCAGGAGTTCCGCCGCCAGATGGAACGGCTGCGCCCGATGCTGGGCGGCAACCTGACGACGGAGCAGGCGCGCCAGTTCGGCCTGCTCGACCAGTCGCTCTCGGCGCTGGTGCAGCGCGCCCTGTACGATCAGGCGGCGCGCGACGCCGGCGTCTCCGTCGGCCAGGACGTGGTGCGCCAGCGCATCGCCGAGGAGCCGGCCTTCCGCAACGCGCAGAACCAGTTCGACCCGAACCGCTTCCGCAGCGTGCTGCGCGAGAACCAGCTCACCGAGGACGGCTACGTCGCCATCCTGCGCCGCGAGACCGCGCGTGAGCTGGTGGCCGGGGCGGTCGGCGCCGGGGTCACCCCGCCGAAGCCGCTGGTCCGGGACCTCTACCGCTTCCGCGGGGAGCGCCGCGTGGCCGAGGTGGTCACCCTGCCCAACGCCGCCATCGGCGACGTCGGCGTGCCCGACGAGGCCGAGCTGACCCGCTATTACGAGGACCATCAGGTCCGCTTCACCGCGCCCGAATACCGCGCGCTCAGCATCGCCCAGCTTTCCGCCGACGAGATCGCCAAGGACGTGCAGATCCCCGACGCCGAACTCCGCGCCGCCTACGACGAGCGCGCCGGCGAGTTCGGCACGCCGGAACGCCGCACCGTGGAGATGGCCCTGGCCGACGACGAGGCGAAGGCGAAGCAGATCGCCGAGGCCGCCAAGACGAAGGGCCTGACCGCCGCCGCCAAGGACGCCGGCATCGACGTCATCACGCTGGACAACGTCGCCCGCAACGAGCTGCCGGAGATCGGCGACGCCGCCTTCGCCCTCGCCCAGGGGACGGTCAGCGGCGTGGTGCGCAGCGGTCTCGGCTGGCACGTCCTGACGGTCACCGCCGTCCAGCCGGGCGCCGCCAAGAGCTTCGAGGAGGCCCGCGACCAGCTCCTGGCCGACCTGCGCAAGGAAAAGGCGATGGACTCGCTCTACTCCATCGCCAACCGGGTCGAGGACCAGCTCGCCAGCGGCGCCCCGCTGGAGGAGGTCGCCCAGGCCCAGGGGCTGGCCATCGCCAAGATCGCCGCGGTGGACAGCAGCGGCAAGGCGCCGGACGGCAAGGACGCCGCGCCGGGCCGCGCGAACTTCGCCGCCATGGTGCAGACCGCCTTCCAGCTCGCCTCCGGCGCCACCTCCAACCTGACAGAAGCGCCGAACAACGTCTTCTACGCCGTGCGCGTGGACGGCGTGACGCCCGCCGCGCCGAAGCCGCTGGCCGAGGTGCGCGATCAGGCGGTCGCCGGCTGGCAGGACGACAAGCGCGCCAAGCTGGCCGCCGAGAGGGCGCAGGACATCGCCGCCAAGCTGAAGCAGGGTTCGGAAGCCGCGGCGCAGGACGTCGCCAACCAGTCCGGCGCCCGCTTCGCCATGACCACGCCCTTCACCCGCGACGCCCGTTCCGTCGAAGGTCTGCCGGGCGAGCTGGTGCGCAAGCTGTTCGAGGTGAAGCCCGGCGAGACGGTGACCGGCGCCACCGCCGACAGCCAGGTCGTCGCCCGCCTGAAGGAGGTCATCCCGGCGGACCCGGCGGCCGGCGACGCCACGCTGGCGACCGTGGAGAGCACCGTGGCCCAGGGCCTGGAAAGCGACATCATGGCCCAGTTCGGCAACGCGCTGCGCAACAGCTACCCGGTCGAGGTTCACCGCAGCCGCATCGACCAGTTCTTCGCCAGCGGCAACTAACCCCACCCAGTCGCCCACACAGTCGAGGCCCCTCCCGTGAAGGTTCAGCCGGAATTCGCCGCCTTCCACACCGCTTATGAGGCCGGCAAGCCGCAGGTGGTGTGGACCACGCTGGTCAGCGATCTGGAGACCCCGGTCTCCGCCTACATGAAGCTGGCCGACGGGCGCCCCTTCGGCTTCCTGTTCGAATCGGCGGAGCGCGGGGCGGGGTCGCGACGCGACCGTTACTCGGTGATCGGCTTCAAGCCCGATCTGGTGTGGCGCTGCCGCCGCGACCGGGCGGAGGTGAACCGCAACGCCCTGCACGACCGCGACGCCTACCAGCCCATCGACGCGGCCCCGCTGGAGTCGCTGCGCGCCCTGATCAACGAGAGCCGGATCGACTTGCCGGACGCCCTGCCGCCGATGGCCGCCGGCCTGTTCGGCTACCTGACCTACGACATGGTCCGGCTGATGGAGCGGCTTCCGGACGACAACCCGGACGAGCTGGGCATCCCCGACGCGATCCTGTCGCGCCCCAGCATCGTCGCCATCTTCGACAGCCACACCGATTCGGTCACCCTGGTCACCCCCGTCTGGCCGAAGCCGGGAGTTGACGCCGCCGCCGCCCACGGCGACGCGCGCGAGCGGCTGATGGACGCGGTGGCCGATCTGGAGCGCCCCCTGCCCTACCGGCGGGAACCGCGGACCAAGGACGGGCTGCCGCTCGCCTGGACCTCCAACACGACGCGCGAGGAGTATCACGCGATCGTGGAGCGGGCGAAGGAGTACATCCGGGCCGGCGATATCTTCCAGGTCGTGCCGTCCCAGCGCATCCGCTTCCCCTTCAAGCCGTCGCCGCTGGCGCTGTACCGCACGCTGCGCCGCCTGAACCCGTCGCCCTTCCTGTTCCACTGCGACTTCGGGGAGCTGTCGGTTGTCGGCTCCAGCCCGGAGATCCTGGTGCGCGTGCGCGACGGCAAGGTGACCGTCCGCCCCATCGCCGGCACCCGCAAGCGCGGCGCCACGGCGGAGGAGGACCGGGCGCTGGCCGAGGATCTGCTGAGCGACCCGAAGGAGCTGGCCGAGCATCTGATGCTGCTCGACCTCGGGCGCAACGACGTGGGCCGCGTCGCGCGGACCGGCACCGTCAAGGTGACGCAGAAGATGATCGTGGAGCTGTACAGCCACGTCATGCACATCGTCTCCAACGTCGAGGGCGATCTCGATCCGAAGCACGACGCGCTGGACGCGCTGGTCGCCGGCTTCCCGGCAGGCACCGTGTCGGGCGCCCCGAAGGTCCGCGCCATGGAGATCATCGACGAGCTGGAGAAGGCCCGCCGCGGCGTCTACGCCGGCTGCGTCGGCTATTTCGGCGCGTCGGGCGCCATGGACACCTGCATCGCGCTGCGCACCGCCGTGCTGAAGGACGGCATGATGTACGTCCAGGCCGGCGGCGGCGTGGTCGCCGACAGCGATCCCGAGGCCGAGTACCAGGAGACCGTCAACAAGTCGATGGCCCTGATCCGCGCCGCGGAGGAGACCGTCCGCGAGACCTCCGCCCGGTAACGCCTGAATGCCATTCGATGCGTTGCTGCTGCCGCTGCTCGTGAAGGTCGCGGCGGCGGCGCTGGTCGTCGTCGCGGCGTCGCTGGCGGCGGAGAAGGCCGGCCCCTTCTACGGCGGGATGATCACCGCCCTGCCGGTCTCCACCGGCCCGGCCTTCGTGATTCTCGCCATGGAGCACGGCGACGGCTTCCTTGCCGACGCCGCCCTGTCGGGCCTCGTCGGGAACGCGACCATCGTCCTTTATCTGGCGCTTCTGGTGCGGATCGCCCCGCGCCTGGGCGTGGTGGCGACGGTCGCCGTCAGCTCGGCCTTCTGGATCGCCTTGGCGGCCACCCTGCGCTCCGCCGTCGATTGGACGCTGCCGCTGGCCGTGCTGCTGACTCTGGGCTGCTACGGGCTGGCCGCCCGGGTGGTGTCCGCCCCGATTCCGGCGGACAAGGCGGCTCGGGTGGCGCGGTCGCGCTGGTACGACATTCCGGCGCGCGCCGGTCTGGTCGGCCTGCTGGTCGCCACGGTGACCACGCTCAGCCACAGCATCGGGCCGGCGGCCACGGGAATCGCCGCGGTGTTCCCCATCGCCCTGACCAGCCTGACCGCGATCCTGCACCCGCGGCTGGGCGGCGCCGTGGTGGCCGCGGCGATGCGCAGCGCGCTTCTGACCAACCCCGGCCTCGCCCTGGCGCTGCTCACCGCCCATCTGCTGGCCGAGCCCGCCGGGCGGGCCGTGGCGCTGAGCGCCGCCCTGGCGGTGTCGCTGTCCTGGGCGGGCGTCCTGCTGATGTGGCGGCTGCGCCGACCCGTTCAGGCCGCTTGAGCACCCAAGGTCACGAGGCTGACACAGCGCAAAAGCCCTCTTCCCCTGGGGAGAGGGTTGGGTGAGGGGGGTTACGCCCGGCAGTGCTGACGAGGCCATCGCCTTGTGCCGTTGGCCGCCTTCGGCGCCCCCTCATCCTGACCTTCTCCCCAGAGGGGAAAAGGAATGCGCGTCAGGCTTGGCCGCCGAAGTCGAATCCGGCGCCTTCCACGGCCTTCTTCACCGTCTCCGGGGCGATTTCGCCCTCCACGGCCACGGTGCCGGCGGCGAGGTCCACCGTCACGGCGGCGCCCGGCGCCAGCTTGCCGATGGCGTTGGTGACGGAGCGGGCGCAGCCGCCGCAGGTCATGCCGCCGACCTTGTAGGTGTCAGCCATGGACGTCTCCTTGCGCTGTGGCGGCGGTCAGCCGCCGGTGTGATGGGCACGCACGACGGCGCTGACCGGAACCAGAACGAAGCCACGCTTCTGCACCTCCGGCAACCAGGATGCCAGTGCGTCGATTGTCACATCGTGCGGGTGGCCGATGGCGATGGCGTAGCCCTGGCTGCGCGCGACCTGCTCGGTCTTGGCGAGCTGGGCGCGCACCGCCGGGACGGTCATCTCGTTGTCCAGGAAGATGTCGCGCCCGGCGAAGGGCATCTGGAGGTCCCGCGCGATGGTCAGGCCGGCGCTCTTCGCGGTGGTCCGGCTGTCCAGCCACAACAGGCCGCGCCGCGCGATTTCCCCCAGGACGGGCGCCATCGCCGCGTGATCGGCGGTGAAACGGCTGCCCATGTGGTTGTTCACCCCGACATAGCCGTCGAAGCTGTCCAGCGCCGATTTGGTCCGGCGCAGGATCTCCCCCTTGTCCAGCGACACCCGCAGGGCCTGCGGCCCCGGATCGGCGGAGCCGGTGGGTTCCATGGGCAGGTGCAGCATCAGCTCGTGCCCGGCGGCGCGGGCGGCGCGGGCCTGGGCCGGCAGTTCGTTGGCGTAGGGCAGCCAGGCGAGCGTCAGCGGCCCCGGCAGCGCCGCCGTGCGGGTCGAGCGCTTGCGGTCCACCCCCATGTCGTCGATGACGATGGCGATGGCCGGCTTGCCCGGCGGGGTGCGGAAGGGCAGCGCGTTCTTCTTCCACAACGGCGATCCCGGCGCCGCCTTGGGCGGCTCCGCCGGAGCGACGGGGGCCGGAGCGACGGGGGGAGGCAGCATCGCCACCACCGGCTTCGGCGTCAGGACCGGCGGCGGGGGCGGTGCCGGGACCGGAACGGGGGCCGGAGCCTCGGCCACCGGCGGG
>NZ_JAUJFI010000120.1 GCF_030849505.1 Azospirillum isscasi | reverse complement strand
GCCACCGGCGGCGCCCGCTACATCGAGACCGTCTACGGGCGCGGCTACAAGTTCGAGGCCCCGCCCGAACATGAGGAGACCGCCCCGGCCGCAGCGCCATCCACCGCGGCGCGCCGTTTCCCGGCCATTCCCTTCGCCGCCGCCGGCCTGCACCCCGGCTGCCTCGTCGCCGCCGAGTGACTCGGCCGAGTGACGCGGCCTTTCAAAAGTCCCCGCCGTCCGCTTTGCTCCCGACATTTTGAAAAGCCATGGCCGCGGCCCTTCGGGGCCCGGCGGCTGGGCCGCCCTGCGCGGTCGCCGCATTTGCATAAAATGCGCAATTACTTTTAAAAAATCCGTCTCTTTAAAAGATGAACTCACCGCTGCGGAAAGCGGTGCGGTTTTTTTACTCCGGTTTAAACGGGGTCGGTCACAGTCGAATGGTCGGTTGCGCGCCCATAAAACCAAGTGGGAAGGCCCGCGCAGCCCGGCCCCAGCGTCAGAAAGGCGCTCTGCATCTCGCGAATGGAGATAAACATGGCCTCGATCATGACCAACACCTCGGCGATGACCGCGCTGCAGACGCTGCGCCGCGTGACCGACGATCTGGCGACCACCCAGGATCGCATTTCGACCGGCCTCAAGGTCAACAACGCCAAGGACAACGCCGCCTACTGGTCGATCGCGACCACCATGCGCGCCGACGTCGCCGGCTTCAAGGCGGTGAAGGAGTCGCTGGAACTGGGGTCGGGCACGACCAACACCGCGTCGGTGGCCTCCAAGAACATCGTGGAGAACCTCCAGACGCTGAAGGCCCGCGTCATCGCCGGCCAGACCAACGGCGTCGACAAGTCGCTGATCCAGAACGACATCGACCAGCTCGTCAAGCTGGTGAAGGGCGCCGCCGCCGACGCCTCGTTCAACGGCGACAACCTGCTGCGCGTCGCCTATTCGAACGACGGCACCGCGAAGGACAAGGACGTCCAGATCCTGGCCTCGCTGAGCCGCAACGGGAACTCGGTCGATCCCTCCTACATCACCTTCCAGCGCCAGGACATGCAGGTCAACTCGATCGTCGGCAAGGCGACGATCGAGCAGCAGGTGGACTCGACCAAGGCGCTGAAGGCCCAGGTCGGCATCAAGCTGGGCGCCGTCGGTGAGACCTTCATCAACGGGCAGAATCTCGGCCTCGACAAGCTGACGCTGAACTTCACCGCCGAGAACGGCACGGTGACCGACGTGTCGGTCGATCTGTCGGCCCTGACCTTCGACACCTCGAAGGCCCAGACCCAGACCAACGTCCTGGCCGCCATCAACACGGCCTTCACGGCCCAGCTCGGCGGCGCCACCGCCCTGGTCGCGGCGTTCGACGCCAACGACAACCTGACGCTGACCGTCGGCGACACCGACGCCAACACCAACTTCACCGCCAAGATCAAGGATCTGTGGGTCAGCAGCAAGGAAAGCGACGCCTTCGGCGGCCTTGCGGACCTGACTCAGATCGACGTGGTGAACAACGCCGAGCGGTCGCTGGTCGCGATCAACTCCCTGCTCGACAAGGCCATCGGCAAGGCCGCGGTCATCGGCTCCATCGAGAACCGCGTGTCGGTGCAGAACGACTTCGTGTCGAAGCTGACCGACTCGATGAACAAGGGCATCGGCGCCCTGGTGGACGCCGACATGAACGAGGAATCGAGCCGCCTGCAGGCCCTCCAGGTCCAGCAGCAGCTCGCCACCCAGGCGCTGTCGATCGCCAACCAGGGTCCGCAGAACATTCTCTCGCTGTTCCGCTAACCCGGTCCGGCCGGCGCCCCGCTCCCGAAGGGGCGCCGGCCATCTTTTTTCTTCGTCCCCAGCGCAAGCCCCAATCCGGCGCCCCCGTGCGCGTTGCATAAGGTGCGACCATGAGCATCGCCGCCTACCAGCAGACGATGGCCGAGTGCGAAGACCCGCGCCGCATCGAATATCTGGTCTTCCTCCGCATCACCCTGGATCTGGAGGCCAACCGCGACGCCGGCTGGCGGTCGGCGGCGCTGAAGGACGCGCTGTGGCGCAACCTGGAACTCTGGAACACGCTGCGCGCCGACCTGCTGGAGGACGGCAACGCGCTGCCCGAGGCGCTGCGCGCCGGGCTGGTCTCCCTGTCCTTCTCGGTGGCCCGGCAGACCACGCAGGTCCTGCGCGGCGAGGCCGACGCGGGCATGCTGATCGACGTCAACCGGTCGGTCATGCGCGGCCTGCAAGGCGTCGCCCGGACGGAGACTCCCCTGGAGACGCCCGCGGAGGCCCTTGCCGCGATGGAGGCCGCCTATGGCGCTTAAGCTCCGCCTCAAGCCCTGCGAGCGGGTGGTGATCAACGGCTGCGTCGTGCAGAACGAGAACCGCCGCTACACCCTGACCGTCAGCAATTTCGCCCAGATCATCCGCGGCAGCGACATCATGCAGGAGGAGGAGGCCGACACGCCGGTCCGCCGCGCCTATTTCGTGATCCAGAGCATGCTTCTGGACCCCCAGGCCGCGGAGCAGTACGGCAGCGTCGTCGCCGGCATGATGGCCAAGCTCTACACCGCCTTCCTCCACCCGGACATGCAGGACCGCATCATGCAGGCGATGCGCAACGTCAGCGACCGGGATTACTACAAGGCGCTGGCCTGCCTGCGGCCCGTGATGGCCTATGAGGACGGGCTGCTGAACGCGCAGCGCCCGCCGCGCGACGAGCGCGTCCCCGAGACCCGCCCCACAGAGATCCACGCGGAGGCGTGACGCCATGCCCGCACCCATCCAGGGACTGACCGGCGGCGTGTCCGGGGTCAACGGGGAGCGCGGCACCGCCAGCGCCGACCTGATCGCCGAAGCCCGCCAGCGTCAGGCCGACCGGCTGCGCGCCGCCCAGGCCGAAGCCGCCAAGGCGACCGAGGTGGTGGAGGAAGCCAGGGCATCGGCGGAATCCGACAACCGCAGCCGGCCCGATCCCATTCCGCCCTACCGCGTCAACCTCGACCCCGGCACGGGCCGCCTGTCCACCGAGGTGCTGGACACCCACACCGGCGAGGTGATCCTGCGCATCCCGCCGGCCTATGGCGATCCCGCGGAGGATGCCGCCGAGGACGGCGGGCGCCCGAAGGCCCCGGAGGTGAAGGCATGAGCACGCTCCAGGACTACCGCCAGATCGTCCGCAACCAGGACCGCTACGACACGATGATCCGGTCGCGCCCGGACGTGAAGCGCAACATCGCGTATTTCGAGGCCAACATCGGCAAGATCTCCAGCGCCGAGGAACTGCTGAAGGACGACAAGCTTTACCGCTTCGTCATGGTGGCCTTCGACCTGGAAAGCCAGACCTTCGCGCGCGGCCTGATCCGCAAGGTGCTGAACGAGGGCGTTACCGCGCCGGACGCGCTCGCCAACCGCATGAACGACAGCAAGTTCAAGGAGATGGCGACGGTCCTGTCCTTCAAGGAGACGGGCGGCGCCACGCTGAAGGAACCGGCGATCGTCAAGGCCATCGTGGACCGCTATGTGGACGTGTCGCTGGAGGTGAAGGCGGAGGAGACCAACCCCGCCGTCCGTCTGGCGCTCTACTTCGACCGCAAGGCGCCGCGCATCACCAACTGGTATCAGGTGCTGGCCGACCGCGCGCTCCAGAAGGTGGTCTTCACCGCGCTGGACATCCCGGAGCAGTCGGCGCTGGGCGACCTGGACCGGCTGGTGGACAAGCTGAAGCGGCGCTACGACATCGCCGATTTCAAGGATTCCGCGAAGGTGCAGAAGTTCCTGGACCGCTTCTCGGCCATGTACGACATGGTGAACGGGGCGCCCGCGGGGGCCTCCGCCACCCTTCCCACCATCGGGCCGATCAGCCGCCGCGGACGCTCCTCGATCATCGCCATCGACCCGTCCATCACCATGTCGCTGCTGAATTTCCCGCGCTTCTGAGCGGGGAGCCGCGGAATTTCGGGAGAATGGCCGTGCAGCCGAGCCGACAGGCCAGGCCGCCGGGCGCGTGGCCGCATGTCGTGGCCCTGCTGCCCGGCCCGGACGACCGGGACGACGACACGGCCCGCGACTCCCTTCACGTTTTGCCGATGGCGATCCTGCCGCTGGAGACGCCGGGCCTGCGCCGGGCGCGCCTGATCAAGAACGTCCGGCTCCAGACGGTGGTGGAACTGTTCAACGACGTCCACGCCGGCAGCGGGCAGGTGATGCCCAGCCAGTTGCCGCTGCATTTCGGCAACCGTTCCCCGGAGCTGGACCGCGACCTGCTGATGATCGGGCAACTCGCCCAGGCGGCCAGCTTCGACGTCTATTCCCTGCGCATCGAGCTGCGCCGCCTGAAGATCGCTGTGGACGAGCACGCCGCCCTGCGCCTGTCGCAGCGCCGCCGCGAGCAGCTCACCCGCTACATGCGCGTTTTCACCCGCCCGTTGATCGAAAGCGTCTACGGCAGCGACGACGTGCAGGTGCAGAATGTCGAGGACCTGATCCGCCTGTTCGCCGAACCCGATCTGGCGGAGGTGCGGCGGCGGCTGACCATGATGGCGGACCGGCTGGACATCGCCATGTCCGACATCCCGGCCTTCCTGGAGGAGTATGGCGACATCTTCCTGTCGCTGGCCTATTTCAAGCAGTGCCTGGACGAGATCGTGCCCGACGTGCAGGCGTTCCTGGCCTGGATGGACGCGGTGCGCGGCTTCAGCGAGATCCGCCGCGACGCCCGCCACGCCCGGATGCTGGACGAGGTGGGGCGCGACCTGACGGAGATCGCCGCCTCCATCACCGGGCGGTTCGAGAGCTTCGACAACCGGTCCAAGGACTTCTGGCGCAACATCAACGCCCAGAGCTTCCGCAGCATCCGCGACCTGATCACCAACCACCACGTCACCATCGGCGGGGTGCTGTGCGGGCTGGCGGTGAAGATGGCCCTGTGGAAGGCCCGATTCTCCAGCGGCGGCGGCCCGGTCCGCCGGCTGGAGTTCATCCGTTCCGAAATCCTGCCGGGCCTGTCCCACATCCGGTCCCTGGAGCGCTCGGCGCGGGGTGCGGAGCGGTAAAGGCTCTACCGGCGCCGTGCGGCGGTCTGGAGGATGGTGGCGGCGGCGGCGGCGGCGATGCCGAGGCCGGTCACCGCGGTCCAGCCGCCCGCGTTCCAGGCCAGCGTCGCGGCACTCGACCCCAGCGCGCCGCCCAGGAACATGCCGCCCATGAAGAGGGTGTTCAGCCGGGCGCGGGCCTCCGGGCGCAGGGCGTAGACGATGTGCTGGTTCGACACCAGGGCGGCCTGCACCGCGAAGTCGAGCAGGATCACCCCGGCGACCAGCCCGGCGACCGAGGTCCACAGCCCGAACAGCAGCCAGGAGGCCAGCGTCAGCACCGTGCCGAGCAGGATCACCCGCTGCGGCCCGCACCGGTCGGCGATCCGCCCGGCGAGCGGTGCGGCCAGGATGCCGACCGCGCCGACGATGCCGAACAGCCCCGCGGCGTCGGCGCCGAGGCCGAAGCGCGGCTCGGCCAGGCGCAGCGCCAGGATGGTCCAGAAGGCGGTGAAGGCGGCGAACAGCAGGCCCTGGGTGACGGCGGCCAGCCGCAGGGCCGGAAATTCCCGCCACAGATGGACCAGCGAGCGCATCAGCGCCGGGTAGCGGATGCCGCCGCCGGGATGGCTGCGCGGCAGCAGGACGGCCATCAGCGCGGCCGCAGCCAGCGCCAGCGGCACGGCCAGCCAGAACATGGCGCGCCAGCCCTCGTGCGTTCCGACCACGCCGGCCAGCGTGCGGCTGAGCAGGATGCCGGTCAGCACCCCCGCCATGACCGTGCCGACCGCCGCCCCCCGCCGTTCCGGGGCGGCCAGATGGGCGGCGAAGGGAACGATCTGCTGCGCCACCGTCGCCGAAACGCCGAGCAGCAGCGAGGCGGCGACCAGCAGGGCCGGTCCCTGGGCCAGCGCCGTCGCCACCAGGGCCGCGGCCAGCAGCAGGAACTGCCCGACGATCAGCCGCCGCCGCTCCACCAGATCGCCCAGCGGCACCAGCAGGAGCAGGCCGGCGGCGTAGCCCAACTGGGTGGCGGTCGGGATCATGCCGGTCAGCGGGCCGGGCAGGTCGCCTTCGATGAGGCCCAGCATGGGCTGGTTGTAATAGATGTTCGCAACGGCCAAGCCGGCGGCGGCGGCCATGGCGAAGGTCAGCCCGCGCCCCAGCCGCGCCTGTTCCGGCGCGTGGGGAGAGGTCTGGGTGATTGTGTCGGTGATGCTCATGACATGAGACCTTTCCAACATTCCCTCTCCCGCCCCGGGAGAGGGGATTTGATGCATTGGTTCTGGAACGCACCCTATCGCACCTTCACAATCCGCATCAGTCATGCAGAATGAACGACCTGTATGTCGGAATATGAAGCAATGGACCTCGCCGGACTTGCCGTGTTGGTGGAAGCCGCCCAGGCCGGCAGTCTTGCCGGGGCCGCCCGGCGGCTGGGCATATCGCCGCTGATGGCGACCCGGCGGCTGGCCGCGCTGGAGGAGGCGATGGGCGCGCGGCTGATGCAGCGGACCACCCGCTCCCTCGCCCTGACGCCGGAGGGGGAGGCGATGCTGCCCTTCGCCCAGGCGATGCTGGAGAACGAGGCCGCGGCGCGGGCCAGCGTCCGCCCGTCCTCCGCCGGGGCGTCGGGATTGCTGCGGCTGACCGCCTCCGCCGCCTTCGGGCGCAAGCTGGTGGTGCCGGTGGTGGCGGACTTCCTGAAGGACAACCCGCAGGTCTCGGTGGATCTGCTGCTGACCGACACGGTGGTGGACATCGTGGGGCAGGGGATCGACCTCGCCATCCGCATCGCGCATCTGAAGGACAGCGCGCTGATCGCACGGCGGCTGGCCGACAACCCGCGGGCGCTCTACGCCACGCCCGGCTATCTGGCGGCCCGCGGCACGCCCGCCGCCGTCGCGGATCTGGCGGAGCACGAGTGCCTGTGCCTGTCCGGGATCACCCACTGGAGCTTCACGGGCGACGGGCGCGGGCGGCGCATCCGGGTGCGGGGGCGCTTCACCGCCAATTCCATCGAGGGATTGAGAGACATCTGCCTCGCCGGGCTCGGCATCGCGGTCCTGTCCGGCTGGGACGTGCGGGAGGAGGTGGCGCGCGGCGCGCTGGTCCCGCTCCGCCTGTGCGACGGCGAGCTGGAGCCGCTGGCGGTCTGGGGCGTCCACCCCTCCGCGCGCTTCGTGCCGCCGAAGGTGCGGCTGTTCATGGACGCGCTGGCGAAGGCGCTGCGCTGAGCGCGGGCCTCAGAGCCGGATGGCCGAACGGTCCGCCGGCTGGGTGGCGTTCAGTTCGTAGAGCTTCGCCAGGATTTGCGGGGCGGGCTGCTCCGTCCGGACGGCAAGCGTGTCCGCCGCGGCGCCCGCGCCCGGCGCCTTGCGGGCGAGCGCTTCCGCCAGGACGGCGGCGGAGGGGCGATGGTCCGCCGGCGGCTCGGGCACCGGGCCGGCGAGGAAAGGCAGGGGCGGGGCGTTGGAGGGCGTTTCCTTCGCCACGGCCTTCGTCTCCTCCGCGCCGCCCTCCGCCAGCGTGACGAGATGGCCCAGCGGGTCGTCGCCGGTGACGGCCTCGAAGGCGGCCATGGCGGCGCTGCCCAGCAGGCCGATGGGGCCGCCGAACAGGAATCCGCCGGCCAGCCGCGCCGGCAGGCCGATGCCGTCCCCGGTGGCGTGGCGGTAGATCTGCGACACCCCCGGCAGGTGCTGCAACGGGTTCACCGCGTCCAGCAAATCCCCGAAGTCCAGGCTGAGGTCCGCCGCCTCCTGCCTGGCTGTGGCGGGCTTGGCCGGAACGATGGTCGGGGCGAGCGCGCGGGCGGCGAGCGCGCGGGCGGCGAGCGCGGTGGCGTCGGTCATGATGCGACTCCGGTGGGAACGGCGAGGATGCGGTCGAGGATGCGGAAGGACTCGGGAGAAGGCGTGGCGTCGTCCTTGCCCTGGCGCAGGAACTCCTCCAGCGCCGGGTTCAGGGCGACGGCGCCGTCCACCTCCGCGTCGGTGCCCGGCTTGTAGGCGCCGATGCGCACCAGCTCCCGCATGTTGTCGTAGGTGGCGGCAAGGCTCCGCGCCCGGCGCAGCAGGGCGTTCTGCTCCGCCGTGTGGCAGCCGGGCAGCAGGCGCGACACGCTGCGCAGCACGTTGACGGCGGGGTAGCGCCCCTGCTCCGCGATGCGGCGGTCCAGCACGACATGGCCGTCCAGGATGCCGCGCACCGCATCGGCGATGGGTTCGTCATGGTCGTCGCCGTCCACCAGCACGGTGAAGATGCCGGTGATGTCGCCCTGGCCCTCCGACCCCGGACCGGCGCGCTCCATCAGCTTGGGCAGTTCGGAGAAGACGCTGGGCGGGTAGCTCTTGGCGGTCGGCGGCTCCCCGGCGGCCAGCCCGATCTCGCGCTGGGCCATGGCGAAGCGGGTCACGCTGTCGATCAGGCAGAGGACGTGCAGGCCGCGGTCGCGCAACTCCTCCGCCACGGTCAGGCA
Organism: Azospirillum isscasi; assembly: GCF_030849505.1. GTDB lineage: Bacteria > Pseudomonadota > Alphaproteobacteria > Azospirillales > Azospirillaceae > Azospirillum > Azospirillum isscasi. The sequence continues at coordinate 9,480 of NZ_JAUJFI010000120.1, read as the reverse complement.
GAGATGGGCGGCCTGCCGGCGCATCAGCGGCGGCTCGTCCGAGGTGGCGACCACGACGACGGAGCGGGCGAGGCCATCCGCTCCCAGATCGTCCTGGATGAACTCCTGCACCTCGCGCCCGCGCTCGCCGACCAGCCCGATCACGATGGCGTCGGCCCCGGCGTGGCGCGCGAACATGGACAGCAGAGTCGATTTGCCGACGCCGGACCCGGCGAAGACGCCCATGCGCTGGCCGCGGCAGATGGGTGTGAAGACGTCGATGGCGCGCACGCCGGTGTCCATCTTCGCCCCGACCCGGCGGCGCGCGTAGGCCGGCGGCGGGGCGGCGCGCAGCGGGCGGGCGTGGTGGCCGTTGCGCAGCGGGCCATGCCCGTCGATCGGCTCGCCCAGCGCGTTGACCACGCGGCCCAGCCAGCCGGGGCCGGGGCGCAGCGTGAAGGCGGTGTCGTCGGTGACGGCGGCGCATCCCTCCGCCACGCCGTCCAGATTGTCGAAGGCCATCAGCAGCGTACGGCCCTGGCGGAAGCCGATGGTCTCGCACAGCAGGCGCTGGCCGCGCGCCGTCTCGGCCCAGCATTTGTCGCCCACCGCCAGGACGCGGCGCAGCCCCTCCACCTCCAGCGTCATGCCGGCGGCGCTGCGGATCTCGCCGCGCCAGGAGCGGGTCGGCATCCGCTCGATCTCGGACAGGAGGTTGGAAAGCACACGCATGGCCGGGTCGTCTCCGCCGTGTCGGAACGCGCCGATACTGGCACGGGGATTTTAAATCCGGTTTTAAACGCCGGCGGTCATCTTGGCCTTGCCTTGGTTTCCGGCTTTGGGATAGGGCCGTTCGAATGGATTTTAGCAATATTTCGGTGTTCCGGCTGACCGGCGCGCGTCTCGATTACTTGGCGGAGCGGCAGAAGCTGATCGCCGCCAACGTCGTGAACGCGAACACGCCCGGCTATCAGCCGAAGGACCTGAAGCCCTTCGCGGCGCTGATGGACGGCCCGCGGACGGTGGCGCCCGCCCTGACCTCCCCCATGCATCTGGCGGGCTTCAACCCGTCCGGCGCCGTGCAGGAGGCGCGCAAGCCCGAACAGTGGGAATCTACGCCCGACGGCAACGCCGTGTCGCTGGAGCAGGAGATGACCAAGGGCAGCGAGACGCGCGACGCCTTCGCGCTGACCGCCGGGCTGTTCCAGCGCAACCTGCAAATCCTGCGCGCCGCCTGGCGCGCCGGCTGACGACATCCGGAGGCTTCTCCATGCTCACCGATCCCCTCGCCGCGACGATGCGCATCGCCAGTTCGGGCCTGCAGGCGCAGGGCACCCGGCTGCGCGTGGTCGCCGAGAACATCGCCAACTCCGATTCCACCGCCCTGACCGCGGGCGGCGATCCCTACCGCCGCAAGACCGTCTCCTTCGACACCGCGATGGACCGCGCCGCCGGGTCGGAGATCGTGAAGGTCAAGCAGATCGGGCGCGACCGCAGCGACTTCCAGCTCGTCTACGAACCCTCGCACCCCGCCGCCGACGAGAAGGGCTATGTCAAGCGCCCGAACGTCCAGCCGCTGATCGAGATGATGGACATGCGCGAGGCCAGCCGCTCCTTCGAGGCGAGCGTCAACGTCATCGAGCAGACCCGCAGCATGATGGGCCGCATGATCGACCTTCTGCGCGGCTGAGGAGACCAGAGACATGATCGAACCCATCGGCCGCGCCGCCGCCGCCTACGGCCTTCACCGCGCCCCCCTGGCCCAGCCGGCCCCCGCGGCGTCCGTCGCGACCCCTCCGGCGGCGGCCGCCGCGGCTGCGCCGTCCGCCGAGACGGCGGCGTCCGCGGAAAGCAGCTTCGGCGCCTTCCTCGACCGTCAGGTGTCGCAGGCGGTGGAGACGCTGAACGAGGGCGAGCGCATGTCCGTCGCCGCCGTCGCCGGAAAGGCCGGAACGCATGAGGTCGTGCGCTCCGTGCTGGCCGCGGAGATGACCGTGCAGACGGTCGTGTCGATCCGCGACCGCATGGTGCAGGCGTATCAGGACGTGATGCGGATGGCGATTTGAGCGCATTCGTTGGGACGTATTGCCCCCACCCCGGCCCTCCCCCGCTCACGCAGGGAAGGAGCCCATGCGCAGCATGGGAAGGGTGGGGGCAACAGTTAGGAACATCCCCATGAACGAAGCCGACGTGCTGGAAGTCCTGCGCACGGGCATCTGGACGATGCTGCTGATCGCCGCCCCGCCGCTGGTCATCGCGGTGCTGGTGGGCGTGGCGATCTCGCTCGTCCAGGCGCTGACCCAGGTGCAGGAGATGACGCTGACCTTCGTGCCGAAGATCGTCGCCATCCTGGTCACCACGGTGCTGGCGCTGCCCTTCATGTACGGCGCCCTGACCACCTACGCCGACCGGCTGAGCAGCCTGATCGTCTCGGTGCGCTGAATGCGCCGGGCGGTGGGCATGGCGGCGCTTCTCCTCGCCGGGACCGCAGCCGCTGCGGACGTGAAGCCGCCCGCGGCCCAGATCGGCACATGGTCCACCGCCCTCTACGCGCCGCGGGTCCTTCCCGCCCGCAGCCTGCCGCCGGAGGCCGCCTGCATCGACGCCATCCTGGCGGCGGAGCGCGAGGCGGGGGTGGCCGACCACATGCTGCTCGCCATGGGCTTCACCGAGGCCGGGCGGATGACCGCCGACCGGCTGTTCACCGTCTGGCCCTGGACCGTCAACACCGAAGGCGCCTCCCGCTACTTCCCGACGCGGGAGGAGGCCATCGCCTTCGTGCGCGCGGCACAGGCGCGGGGCACGCGCTCCATCGACGTGGGCTGCCTCCAGGTGAACCTGAAATGGCACCCCGACGCCTTTCCCGACCTGGAGACCGCCTTCGACCCGCGCGCCAACGCCCGCTACGCCGCGCGCTTCCTGGGCGACCTGCACCGCGCGCAGGGATCGCTGGACGCCGCCATCGCCCGCTACCACTCCGCCCAGTCGGAACGCGGGGCGGCCTACCGCGAGCGCGTCGGCGGCAACCGGCGCTGGGTGGCGGGCGCCATGGATTACCTGAAGACGCTGGCCGCCGGTCCCCAAGCCGCCGGCCCGCAAGCGGCGGCCCCCGGCGCGCTGCCCGCCTGGGGCCGGGCGGAGCTTGGCCGCCTGTCCTTCCTGTCCAGCCTCTACGCCAACGCGGCGGTGAAGCCGCTGTTGCCGGCGGCGGAGTAGCGCAGACGTAAAAGCCGGTTTTACCGCGGAGCGCTAGCGTTCCGATGGTTCAGCACCCTGGAGTTCCCGCATGGCTTTCACGGACACCTTCCGGAACCGGATGACCAGCCTCGGCGATGCCGGGCTGGCGAACCGCGACGTGCTGTTCGCGCTGGCCATCGTGCTGGTGCTGGCCGTGCTGTTCCTGCCGGTGCCGACCTGGTTCCTCGACCTCGGGCTGGCGCTGTCGCTGGCGGTCAGCGTGCTGATCCTGATGGTTTCGCTGTGGATCTCCAGGCCGCTGGACTTCTCGTCCTTCCCGACCGTGCTGCTGGTCGTCACGGTGCTGCGGCTGGCGCTGAACATCGCCTCGACCCGCCTGATCCTCAGCCACGGCCACACCGGCCCGTCCGCCGCCGGCCATGTGATCGAGGGCTTCAGCCAGTTCATCATGGGCGGCAACTTCGTGATCGGCGTGGTGATCTTCGCCATCCTGATCGTCATCAACTTCGTGGTCATCACCAAGGGCGCCACCCGCATCGCGGAGGTCGGCGCGCGCTTCACGCTCGACGCCATCCCCGGCAAGCAGATGGCCATCGACGCCGACCTGTCCGCCGGCATGATCGACGACGTGGAGGCCCGCCGCCGCCGCAAGGAGCTGGAGGACGAAAGCACCTTCTTCGGCGCCATGGACGGCGCGTCGAAGTTCGTGCGCGGCGATGCGGTGGCCGGGCTGGTCATCACCGCCATCAACGTGCTGGGCGGCATGGCCATCGGCATGGCGCAGCAGGGCATGTCCTTCGAGTCCGCGGCGTCGGTCTACACCATCCTGACGGTGGGCGACGGACTGGCGACGCAGATCCCGGCGCTGGTCGTCTCGCTGGCCGCCGGCCTGCTGGTGACCAAGGGCGGCAACGTCGGCTCCGCCGATCAGGCGGTGCTCGCCCAGCTCGGCGGCTATCCCAAGGCGCTGATGGTGGCGGGCGGGCTGCTCTGCACGCTGGGCGTGACGCCGGGCCTGCCCGCCGCCCCCTTCGTCCTGCTGGGCGGCGGCTTCGGGGCGGCGGGCTGGTACGCGATGCGGGGCAAGATGCGCCGCGCCGCGCTGGCCCGGCTGGAGGAAAGCCGCAAGACCCCCGCCGCCCCGGCGGAGGAGGCGGTGGAGGACATGCTGAAGGTGGACGAGGTGAAGGTGGAGGTCGGCAACCACCTCGTCCCGCTGATCCTGAACAAGAACGGGCCGCTGACCGGCAAGGTGAAGACGCTGCGCAAGCGCTTCGCCAAGGAGTTCGGCTTCATCCTGCCGTCGGTCCGCATCAAGGACAGCAGCTTCCTGCCGCCCAAGGGCTATGTGGTCAGCGTCATGGGCGTCGAGGTGGCGAGCGGCGAGGTGCGGCCCAAGCAGCTTCTCGCCATCGACCCGTCCGGCGGGGCCGCCCCCGACCTGCCCGGCGAGGCGACGCGGGAGCCGACCTTCAACCTCCAGGCCCGCTGGATCGACCCGGCCCGCCACGAGGAGGCCATCGCCAAGGGCTACACGGTGGTCGATCCGGAAAGCGTCATCACCACCCACCTGACGGAGGTCATCAAGGACCACCTCTCGACCCTGCTGACCTTTGCGGCCATGCAGAAGCTGCTGGACGGGCTGGGGCGGGAGTACCAGAAGCTGATCTCCGACATGGTGCCGTCGCGCATCTCGCTGGTGGTGGTGCAGCGCGTCCTCCAGGCCCTGCTGGCCGAGCGGGTGTCGATCCGCAACCTGCCGGCCATCGTCGAGGCCATCGCCGAGGCGGTGAACTGGACGCGCAACATCACGATGGTCACCGAGCATGTGCGGGCGCGGCTGGGCCAGCAGATCTGCCAGTCGCTGACCGCGCCGGACGGCTTCGTTCCGGTCATCGTCCTGACCCCGCGCTGGGAGCAGGCGCTCCAGCAGAGCATCGTGGCCGATGGCGAGGACCGCCGCTTCGCCATGCCGCCGACCCAGGTGCAGGAGTTCCTGACGGCGCTGCGCATCACCATCCAGAAGCACGCCACGCCGCAGGTCTGGCCGGCGCTGCTGGTCGGGGCGGAGGTGCGGCCCTTCGTCCGCTCCCTGCTGGAGCGGGTCAGCCCGATGACCCCGGTCATCAGCCACGCGGAGCTGCACCGCAAGGTGTCCGTGAAGACCGTCGATCAGGTCTGAGCGGGCAGGGGAGGACGGATCATGGACCCGCTCGCCGACCTGCTCAGCCTGGAGGTCTACCGCGCCTTCCTCGTCTTCGCCCGCGTCGCCGCGGCCATCGGCCTGCTGCCGGGCTTCGGGGAGCTGGCGGTGCCGCCGCGGGTGCGGCTGTGCATCGCGATCCCCGTCGCGCTGGCCCTCACCCCGACCGTGCCCGGCCTGCCCGACCGGCTGCCGCCCGACGCCGCGGTGATGCTGGAGCAGATCTTCGCGGAGACGGTGGCCGGCGCCTTCCTGGGGCTGGGGGCCAAGCTGTTCCTGGCGTCGCTCCAGGTCGCGGGCAACATCGCCGCGCAGGCGATGGGCCTCGCCAACCCCTTCGGCACCGACGCGGCGGGGTTCGAGAGCGGGTCGATCCTGTCCGGCACGCTGGTCATCGCCGGGCTGGCGCTGCTGTTCGCGCTGGACCTGCATTACCTGATGATCGACGCGCTGGTGCGCTCCTACGGAAGCTGGCCGGCGGCGCAACTGCCCGATCCCGGCATGGTGGCGGGGCGTTACGCCCAGCTCGTCGGCGTCACCTTCCGGCTGGGCGTGCAGATGGCGGCGCCCTTCCTCGTGTTCGGCATGATCGCCAACATGGCGCTGGCGCTGGTCAACCGGGTGATGCCCTCGATGCCCGTCTATTTCGTCGCCACCCCGGCGATGGTTGGCGGCGGGATGCTGGTCTTCCTGGTGACGGCGGGCGCCATGGTCACCGCCACGCTGGCGGCGCTGGCCGCCTGGCTCGGCGGGCGGTGAGGAGGCGGCGATGTCCGACACCCAGGACCAGGAACAGAAAACCGAGGAGCCGACCGAGAAACGCCTGCGCGAGGCGATGGAGAAGGGCGACGTTCCCCGCGCCCGCGACGTCGGCCTTGCCGCCACCATGGCGGCGGCCTGGCTGATCGCCGCGGCGGGCGGGCCGCTCGCCGCCTCCGGCATCGCGGAGGTGCTGCTGCCGCTGATCGAGAATCCGAACGACATCCGGCTCGACGGCGGTCCCTACGACGTGATGAACAGCCTGCGCTGGCTGATCGGCGGGGTGGCGGTGGCCCTGCTGCCGGTGCTGGGCCTGCTGGCCGGGGCGGCGGCGGTGTCGGCGGTGGGGCAGGGGCCGCTGCTGGCGGCAAGCGACCGCATCCGGCCCAAGCTGTCGCACCTGTCGCCGCTCAGCGGCTGGCGCCGCATCTTCTCGCGCCAGGCGCTGGTCGAATTCGTGAAGAGTCTCGTGAAACTGGCGATCATCGCCTGCGCCGTCTGGTTCGCCGTGGCGCCCTACATCGATTGGACGGAGGGGATCGTGGGCATGGACGTTGCGGCGCTTCCCGACCTGCTGCGGGATCTGACCCTGCGGCTGCTTCTGGCCGTCCTTCTGGCGACGGTGGTGATGGCCGCCGTGGACGTGCTGTGGAACCGGCTGGAATGGCGGCGCCGCCTGCGCATGACCTTCCAGGAGCTGAAGGACGAGTTCAAGCAGACCGAAGGCGATCCCCATCTGAAGGCGCGTCTGCGCGAGATCCGGCGCGACCGCTCGAAGCGGCGCATGATGGCGAACGTGCCGCGCGCCACGGTGGTGATCGCCAACCCGACCCACTTCGCGGTGGCGCTGGAATACGACCGCTCCAAGATGCCGGCGCCGGTCTGCCTCGCCAAGGGAGCCGACCTCGTGGCGCTGCGCATCCGCGCGGTGGCGGAGGAGAACGGCGTGCCGGTGATCGAGAACCCGCCGCTGGCCCGCGCCCTCTACGCCGCGTCGGAGGTCGATGCGGTGATCCCGCTCCAGCATTATCAGGCGGTGGCGGAGGTGATGATGTATGTGCTGCGCCTGAAGAACGGGGGATCGGCGCAGCGTGCGTAGGATGCCTGGGAATTCGGCTTAATGTCTTCTCAACGGGTTTGGCGGTAGACGAAGGATCTCTCCACCTTCCGCGGCGCATCACGGCGATGAGTGACAGCGACGACCTGTTCGAGATGTACCGCTCCGACCGCGCCGCGACCGGCGCGCCGAAGGGGGAGGCGCTGGCCAACGCGCTGGCCGACAACGTGCGGCGCAGCTTCGCCGAGATGGACCGGCTGGTGGCCGAGGTGACCCAGGCGCTGGCCCAGGCGCGCTACGCGCTGCGCCTCGCCCCCGCGGTGGTGGACCGCGCCGCCTATGTGCAGCACGACCGCTCGTCCGAAAGCTTCCGCGATTACCTGCGCCTGTGGAGCCACCGCCGCGCCGAGGCCGGCAGCGGCGGGATGCATTGGGAGGCCAAGATCCTGGTCACCGACAGCCGCCGCCGCACGGCGGAGATCGGGCTGGGCGTGGCCGTGGAGTGGCCGACCGGCGATGCCGGCGCCGAATGCGCCTTCGTGGAGTTCTGGACGACCGGCCAGGGCGTGAACCTGCCCTCCGAGGGCCGCAACTTCCAGCGCGCGCTGGTCGCCTCCCTGCGGCGGCTGGAGGAGGCGGGGGAGATCACGCCCGCCGTGAAGCGCTGATCTGGGAAGTCCCCTCTCCCCTCCTGGAAAGAGGGCTAAAATGGCCGAATGCAACGACCACGGTCACGAACGGATCAGCGCCTCGACCTCCCGGATCGCGGCGTCGGCGGGAATCCGCTCCATCTCGCGCCCGCCGAAGGCGGAGGCCGTCAGCACGGCGCCCCGCGTCACCTTGGGGCGCAGCTTCTCCGCGATGGTCGGGCCGTAGAGGGTCAGCAGCGGCACGTCGGCGAGGCCGAACAGGTGGCTGGTCCCGCTGTCGTTGGCGACCGCCGCCGCGCAGCGCCGCGTCAGCGCGATGGTGCGGACCGGGGAATAGCGCGGCTCCGCCAGAGCGGCGTCCTGAAGGGGGAACAGCGCCTGCGGCACGGCGGCGCGCAGCTCCGGCAGCCAGTCCAGCTCTGCCGGGCCGAGGATGAAGACGGGCACCCGCCCGCCCTCCGCCTGGGCGCGGGCCAGCGCCACGAAACGGTCCAGCGGCCAGCATTTCACGCGCTTGCCCGCCCCGGGGGCTATGGCGACGTAGCCCGGCCCGTCCGGCAGGACGGCGCGCGCCTCGGCTTCGGCCTCCGCCGGGATGGGCACGGCCATGTCCAGCGGGGGGCGCCGCCCGCCGGCCACCTCCAGCAGGTCGAACAGGCGGTCCAGCACATGCCGCGGCTCCTTGTAGCCGGGCGGCGGGCGGCGGTCCGACAGGCGGTAGCCGGCGCAGGCCGACACGAACACGTCGTGCCGCAACCGGCGCGCCAGCAGCGTCCGCCAGGGCAGCGCCTGGGTGTCCAGCACCAGGGAGAAGCGCTCCTTGATGGGCAGGGGCCGCAGCAGGCCGAGCGGGCTGCGCCCGATGCCGGTGTCGGCGCGGAACTCGTCGATCAGCCCGTCCATCATCGGGCGCAGCGTGGTCGCCAGATGGGTGCCTTCGGTGGTGATCCAGGTGATCCGGTGGTCCGGAAACAATCCCCGCAGGGCGCGCACGAAGGGAATCTTGATGAGCGCGTCGCCGATCAACTCGCCATGGGTGAAGACGGCGAGCGACGCCGGTCCGGCGCGGTCGGTTGCGGGCATGCGGGAGCCTCGGGAGGGAGCGGCCAAGCGGGACCGCGGACTATACCGGTCCGCAGCCGGCGGCGGAACCCCCGCAAGGCCATCGCCTTTCAACGGCCCGTCCCGCTCTCCGGGAAGGCGGCAACTCGACAAGGTCCAGGCACATCGCCTACAACCGTTCATCCGGCCTGGAGGCGGAATTGACATCGGGTGAACGGGGCGACGGGGACGGGAATCTTCGGCCTTCCCCCCAGCGGGGGAGGAGGGGCCGCATGACGCGCCGCCATTCCCCGCCCCGCTGGAGGGTCACGCTGTCCGCGGCGCTGTCCGCCGGCCTGCTGCTGATCCTGGCCCAGGTGCCGGTGCAGGGCGTCGCCATGCTGTCCGCCGGTCTGGCACAGGCGTTCTGGGCGGCGTCGCTGTGCGGGCCGGACGGGGCGCGGGACCGGCTTCCCGCCGCGCCCGACCAGCCGCGGCACGATCTGTCGCATTGCCTGGCCTGCCAGCTCGGCTGCGCGTCTCCGGCGGCGCTGGCCCCGGCGGACGTGGCCGTTCCGCCGCCGCGCCTGTCC
>NZ_JAUJFI010000012.1 GCF_030849505.1 Azospirillum isscasi | reverse complement strand
GCACGCCACCTTGGAGGGGAACTTCCCCTTCAACCCGCTCGCGCCGCTAAAATTCCCTCATCTTGCCGGATGCACCACTAAAGCGAACGGACGTTCGCTTTAGTTCAGCCGAAGCGTCGGAAGCTTCGCTTGTTCAAAAAGCTGAAGGTGGTGGGGCAAAGCCAGAAAGTAGGGGCAAAGCAGCGCCCCCGCACGATTCACTTGAAATTCATTTCTGAAGAGTGCATTTATCATGAATGGACGCTTACGGGGACAGTAGTCTCCGTGCTGTCAGTGTCAGCCGGTTGCGCAGTGTCGCCTATAACGTTCCTCGGCGGGATCTTCATTCTTATGATGGTAATGCTGGCAATCAGCGGCCAGAAAGGAGAGGTCACCATGGGAACTAACGGGAACCTGTCAAACTTTGTTGTCGGTTATCTCGCCAGCATCGCCGCAACCCTGACTCTGTCACCGTAAGCGCCCAAACACTTGGCTTGACGATATGGATAATGGCTCTTGGACGAAGCACTCATCGTCGGGCACGTCCAGATCATAGATTGAGCCGCCCGCCTCGCCGTCCTGCACCGGCGACATGACGATGGCCTATGCCATTGGGCGTCCCCGCGCCTTGTCACTTCCGATCAAGCGTCCGCGGGTGGCTGTAACGCCTTATCGGACGGGCACCAGCCAAGGCAGGGCTGCAATTTCCCCGTCATGCGACAACGTGCGTGCGCTGCCCTGCGGCGAGCCGGGAAACCACCTCGACAGAGATTGCCTCCCGGACCTTCGGTGGCAGGTCCAGGGCCGCCGGCCATTCACCGGTACGGGGGTGCCGTAAGGTGAGTTTCCCCCGGAACGATGAAACACTGATTTGGCGGAGGCTCGGATTCGGGGGCCTCCCGCGGGGTGGAAGGTGTGGCTTGGCTCACGGGTGGGCGGTTTTCGGAAAGCGGAAACCGCCCACCCGCGTGATCAGGCGAACCAGTGCGCGACGTTCCCCGTCTGCCCCTGGATGGTGACGCTGCTGCCGGGCCGCAGATCAATCATCGTGCTGCCGCCGACGACCCGTGCCGAGGCGATCACCCCGGCAAGGCTGATCGAGGCATCGGTCAGGGCGAGCCGGTCGGTGCCTGCGGTGAAGTCCATCACCACCGACCCGCCACCCCCGGCGCCGAGCGCGAAGACGTCGCGCCCCGCCCCGCCCCAGGCGGTGTCGGCCCCGTCGATCAGGAAGATCAGGTCGTTGCCGGCCCCGCCGTCCAGCAGGTCCGCACCGGCTCCGCCGAACAGCGTGTCGTTGCCCGCACCGCCGAACAGAGTGTCGTTGCCGGCCCCGCCGTCCGCGATGTCGTCCCCGGCGTCGAGCGACAGAAGATCCGCCCCCTCGCCGCCGAACAGGGTGTCGTTGCCGTCGCCACCGAACAGGGTGTCGTTGCCCACACCGCCGTCCGCGATGTCGTTGCCGGCCTCCAGCGACAGGATGTCGTCGCCCTCCTGGCCGAAGGCGATGTCGGCGCCGTCTCCGCCGAAGAAGGCGTCGTTGCCGCCTTCGCCGAACAGCAGGTCGTTGCCGGCCCCGCCGGAGAGGATGTCGTTGCCCTCGCCGCCGATCACCCAGTCGTCGCCGTCCTCGCCGAACAGCAGGTCGTCGCCGTTGCCGCCGAACACATAGTCGTTGCCGGTGCCGCCGCCGACCGTGTCGTTGCCGGCCCCGCCGATCACCGTGTCGTTGTCCTCGCCGCCGTGCACCAGATCGTCGCCGTCGTCGCCGGACAGCAGATCGTTGCCGGTGGTGGAGGCGATGGTGTCGTTGCCGGCCCCGCCCGACAGGGTGTCGTCGCCCGGCCCCATCTTCATGTACTGGGCGCTGGAGTCGCCGTAGGCCGCGTTGTTGCCCTCGCCGCCGCCGATCCGCGCCTCGCCCAGGACGACCGCGATGGAGACGTTGTCCAGGTTGACCGCGGTGCTGCCCGCGGCGCCGCGCGTGTCCAGGATGACCGCCGCGACGCCGTCGCCCTGGTCCGCCGTGCCGCGGATGGTGACCGGGCCGGTGGTCGCCCCTCCGGAACTGGCCGTCACCACGACCTGCCGCACCGTGACCGGCGTCGAGGAGCCGAGGGAGCCGGTGGCCGCCGGCATCTGGGCGGCAATCCGCTGCAGCGCGGCCTTTTCGGCCTCGCCGGCGCCCGTGGCGAGCGCCAGCAGACTGTCGCTGAGCGTCTGGCCGGCCACACCGCTGCTCTGCTGCGTCGCCGGACCGCTGGCCACCAGCCGCGTGCCCGCCGATACGCTGGCCGTCAGCATGGCTTCGCCGTCATCCTCGGTCTGGTCGGTCAGCACCACCTCGGCGGACGCTCCGGCCTGGTCCGACACCGCCTCGACGTCCACCTGCTCGTTGCCGTGTGCGTCGATCTGGCTCTCGTTGGTGACGTTGGTGCTGGAGCCGGTCTCCACCGTGCGGAAGCGCTGGGTCACGTCGAGCGGCGCGGAGCGGTGCCCGTCGGCGTCCACCGCCACCAGGATCAGGTCGGTCAGCGCGTTTTGCGGCAGCGGCACGTCGATCGCGAAAGCCGTCGCCCCGGCGCCGAGCTGGACCGCGGTCAGCAGCGTGTCCTCCGGGTCGAGGACGCCGTCGTTGTCCAGGTCGCGCCACGCCTCCACCTTCGAACCGGCGTCGGCGGTGCCGGTGAGCCGGGCGGTGGGGTCGCCGGTGGTGCTGTCGTCGCGGGTGGCCGTGGCGAGCGCGATGGCCGGCGGGTCGTTGTCGGCGTTTTTCAGCGCCACATCGGCCGGATCGAGCCCGGAGTAACGGCTGTCGGTGCTGGTGGCGGCGCCGAGCACGAGGTTGTACGCCTGGGCGCCGTCGTTGACGCTGTCGTCCAGACCGGTGACCGTGACGGTCTGCGGCGTGGCCCAGTTCGCCGCGGTGAAGGTCACGCTGCTCACCGAAAGCTGCGCCTCGCCGGACCGCGAGACGGACAGCGGGATGGTCACGTCGCCGCGCGGACGGGCGGATAGGACGATGGAGACGGTGACGGCGCCGCCGGCCTCGCTGGTGACCAGTCCGGATGGGGTCACGGTGATGCCGGCCGCGCCCAGCGTATCGATGGAGAAGGTGGGGGAGGAGACCGGGGCCGCGGGCGTGTTGCCCGCCGCGTCGCTCCAGCCGGTGCCGAGCGTGACGGTGCGGCCCGTCACTTCCCGATCCAGGTGCGGCGTGAGCGTGGCCGTGTAGACCAGCCCGTTCGAGCCGGCCTGGACCCTCAGGTTGGACAGCACGGCGTCGTTCACCGACAGGTCGTCGAGCGTGAAGCCCGTCGGGGCCTCGGTGAAGGTGATGGTGAGGGTCGCGGTCTCGGCGTCTTCCAGATTGACGTCGCTCAGCGTCAGCGTCGCGGACGGGGCCGTGGTGTCCACCGTGGCGTTGGTGGTGTCCGCCCGCGTGGTGCTGTTGCCGGCGTTGTCGGTGGCGGTCACCGACAGGTTGCGGTTGGTGGCTTCGAGCGAAGCGGCGGTGATGGTGTGGGTGGCCGTCCAGACGCCGTTGTTGTCGGTCGCCGCGACCGCGCTGCCGCCGCCGAACTGGCTGAAGTCCACCGTCACGCCGGCCAGCGTGTCGGTGTTGTTGTCGCCGCCGACCGTGTTGTTCCACGTCATGGTGACGGTGTCGCCAGCCTTGTAGGCACCGCCGATCCCGCTGCCGCCGGAGATCGCGATGTTGCCGTCCGTCACCGTGGGCGCTCGGTTGTCCACCGTGGCGTTGGTGGTGTCGCCTTGCGTGGTGGCGTTGCCGGCGTTGTCGGTGACGGTGACCGCGACGTTGCGGCCCGTGGCGTCGAGGGAGCCGGCGGTGATGGTGTGGGTGACGGTCCAGACGCCGTTGTTGTTGACACCCGCCACGGCACTGCCGCCGCCGAAGGCGGACAGGTCGAACGTCACGCTGGTGAGCGTATCGGTGTTGTTATCCCCAGTGAGGGTGTTGTCCCAGGTCGCGGTGAGGGTGTCGCCGGTCTTGTAGGCGCCGCCGATCCCGCTGCCGCCGGAGATCGCGATGTTGCCGTCCGTCACCGTGGGGACCCGGTTGTCCACCGTGGCGTTGGTGGTGTCGCCTTGCGTGGTGGCGTTGCCGGCGTTGTCGGTGACGGTGACCGCGACGTTGCGGCCCGTCGCGTCGATGGAACCGGCGGTGATGGTGTGGGTGGCGGTCCAGACGCCGTTGTTGTTGACACCCGCCACGGCACTACCGCCGCCGAAGGCGGAAAGATCGAACGTCACGCCGGTCAGCGTGTCGGTGTTGTTGTCGCCGGCAAGCGTGTTGTTCCAGGTCGCGGTGACGGTGTCGCCGGTCTTGTAGGCACCGCCGGTTCCGGTCCCGCCGGAAATCGCGATGTTGCCATCCGTCACCGTTGGGGCCTGATTGTCCACCACGGCGTTGGTGGTGTCAGCCGTCGTCTTCGTGCCGCCGCCCGCCAGCGTGGCGGAGACCGAAACGTTGCGGCCCGTGGCGTCGACGGAGCCGGCGGTGATGGTGTGGGTGGCGGTCCAGACGCCGTTGTTGTTGGTCGCGGCGACCGCCGCCCCGCCGCCGAACTGGCTGAAATCCATCGTCACGCCGGACAGCGTGTCGGTGTTGTTGTCGCCGGCAAGCGTGTTGTTCCAGGTCGCGGTGACGGTGTCGCCGGTCTTGAAAGCGCCGCCCGTGCCGGTCGCGCCGGAGATCGCGATGTTCGGGTCCGTCACCGTGGGCATGGCGACCTCCAGCGTGGCGTTGCTGGTGTCGGTTCCCGTGGTGGCGTTGCCGGCGTTGTCGGTGGCGGTGACCGAGACGTTCAGGTTCGTGGTGTTGCCGGGAGCGCCGGTGATGGTGTGGGTGGCGGTCCAGACGCCGTTGCTGTTGGTCGCGGCGACCGCCGCCCCGCCGCCGAACTGGCTGAAGTTCACCGTCACGCTGGCGAGCGTGTCGGTGTTGTTGTCGCCGCCGACCGTGTCGTCCCAGGTCATGGTGACGGTGTCGCCGATCTTGTAGGCGCCGCCGGTTCCCGTTCCGCCGGAAATCGAGATGTTGCCGTCCGTCACCGTGGGCGCCCGGTTGTCAACCGTGGCGTTGGCGGTGCCGGCCATCGTGGTCTTGTTGCTGGCGTTGTCGGTGGCGGAAACCGAGACGTTGCGGCCCGTGGCGTCGAGGGAGCCGGCGGTGATGGTGTGGGTGGCGGTCCAGACGCCGTTGTTGTTGGTCGCGGCGACCGCGCTGCCGCCGCCGAACTGGCTGAAATCCATCGTCACGCCGGACAGCGTGTCGGTGTTGTTGTCGCCGGCAAGCGTGTTGTTCCAGGTCGCGGTGACGGTGTCGCCGGTCTTGAAGGCGCCGCCCGTGCCGGTCGCGCCGGAGATCGCGATGTTCCCCGCCGTCACCGTGGGCGCCTGATTGTCCACCTTGCGGTTGGCGTTGTCGGTCTGTGTCGCGCTGTTGCCGGCGTTGTCGGTCACCGTGATCGACACGTTGCGGCTGGTGGTGTCGATGCTGCCGGAGACGATGGTGTAGGTCGCCGACCAGACGCCGCTCTGGTTCGTCATGGTGACCGCGCTGCCGCCGCCGAACTGGCTGAAGTCCGCCGTCACGCTGGCCAGCGTGTCGGTGTTGGCGTCCCCGCTTCCCGAATTGTCCCAGACCGCCCTGACCGTGTCGCCGATGCGCAGCGTGCTGTTCGCACCGCTCGGCGTCGCCAGGCCCGCGATGTTGCCAAGCGTCACGATCGGTGCCTGGTTGTCCACCGTGGCGTTGCTGGTGTCGGCTGTGGTCGTGCTGCCGTTCGCCGACGTTGCGGTGACCGAGACGTTGCGGCTGGTGGCGTCGATGGAGCCCGCGGTGATGGTGTAGGTGGCGGTCCAGACACCGTTGTTGTTGGTCATGGCGACCGCGGTTCCGCCGCCGAACTGGCTGAAGTTCGCCGTCGCACCGGTGATCGTGCCGGCGTTGTTGTCGCCGTTCGCGGTGTTGTTCCAGGTGACGGTGACGGTGTCGCCGGTCTTGAAGGCGCCGCCCGTGCCGCTCGCTCCGCTGATGGAAATGTTGCCGTCCGTCACGGTCGGCCCCTGCGAGACCGTAAGGTCGGCGTCGGTTCCGTTGGCGGCGATCTGGAAGGTTCCGGAGGGCGCGTTGCCGAAGGCGATGACGAGGTCGCCGCCGCCGCCGAAGATGCCGTTCTTGTCCCAATCCACCGTCAGGGTCTTGGCGACGCTGTCGTACTGGAGACGGCTCGCGTCGAGCCCCTGGGCGGCCCCGCCGGTCAGCCGGATGATGTCGCCGCCCCCGAAGTCCGTGATGGTGTCGCCGTTCGGGTCGAGGAAGACGTCGTTGCCGGTCCCGCCGGTCAGGGTGTCGGTGCCCGCCCCGCCGTCCAGCGTGTCGTTGGCGGCTCCGCCGTCCAGGCTGTCGTTGCCGTCGCCGCCATACAGGCGGCCGTTTCCGGCCCCGCCGATCAGCGTGTCGTTTCCGGCCCCGCCGTCCAACGTGTCAAAGCCCGCCCCGCCGCTGATGGAGTCGTTGCCGTCCCCGCCGGCGATCGAGTCCTGCTGGGACGTTCCGGTGAGCACGTTGTTCCCGCCGTTACCGACGATCGTGACGCCGCCGATCAGCGTCACGGCGGACGCGTCGACGTTCACCGAAGCGCTGCTGGCTGTGCCGTCGATGTCGCCCGTAACCTCGATGATGAACTTGTTGTTGCCGGCGGCCAGATTGCTGTTGAGGGTGAGGGTGTCGCCGTTCGTCTGGCTGTAGAACCGGATGGTGTTCGTGCCGGTGCCGCCGTCGATGGTTTCATTGGCGGTGTGATGGGAACCGGCGGCGATGCCGAAGGTGTCGTTGAAGCCGCCGCCGGAGAGGGAGTCGGTCCCGGCCCCGCCGATGATGGTGTCGTTGCCGTTGCCGGCGGTGATGGTGTCGTTTCCGGCCCCGCCATCCAGTACTTTGTTGCCCCCGGCGCCGCCGTTGATCGAATCGTTCTGGGCCGTTCCGGTCAGCCTGTTGGCCCTGTTGCTGGCACCGATCATCGTGACGCCGCCGGTCAGCGTCACGGCGGACGCATCGACGTTCAGCGCATAGCTGCTGCCGCCGCCGTAAAGACTGAGCGACGCGTCGATGGTGATGGTGTTGTCGCTGTCGAACACATTGCTGTTGAGAACGAGGGTGTCGCCGTCCGTGTTGCCGTAGAACCGGATGACGTCGTTTCCGGCGCCGCCGTTGATGGTGTCGCCATTCGTGTAGTCGGTGGGGTTGCTGATGCCGAAGACATCGTTGCCGGCCCCGCCCTCAAGGGAGTCGTTTCCCGCAGCGCCGGAGAGCGTGTCGCTGTAGGCCGACCCGATGAACGTGTCGTTTCCGTTGTTGCCGGCCATATCGAGGCCGCCCGACAATGTCACGGCGGACCCATCAATTTTCATCCCGATGGAGGTGCTCGCGCCGCTCGCGTTGCCCGATATTCTGACGCTGATGGTGTTGTCGGGGTCCGTCAGGTTGCTGTTGAGGGTCAGGCTGTCCCCGGCCGTGCTGCTGTAGAACCGGAAGAGGTCGTTGCCCGAACCGCCGTCGACGGTTTCATTGGCGGTGTAATCGGAACTGCTGGCGAAGGCGAGGATGTCGTTGCCCGCTCCACCGACCACCGAGTCGGTCCCGGCGCCGCCGGTCAAGGTGTCGTTGCCGTCTCCCCCGAAGAGGAGATCGTTTCCGTCGCCGCCGGTCAGGGTATCGTTGCCTGCGTCACCGTACAGGGTGTCGTCGCCGTTGCCCCCGCTCATGCTGTCGTTGCCGACGCCGCCGACGATGCTGTCGTTTCCGTCGCCGCCGACGAGCGTGTCGTTGCCGTCGCCCCCATTCAGGGTGTCGTTGCCGGCAAGCCCGGAAATGCTGTCGTTGCCGGTGGTGCCGGTCAGCGAATCGTCGCCGGAAGTCCCGGAGATGATGTCCAGCCCGTAGGCATAATCCTGGAACGCCAGGGACGACGCTTCCAGGTTGCCGATCCGGGCTTCCAGAATCCAGTTCCCGCCGGCGGCGAAGCTCCCCGTCCGGTCGGTGGAGGCCGCGACGTCGGCCCCGGTGGCCTCCGCCATGGCGGCGATGAAGGCCCCGCCGTTTCCACCCGCCACGTCGCAGCCGTACAGCAGCAGGTCGCCCCCGTCCGCCAGCGCGCCGCCCAGCGCCGCCAGATCGTCCGAACGCGCCGCAACGGCGGCGGTGTCGAGAATGAACATGCCAAGCCGGACCTGTCCCTCGGCGCCGTGGCTCAGCACATGGATGGCGTCGTAGCCCGACTTGCCCGCCGCCCAGGCGGCCATCTGCGCCAGCCCGTCCGCCGCACCGTTCAGAAGCACGACCTCGACCCCGGCCTTCACCCCGGCCACGAGCGTCTGCCAGTCGGTGACGCCGCCGTCGACGAACACGACCTCCTTGCGCCCGCCGTTCGCAGCCGGGTCCGCGGCGCGCAGCATGGAAAGGGTGACGGTGGAAACCGTGAGGTCGATCGTGTCCATGCCTGATGCCCTTGTGCTCGTGTTGTTTCCATCACTCGGAGCAATCGGCCCGCGACGCTCGCCGGAGGGTGGTCCTTGCAATAGATAGATTACCTATAAATTTCTGACTAACGGATTATGCCTCTTCGATTCAATCCGATGGGCATTCCCCTCAAAGATTGCAGAAATTCTTCATAATGCAACAAAGTGCTGCATTTGGCGGCAAAGATCCCTGGTGGTGTTGCGTTGCACAAAGCAATCGAAGATTGCGCGTTCCGAATCGGTCCACGGGCTCCATCGCCGGCTCCGCCGCGGCGATGGACAGCGGTTGGTGCCGGCCTCGCTCACCGGTCTCGCTCACCGGCCTGGGGCCGGTGGGAAGCCGCCTTCATGGTCGATTTTCACGCCGGTCCGGCTGCGCCGGCCTTTCCGTGGAGAAGGTGGCGGGGGCGCGGACTATTCCCGCTTCTTCGTCCGTTGCCGTGAAGCCAGGATCTCATCGACGGTGACGGGGCGGAAATTCCACACATCCACGCCCACGTCGAATTGCCGGGTCATCCCCTTCAACTGGCCGTGGCTGTGGCCGTGCAGGTTCAAGGCCCCTTTGTACATGCCGTTCCAGGTGCGGAAGGCGTAGTGGCACAGGACCAGCCGCCACTCGTCCAGCAGAAGTTCCGCATAGGGCTGCACGCTTGCCCAGCCGGGCAGGGTCCGGGTGTCGGGGCCGTCGTTGTTGCCGGTGATGAGATGCTTGGTGCCGTGCAGGCGCTCCAAAAGCGCCGCCATCGCGTCCGCCTTGCGGTGCAGGGCGAAGTCCCCGAGGTGCCAGACCTCGTCGTCCGGGCCGACCGTGACGTTCCAGTTGGCCGCCATGGCCTCGTCCATCGCCGCCACCGACGCGAAGGGGCGGCGGAAGCGGCTGATCGCGCCGGCATGGCCGAAATGCGTGTCGCTGGTGAAGAAGACCGCCATCGGGGGTCCTCAACGCAACGCCGGCGCGGAGGGTTCCCCGCACCGGCGCCGCGGCGGTCCGTCAGTCGTGCTTGTGGCCGTCCACCGACGGGTCCAGCAGGCGGTGCAGGTGCACGATGAAGTAACGGGTGTGCGCGTCGTCGATGGTCGCCCCGGTCGCGCCGCGCCACGCCTTGTACGCGTCGTCATAGCTGGGGAAAATGCCCACGATGTGGACCTTCGTCGGGTCCACGAACTGGTCGGAATCGGGGCGGACGAGTTCGCCGCCGAACACGAGGTGGAGAAGCTGCTTGTCGGGCATGACGCGGGCATCCTTGTTGGGCTGGATTTAGAGTACGTCATATCCGTCGTGCCCCTGTCTCTTCAAGTGCAATGACAGTGCTGTGACGCAAAGACCCCGCCGGTTTGTCACTTTTTTTCGGAAATGCGGGCAAAAGGCGCCGCCTTGGGGCATAGTCTAAGGAAGAACAAGAGAAGCGAGGGGTGATTCATGGTTGCTGGTAATACCACAAATCGGACGAAGGCCCGGCGCGACGTGGCCGTCTGGGACTTGCCGACGCGCCTGTTTCATTGGAGCCTGGTCCTTCTGGTGGCGGTTGCGGTGATCTCCGCCAAGACCGACCGGATGACCATCCACATGCTGGCCGGGGAGGCGATCCTGGCGCTTCTGCTGTTCCGGCTCGTCTGGGGGCTGATCGGCAGCCAGACGGCGCGTTTCAGCGACTTCGTGAAGGGGCCGCGCGCGGTCCTGGCTTACGCCGCCGGGATGCTTCGCGGCGGGCGCGGTGGCACGGCGGAAGAGCCGGTGCTGGGGCACAACCCCATGGGCGGGCTGATGGTGCTGGCGCTGCTGGGGGCCTTGACGCTCCAGGCGGTCGGCGGCCTCTTCACCTCCGACGACATCCTGGTGGACGGGCCGCTGGTGGCCCAGACGCCGGGGGCCGTGGTGGCGGGCTTCAGCACCCTGCACCGCATCCTGGCCGACGGAATCCTGATCCTGATCGGCGTGCATGTGCTGGCCGTGCTGGCCTATCTTCTGGTGAAGCGGGACAATCTGATCCGCCCGATGGTCACGGGGCGGAAGGCGATCCCGGCGGATGCGCCGGTCGAGTCGCCGAAGCGCCGTCCGGCGGCGCTGGCCCTGGCGGTGCTGGCGGCGGCGGCGGGTCTGGTGGCGGCGGTGGTGCAGGCGGGCTGAGGATCGGATGGTCCCGCGCCGTTCCATCCCCGCGCCAGGGCGGGGATGGAACCTTGCGCAAGCCGGATCAGTCGGCGCGGTAGCGCTCGTGGCAGGCCTTGCAGGCGCCGCCCACGGCGGCGAACTGCTTGGCGGTCGCCGCCTTGTCGCCGGAAGCGGCGGCGGTCTCCAGACCCTTGGCGGCGGCCTCGAAGGCCTGGGCCTTGGCGGCGAAGTCGGCGTTGTTCGCCCAGATGTCGGCCTTGGCCTTGGTGTCGCCCTTGTCGCTGCCCGCCGGGAACAGGACCGGGATCTGGGCCGCGAAGGCGCCCATGCGCTGGGCGACCGGGCCGACCTGGGCGACCTTGTCGCTCCCCAGCAGGTCCTTGATTTCGGCCATCGCCTTCTTGCTGGACTCGAAACCGTCCTTGCGCGCCTTGATCGAATCCTGGGCCATGGCCGTGCCGCCGACGAGGAGCAGGGCGGCCGTGGCGGCCAGAGTGACGCGGGTGAGCATGCAGGTCCTCCGGAAGGTGTGGTTGATTAGAAAGAGGTAAGATACCCCTTTCGTTGCGCGGCCTGTCAAGCCGGGCCTGTGCGGTGCAGCAACCAGGCGCGGGGGCGGGCTGTCCATCCGCCTGCCGGGAAACCGTTCCGCCCAGGGAGTGATCGGCTTGCAAGAGCAATAAGGCGGAAGTAAGGTCCCGCGTCGCGTTCGCGCGGACATACCAGTTTCCTCACCCCAACCTTCCGCCACCTTCGTCATAGGGGCCAGTACGCCATGTCGATCATCGCGTCCCGTCTGTCGCGCATCAAGCCCTCGCCGACCATCGCCGTCACCCAGAAAGCCCGCGAGCTTGCGGCGGCCGGTCGCGACGTCATCGGCCTCGGTGCCGGCGAGCCGGACTTCGACACCCCCGACAACATCAAGGACGCCGCCATCAAGGCCATCCAGGCCGGCGACACCAAGTACACCGCCGTGGACGGCACGCCCGCGCTGAAGAAGGCGATCTGCGCCAAGTTCGAGCGCGAGAACGGCCTGAAGTACGCCCCCGACCAGATCACGGTCGGCGTCGGCGGCAAGCAGGTGCTGTACAACGCCCTGATGGCGACGCTGAACCCCGGCGACGAGGTCATCATCCCGGCCCCCTACTGGGTGTCCTACCCGGACATGGTGGAACTGGCGGAAGGCACGCCAGTGTTCGTCTCCTGCCCAGCCGAGCAGGGCTTCAAGCTGCAGCCCGCCGACCTGGAGAAGGCGATCACGCCGAAGACCAAGTGGCTGATCCTGAACTCCCCGTCGAACCCGTCGGGCGCCGCCTACACGCGCGACGAGATGAAGGCCCTGACCGACGTGCTGGTGAAGCACCCGCATGTCTGGGTCATGACCGACGACATGTACGAGCACCTGCTCTATGACGGCATCGAGTTCGTGACCCCGGCCCAGGTCGAGCCGGCGCTGTACGACCGCACGCTGACCGTCAACGGCGTGTCGAAGTCCTACGCCATGACCGGCTGGCGCATCGGCTACGCCGGCGGCCCGAAGGCGCTGATCAAGGCGATGGGCGTGATCCAGAGCCAGTCGACCTCCAACCCGACCTCGATCGCCCAGGCCGCCGCCGTCGAGGCGCTGAACGGTCCGCAGGACTTCATCAAGGAGCGTGCGGCGGTGTTCAGCCAGCGCCGCGATCTGGTGGTGTCGATGCTGAACCAGGCCACCGGCATCTCCTGCCCGAAGCCGGAAGGCGCCTTCTACGTCTATCCGTCCTGCGCCGGCACCATCGGCAAGAAGACCCCGGACGGCAAGGTGATCGAGACCGACGAGGATTTCGTCACCTACCTGCTGGAGTCGGAAGGTGTGGCGGTCGTCCAGGGTTCGGCCTTCGGCCTCGCCCCGCACTTCCGCATCTCCTACGCCACCAGCACCGAGGCGCTGGAGGAGGCGTGCAAGCGCATCCAGCGCGCCTGCGGCAACCTGAAGGACTGATCCGGCGCGCCGACGCGGAAAAGGAAAGGGGGCCGAAAGGCCCCCTTTTTCTTTTTGTGCACGGCTTCGTCACGCGCCGCGGTCGGCCTCCGCGGCGTGCAGGGCCGGGCCGGCGGTTTTCGCCGGCACCAGCCGCAGCACCACGGCCCCCGCCGTCGCGGACAGGATCGAGCCCGCGAAGACGCCCACCTTCACCGCGTCGCCCAGCTCCGGCGAGGTCGGAAAGGCCAGCGCCCCGATGAACAGGCTCATGGTGAAGCCGATGCCGCACAGCAGGGCGACACCATAGAGCTGCGCGGTGCCGGCGCCCGCCGGCATGTCGGCGAAACCCAGCCGGATGGTCAGCCACGCGGTTCCGAACACGCCCACCATCTTGCCGGCGAACAGCCCGAGCGCGATCCCCAGCGGCAGCGTGCCGGTCAGGATCGATGCGTCCATCCCGGCGAAGGACACGCCCGCGTTGGCGAAGCCGAAGACCGGGACGATCAGGAAGGCCACCCAGGGATGGATGGCATGCTCCAGCCGCAGCAGCGGCGGCTGTGCGTCCTCCGGCCGGCCGGCGGCGGGGCGCAGCGGGACGGTCAGCGCCAGCGTCACGCCGGCCAGCGTCGCGTGCACGCCGGACAGCAGCACCGCGCCCCACAGCCCGGCGCCGAGCACCAGATAGGGCCACAGCGTCCGCACGCCCGACCGGTTCAGGCCGATCAGCGCCGCCAGGATCAGCGCCGCCACGCCGAGCGCGGGCAGGGACAGATCCGCGGTGTAGAACAGGGCGATGATGACGACGGCGCCCAGGTCGTCGATGATCGCCAGCGCCGTCAGGAAGATCTTCAGCGAGACCGGAACCCGCGGCCCCAGCAGCGACAGCACGCCGAGCGCGAAGGCGATGTCGGTCGCCGCCGGAATGGCCCAGCCGCGGGCCATCACCGGGTCGGCGCCGTTGAAGGCGAGATAGACCAGGGCCGGCACCAGCATGCCGCCCGCCGCGGCGATTCCCGGCAGGATGCGGCGCGGCCATGTGGAGAGCTGTCCGTCCAGCATCTCCCGCTTGATCTCCAGCCCGACCAGCAGGAAAAAGACCGCCATCAGGCCGTCGTTGACCCAATGCCCGACGCTGAGCCCGAGCACGTAGCTGTGCAGCGTGTCGAAATAGGCCCCGGACAGGGGGGAGTTGGCCACCACCAGGGCCAGCGCCGCCGCGGCCATCAGCAGGATGCCGCCCGACGCCTCGCTGCGCATGAAGTCTCTGATGAAGGATGCCGGGTGCCGGCCGGCGGGGTGCTTTCGCGCATCCATGGCGGGTCACTCCTTTCGTGTGCGTTTTTTCCGGTCGGGTGACAGGTGGGGACGCGGAGGGACCGTGGACAGGTCGGATCGGCGGAATTCGGCTGGAAACGGGCACCCTCTCCCCGGAGGGGAGAGGGTGCCCACATGTCACTGCGCCGCCAGGGCCTCCTTGCGGATCTCCACCGCCTTGTCGGCGGCCTTGCCGGTCAGCTCCTGCAACCGTTCGAAGCTCCAGGTGAAGGTGCCGACGCCCAGCGACAGCGACCGCAGCTCCACGATCAGGTCGTGGATCTCCGCCTGCGGCAGATAGGCCTTCACCTCGTCCCAGCCCTGCCAGCCGGGGCGCGCGTCGTAGCCCAGGATCTGCCCGCGCCGCCCGCTGACCAAACGCTGCACCTTCGACGTGAAGTCGCTGGGCACGGCGATGGAGACGGTCAGGATCGGCTCCAGCAGCACCGGGTCGCAGGCGGGAAGCGCCTCGGTCATCGCCTGCCGCGCCACCGTCTTGAAGGCCATTTCGGAGCTGTCCACGGCGTGGAACTGCCCGCCGGTCAGCTTCACCGCGAAATCCACCACGGGGAAGCCCAGCGGCCCGCGCGCCGCATAGTCGCGCACGCCGCTCTCCACCGCCGGGATGAACTGGCGCGGCACGACGCCGCCGACGATGCCGTCCTCGAACTGGAATCCGGCGCCGCGGGGCAGCGGCCTGACCTCCACATGGATGTCGGCGAACTGGCCGTGGCCGCCGGTCTGCCGCTTGTAGCGGGCGTGGTGGGACGTGCCCTTGCGGATCGATTCACGGTAGGGCACCTGCGGCGGCACGCCCTTGACGGACACGTTGAACTTGTGGCGCAGCCGGTCCATGGCGATCTGGAGATGGATGTCGCCCTGGCCCCACAGCACCAGTTCGCCGGTGTCGGCGGACTGGTCCAGACGCAGGGCGGGGTCCTCCTCCACCAGCTTCTGGATGGCGGCGGTCAGCTTCACCTCGTCGTTGCGGTTCTGGGCGTGCAGGGCGAGGCCGAAGACGGGCGGCGGCAACTCCGGCCACAGCCCGGCCCGGCCCGCGTTGCCCTTGTCGGTCAGCAGATCGCCGGTCGCCGCCTTGTCCAGCCGGCCGAGCGCCACCACCTCGCCCGCCGCCGCCTGGGACAGCTTTTCCTGGTTGTGGCCGATCATGCGGAAGACGCCGGACACCCGCTCCCCGCCGAGCGTCATGCCGTCGCTCACGGTGCCCCGCCAGACCCGCGCGAGGCTGATCTTGCCGGCGTGCGAGCCGTTCAGCGTCTTGAAGACCTGGGCGGCCACCGCGGCGTCGCCGGGGATGCCGGCGCGCTCCGCCGAAGTGGCGACCTCCGGCCCCTCGTGGCGCAGCGCCTTCAGCAGGCGGCGGATGCCGTTGTCGTTCTCCGCCGAGCCGAAGAAGACCGGGACGATCAGGTCGTCCGCCAGCTCGCTGGCCAGCCGGTCGTAGACCTCCTGCGTGTCGGGGGCGACGTCCTCCAGCAGCTTTTCCAGCAGGGCGTCGTCATAGTCGGCCACGGCCTCCAGCATCTCCTGCCGGGCCTCGTGCTCGCGGTCCTTCAGGCTGTCGGGGATCTGGACGAGGTTGGACGGCTTGTGCGGGTTGAAGTGCCAGGCGCGCTCGCTGACCAGATCGACGAAGCCGGTGATCTTCCCGCCCTCGCGGATCGGCACCTCGCGCAGCACCAGCTTGCGCGCCGACACCGCCTGATAGGCCTGCACCACGTCGCGCACCCGCAGGTCGCCCAGGCTGTCCACCTTGTTGATGAACAGCAGGTGGGGGATGCGGTTGTCGTCCAGGAACTTGAACAGGGGGGCGAGCAGCACGGCCTTTTCCGGCGCCGCCTCCGCCACGATCACGGCGAGATCGGCCACCATCAGGGCGTTCTGGGTCTCGCAGACCAGCTCCACCGAGCCGGGGCAGTCGAGCACCGTCCAGCGCTCGCCCAGGAAGTCGAAGGAGGCGACGTTGACCTCCACGCTCATCTGCCGGGCCTTGGCTTCGGGGGAGCTGTCGCCGACCGTGTTGCCGTCGCGGACGCTGCCCTTGCGGGTGGTGGCCCCGGCGGCCGACAGCAGGCTTTCCAGCAGCGACGTCTTGCCGCTGAGATAGGGGCCGACCAGCGCGGCGCAGCGGGCCGTCTGGATCTGAGTATGGGGCATGCACACCTCCCGGTTGGCTTGGGGCCGATTGGCTTCGTCCCGTATGGGCATGTGCCGGAACGCCGGGTGGCCTGGGTGGGCCTTGGTGGGACGCTGCTGCCGGACGCATCGGCGGCGCGGGTGGCCCTGCAGGGTGCCGGACTGGTCCGGTGTCTCGAAAACGGTGCCTTTTCAACGTCATGGTCCACCCGCGGCGGGGGACCTGTCGATGGAAAAAAGGGGCGGCATGACGTCACGCCGCCCCCGGTCGGGGTGTCTCTCCTTACGGCGGTCCGTCGGCGTAGGGCGCCAGGGCCGCCGCGACCACCCGATGGGCGGGCGTCGGCACCCCCAGCTCCGATCCGAGCTGGACCGCCGCCCCGGACAGCCAGGGCAGCTCCAGCCGCCCGCCGCGCGTCAGGTCGTTCAGCATGGAGGAGGTCATGGCGGGCGGCAGGCTGTCCAGCAGGGCCTCGACGCGGCCCACGATGCCGCTGCCCAGATCGACGTCGCGGGCGCGGGCCAGCCGGGCGACCTCCGCCACCGCGTCCAGGAACAGCGCGCGGGTTTCCGGCACGCGGCGGATCACCCCGGCGGGCTGGCGGGTCAGGGCGGTGATCCCGCTGAAGGGGGCCAGGAAGGCGAACTTCTCCCACAGCGCGCGCAGGATCGCCGCGGACAGCACCGCCTCGAACCCGGCCGCCTCGGCCAGCGCGTGGAAGGCGGTCAGCCGGGGGGAGGGGCGCCCGTCCAGTTCCCCATAGGTCAGGCGGGCCAGCGTGCCGGTGTGGCGGATCACGCCGGGGGCGGCGATGGTGGCGCCGATGTGGGCGACTCCGCCCGCCACATGCTCCCGCCCCAGGATCCGGCACAGCGTGTCGAGCCCGGTGACGCCGTTCTGGACGGTGACCACCACCGTGCCGGGCTTCACCAGGGGGCGGCAGGCTTCCGCGGCCCGGTCGGTGTCCCACAGCTTGACCGCGAACAGCACGAGGTCCACCGGCCCGACCTCCGCCGGGTCGTCGGTGGCCCGGACGCCGGTCAGGTGCAGGGGGGCCGCTTCGCTCTCGATGCGCAGGCCGTCGCGGCGGATGGCCTCCAGATGCGGGCCGCGGGCGATGAAATGCACTTCGGTCCCGCCGGCTGCCGCAAGCCGCGCGCCGAAATAGCCGCCGACCGCGCCCGCCCCCATGATTGCGATGCGCATGCGATGTTCCTCCCAAATGCGGTCCGGGCCGGCGCGCTCCGTTGAATGGGGCCGAGGGATCGGCGGAGGCTGGGCACGCCTTCACGGTTCCGGACGTCGGGGACAGTGTGGCGCGACCCGGTCTTTGCGGCAATAGGCCGCAGGATACCGCATTGCCGGACGCGGGCTTTCTTTCGAAAGTGGGCCTTTCGAAAGTGGGCGAACCGAAGTGGGCGAACCGATCGGCGTCCTCGTTCCAACGTCATGTCCCGGCATTGGCCGGTCTGGGGGGTTTGCCATGCGCGCCGTCGTCCGATTGCTGCCGGCCCGGTCCCTGTGGGTCCTCCTGGCCGCCGCCCTGTTCGCGACGGTCCATCCGGCGGGCGCCGGCGCCCAGATGAACAAGCCGATGCAGGTGCAGGCCCGCGAGATCACGCTGAAGGCGGTCGACCTGATCGTCGCCAAGGGGCTGGACGCCGCGGCGGAGGAGTTCAACCGCGACGGCGAGTTCAAGTACGGCGAGATCTACGTCAACGTCATCGACTTCGCCGGGGTGTGGAAGGTCTATCCGCCCCGGCCCGCCGGAGTCGGGATGAGCGTGATCAACGTGAAGGACCCGGACGGGCGGGACATCGTCCGCGACATCCTCTCGGTCGCGCGGGACTCGGGCGAAGGCTGGGTGGAATACCGCTGGCTGAATCCGGCCAGCAACCGGATCGAGCCGAAGGTCACCTTCCTGAAGCGCGTGCCGGGGCAGGAACTCGTCGCCTATGTGGGCATCTATCGGTGAGTCCGCACGGCGCGCCGGTTCCGCGCGCTTGATGCGGACGCTGTTGCGGCGCACATCTTGATCCGCACCCCGGGCGCCCAAGCTTGTCGGGCAAGCGTATCAAAATGGCCATCCCGCACGCCGGGGCATGCGGGATGCGCAGGGCTGCTTTTTTAGAACACTTCTAAAGTAGGGTCTTTACCCGGGCCGCAACTGGGCGTAGCCTCACCTGCAGCCAACAATGGAAGACAACCCGTCGGAGGATTGAGAAACCATGCAGATCGACATCGGGATCGCGGAAGCCGACCGGAAGGCCATCGCCGAGGGCCTGAGCCACGTGCTCGCCGACACCTTCGCCCTGTACCTGAAGACGCATTCCTTCCATTGGAACGTCACGGGTCCGATGTTCAACACGCTCCACACCATGTTCATGACCCAGTACACGGAGCTGTGGACCGCCCTGGACGAGGTGGCGGAGCGCATCCGCGCGCTCGGCTATCCGGCGCCGGGCAGCTTCTCGCAGTTCACCAAGCTCGCCTCCATCAAGGAGGAACAGGGTGTGCCGACCGCGCAGGAGATGCTGCGCCAGCTCGTCGAGGGGCACGAGACGGTCGCCCGCACCGCCCGGAAGGTCTTCCCGACCGCCGAGCAGGCCAACGACCAGCCGACCGCCGACCTGCTGACCCAGCGCCTGCAGATCCATGAGAAGACCGCCTGGATGCTGCGCTCCATGCTGGAGTAGGCGCCGCCCGGCGGCCTGCGATCGAGCTTGCGGTTCGGCGGGGCGCCGTCCTTCGGGGCGGCGCCCCGTCCTTTTGGGGCGGCCTGAAACAAGCGGGCAGGGACACATGTTCTTTCCGGAATGTCCGAAGGACACGGGAGAGGGCGCCATGGCCTCCTACAATTTCGACAGGACGAGCGGGGCGGACCGCGCGGCGGCGGGCGGTCAGGACATGCTGCTGCTGGCGGCAAGGCTGCTGATCGGGGCGATCTTCGTGGAGAGCGGCTTCGGCAAGCTGATGAATCTCGGCGGTTTCGCCGAGAGTCTGGCGGGGCAGGGGCTGCCCATGCCGATGCTGCTGGCCGCGGCGGGCGGCGCGGTGGAGTGTTTCGGCGGGCTGGCCGTCGTGTTGGGGGCCTGGACGCGGCTGGCCGCGGCGGCGGTGATCGCCTTCACCGTCATGGCGACGCTGATCGCCCACCGCTACTGGACCTACCCGCCGGAGGCCCAGGGGATGCAGCGCATCCAGTTCATGAAGAACCTCGCCATCATCGGCGGCTTCCTGGCGCTGATCGCCGCCGGGGCCGGGCGGTTCAGCGTGGACGGGCTGATGAACCGGCGCTGAGAGGGGACCGGCCGCCCGGCCCCCTTCCGCGTCTTACCAGTTGCCCGCGGGGCTCGGCTCGCCTTCATGGTGGGCCAGCCAGCGCTCGGCCTCCAGGGCGGCCATGCAGCCCATGCCGGCGGCGGTGACGGCCTGCCGGTACACCTTGTCCTTCACGTCGCCCGCGGCGAAGACGCCCGGCACGTTGGTGGCGGTCGAATCGGGGGCGGTGACGATGTAGCCCTCCGCGTCGGTCTCCACCTTGCCCTTGAAGACGGCGGTGGCCGGCTCGTGCCCGATGGCGACGAAGACGCCGGCCACGGGGATCACCCGCTCCTCGCCCGACTTCACGTTCTTCACGCGCACGCCGGTGACGCCGCGCGGGTTGCCCAGGGAGCCGTCGCCCTCGCCGACGATCTCCTCGACCACGCTGTCCCAGACCACCTCGATCTTCGGGTTGCGGAACAGCCGGTCCTGCATGATCCGTTCGGCGCGGAAGCCGTCGCGGCGGTGGATGACCGTCACCTTGGAAGCGTGGTTGGTCAGGTACAGCGCCTCCTCCACGGCGGAGTTGCCGCCGCCGACCACGGCGATCTCCTTGCCGCGGAAGAAGAAGCCGTCGCAGGTCGCGCAGGCCGACACGCCGAAGCCGCGGTAGACCTCCTCGCTGGGGATGCCCAGCCAGCGGGCCTGCGCGCCGGTCGCGATGATGACGCTGTCGGCGGTGTAGGTGTCGCCCGAGTCGCCCTTGCAGACGAAGGGACGCTGCGTGAAATCGACGTCGGTGATCAGGTCGAAGACCATCTTGGTCCCGACATGCTCCGCCTGCTTCTGCATCTGCTCCATCAGCCACGGACCCTGGATGGGGTCGGCAAAGCCGGGATAGTTCTCCACGTCGGTGGTGATCATGAGCTGGCCGCCCGGCTGCATCCCCTGCACCATCAGCGGCTGCAGGTTGGCGCGCGCCGCGTAGATGGCCGCGGTGTAGCCGGCGGGGCCGGCGCCGATGATGAGAACCTTGGTGTGGTGGGTGCTGGGCATCGCTTTGTCCGTCACGATCTCGTCTGACGCGGACCATAGGGCCGCGCCGAACATATGGTCCAGATCCGACGCGCTGTCACCGGAAAGCCTGCCATGCCCGCCCATCATGGAGAAGCTTCGGCGATTGCCCGATTCTTCACCACGGAGACACGGAGACACAGAGGGAGAAGCGCCTCGCCCTCTGTGTCTCCGTGTCTCCGTGGTTCATGCCGGCCTCCGGGAAGGAAGCGCGCGACCGGCATCAGTATCCCGAAGACGCGGTGCCCGTCCGGTTCTTCACCCAGGCGCCGATGCGGTGGCGCCACTGTTCGTGCCAGATGTAGACGCTGTTCCGCACCCAGTTCATCTGCACCGCCCGGCGCCGGCCCTCGAAGGAATGGTGCCCGTGCCAGGAGGTGTCGGAGCGGCGGAAGCACAGCAGCGTGCCCTCGTCCGGCGGCACCTCGGCGGCGTAGTCCTCCAGGTCGGGGCTGCGCAGAACGCGCAGGCGGCCCCCCGCCGCCTCCCAGGGCGGGTTCATGTAGATCAGGACGGTGACGATCTTGCTGGCCGAATCGGGGTGGATCTTGCCGTCCGTCGCCCGGCACATGCCGCGGGCGGTGAACATGGTCGGGTAGCGCGACAGGTCCAGCCCGAACTTTTCGGAAAAGGCGCGGCAGACCGCCTCGCCGCGCAGCTCCGCGATCAGGGAATCGAAGGCCGGCCCCTGCGGGAAGACGCCCAGGGGAATGGAACCGGGCTTGTCCACCTTGGGATAGTCGCGGTGCAGGGCCTCCAGATGCTCCCGCTTCACGAAGCCGGGGACGCAGAGGAAGTCGAACGGCTCGCGTTGCAGCGGGGTGGTCCGGAAGCGGTCCAGATCCAGCATGGAGGTGGGCATGGGGCGGTCTCCAGACGGCGGCATCTCACGCCACGGGCGTGTCGGGAAAGGCCAGCTCGTGGCGGGCGCGCCATTCCGGGCCGACATAATTCACGATGATCGACTTGCGCACCCCCCGGATCGGGCGCGGCGCGAAGCCGTGCCAGGTGTCCGTTCCGGGGATGAAGACCAGTCCGCCGTTGAAGGCGAAGGGCGCGCGGGCGACCACGGTGCGGGAAGCGTTCAGCACGTCGGTGCCCCAGTCGGCGCAGTCCGGCCCCTTCGACAGGTAGATCAGCATCGTGAACTTCTTGACGCCGATGTCCGTGTGCGGCTCCAGCCAGAAGCCGTCGGTGTCCTGGCAGTATTCGATGCGCAGCGAGCTGCCGGACAGATCGACGCCGCAGGCGCGCCGGATGGCCTGTGTCACCGCCCGCCCCTGGAACGCCCCGGCGACCGCATCGCAGACGGCGTGCTCGGCACGGCTCCGGACGCTGAAATAGCTGCGCGTGGCGTTGTTGGTGTCCCGCTTGCCCTGGGTGTCGCCGACGGGCGGCGGCGCCCAGGGCAGGCCGGCGATGCCCTCCGCGGCCTCCTCCGGAAGCGCGCGCGACAGCAGCCAATGGCGATAGGGCTCATCCTTGATCAGGGCGTCGTCCAGGCAGCGGATGAAGGCATTCTGGACCGTGTCAGGCGAGACCATGCGAGAGATTCCAATGCGTCCCGGCGATACAGGCGGATTACCATGCTCCAGCATGCGTGCTGAGTGAAAAAACGTTCATGAACCATTTGAAAGGAATCGCATCCGGACAGACCCGGACAGACTAAGTAAATAGGGGGCTGTGGCCGCGCCGGCCTGATCTCTATTCCGGGGGGCGGGCGCCGTGTTTTGCGCGATGGGCCAGCAGGCGGTGGCGCAACTCTTCCGCGACTTGCCGGGTGTCGTCCAACGTGGGGTGAGTCCAATGCTCCAGCGCCCCGGTGAAGGGCCGGGTGATGCCGTCGCCGTAGAGCCCTTCATGGAAGCGGCGGAACTTGGGCGAGCCGCCCTCCAGCTCGATCACATAGACCGGCTTGCCGGTGGAGCAGGCTTCCGAGGTCATCGACACGCTGTCGCAGGTCACCACCACCGCGTCGGCCAGCCCGAGATAGGCGAAATAAGGATTCTCGCCGGTGCCGTCCCACACCTCCGCCGGCAGGCCGTTCAGGCGGGCGCGCAGGATCGCCTCGTTGTCGGCGCCGGTGCGCCGCGACGGGGTGACCATCAGCCCGGCGCCGTTGGTGCGGGCCAGTTCCGACAGCTTCTCCGCCACGTCGCCCATGATGGTCGGGGTCAGGGCGTAGACGCCGTTGGTGCCGCCGATCAGCACGGCGACGCGCGGGTGCGGCAGGTGGGCGAGGCGGGGGGCGTGGCGCTCCGCCGCGGCGGCCAGCAGCGCCGGCGTGACCCGGTGCAGGGCGCCGCGGGTGGCCATGACGTTGGGGCCGCGCAGTCGGTCGTGGCGGGGCACCACCACGAGGCCGAAGTGGCGCGGGTCGATCTGCGGGTCCTGGATGTAGACGGTGAAGGTGCGCCCGCGCGACAGCTTGCTGGCGGCCAGCAGCGGCGCGATGGCCTGACGTCCGGAGCCGATCATCAGGTCGGGCCAGGGCGCGCGGATGGGATCGCCCTCCGGCCCGGCGGCGAAGCGGTTGCCCAGCCGAAGGAACGGGCTGAGCTGGCGCCATGGGCTGCGCAGCCGCACGCGCTTGACGACGGGGGCGAGGCCCAGCGCCTCGGCAAGGCCGATGCACTGGTTTTCCATGCCGGCCTTGCCGTCCGACACGACCCAGCAGGAGAGGGAACCGGAAAGGGTGGAATGCATCGTCACACGGATGGTTGGGGGTGCGGCCGGTTGTCGCGCGGGCTGACGTCCTGGCGGGCATTTGGGCGGGTGTCGGGGCCGGATGTATGGATGGAAGGTTTTTCCACCGGCGCCGGTGCGGGTTTCCTGCTTGGCGTGGGTGGCCTCACCGTGTAATATCCTTTCTTCAGATCACCCCCGGAGCGACCGAGTAAACCATGCGGCGGGTCAAACTCGACCGAATTGACCGGCGGATTTTGCGCGACCTGCAAAATGACGGCCGGATGACCAACGTAGAACTCGCGAGGCGTGCCGGCATCTCTGCCCCTCCGTGTTTGCGGCGTGTCCGTGCCTTGGAAGAGGCGGGCTTCATCCGCGGCTATCACGCCGACATCAATCCCGACGCGCTCGGGTTCGGTGTCACCGTGTTCGCCCAGGTCGGCCTGTCCAGCCAAGCTGAAGCGGACCTAAAGAAATTCGAGGAACTCGTCAACTCCTGGCCCATGGTGCGCGAGTGCAACATGCTGGCCGGCGAGTATGATTTCCTGCTGAAGATCGTGGCGGAGGACTGGGACGACTACCAGCGCTTCCTGACCACGAAGCTGACGGCGGCGCCCAACGTGGCGCACGTCAAGTCGGCCCTGTCGATCCGCACGTCGAAGCACACGCCCGGTGTGCCGATCGACGTGGACTCGCCCGACATCCCCGACTCGCTGGAGGATGACGACGAGGAGGACGAGGACGAATCCTCGACCCGTCTGGCGCGCCGCTGACGCGGCTCCGCACCGACGCACCGTTTTCCGGACAGCCGGCAACACACCCAGACCATGGGGCGTGTTGCCGGCTGTCCGCGTTTCGGGAAACGGTCCTGGCGCAATCTTGTGACGGCGAACCTTTTCAAAAATGGATTCCAGCCAGTCTTCGCGCGTGCGATGTTTTCCGCGGCGGAGGTTGCTAAACTCTCGCACATCCAATTCCGCCGATCCTGTCCGTGACCGGGAGACGATGATGGCCCCACCCCGCCGCCGTACCCTTCCGCCGCGCGCCCCACGGTCGTGTGCCGTTCTGTCCGCGCTGGCGCTCGCCGCCGCGCTGGCTCTGCCGCTCCTGGCCGGTTCTCCGCCGGCCCACGCCGCCACGACGGGCGTGCATGCGGAGGAGATCGTCCGCTTCCCCTCGCTCGACGCCGACCTGACCAGCGGTGCGCCGACGCCCCTGACAGGGCGCTTCCTGCGCCCCCGCAGCGACGGCCCCTTTCCCACGGTCGTGCTGCTGCACGGGTGCAGCGGCCTCTACGCCAAGACCGGGCGGGTGTCGGCCCGGCACATCGATTGGGCGCTGACCCTGCGCCAGCAGGGCTATGCGGTGCTGATGGTGGACAGCTTCGGCCCGCGCGGCGTGGAGGAGGTCTGCACCGTCAGGGACCGCCCCGTCCGCGCGACCGAGGAGCGCAAGCGCGACGCCTGGGCGGCGCTGGCCTATCTCCGTGCGCGCAGCGACGTGGACAGCGAGCGGATCGCGCTGATGGGCTGGTCGCAGGGGGCTGGCACGGTGCTGGCGGCCTATGGGCCGGGCGGGCAGGGGAACGGCTTCCGCGCCGCCGTCGCCTTCTATCCCGGCTGCCGGACGCCCCTGAACGACGCGGACTGGCAGCCGGAGGGGCCGCTCCTGATGCTGTTGGGCGGCAAGGACGAATGGACCCCCGCCGACCGCTGCCTGGAACTGGCGAGCCGCGAGCCGGTGAAGGAGCGCACCGAGGTGGTGGTTTATCCCGACGCCCACCACGGCTTCGATTCCCCCCATTCGCCGCTGCGCAAGCGCCGCAATCTGGCGACCGCCCCGGCGGGCGAGGCGACGGTCGGCACCGACGAGTCCGCCCGCCGGGACGCCATCGAGCGGGTCAGCGCCTTCCTGGCGGAGCGGCTGCGGGGGTAGAAAGAGCCTTCGGGATGAAACGGAACGCCCCGCGCCGGTTGTCGGCGCGGGGCGTTCCGTTTCGGCTCGCGGTCGGTGGCGGGGTGAAAACCCCCTCAGTTTGAACCGGCGCCTACTTGAAGGCGACGGTGACGATCTCGTAGACCTTGGAGCCGCCGGGGGTGGACACCTCCACGCTGTCGCCGACCGACTTGTTGATCAGCGCGCGGGCCAGCGGCGCCTGGATGGAGAGCATGCCGTTCTTGATGTCGCTCTCGTCCTGGCCGACGATCTGATAGGTGATCTCCTCGTCGGTGTCCTCGTCCGCCAGCGTCACCGTGGCGCCGAACTTCACCGACTTGCCGGACAGCTTGGTCGGGTCGATGACCTCGGCGCGGCTGATCTTGTCCTCCAGCTCCGCGACGCGGCCTTCGATGAAGCTCTGGCGCTCGCGCGCGGCGGTGTACTCGGCGTTTTCCGACAGGTCCCCGTGCTCACGCGCCTCGGCAATCGCCTTGATGACGTTGGGCCGTTCGACAGTCTTGAGGTGCTTCAACTCCTCTTGCAGGCGGTTGTATCCCGCCGCAGTCATTGGAACTTTTTCCATCGTTCAATCCATCACCATGCCGACGCAGCGCCCTGGGAAAGCTACGGCGCGGCGGAGGAGGTCCGCCGCGCCGTAAACCGTCCTAATAGGAACCGCTAAGGTACGACTGCAACGGCGCGACTTCAAGGCTGCCGTTCCGGAGTGCGGCAATCGCTTCCACCGCCGCGCGTGCACCGGCCATGGTGGTGTAGTAAGGCAGGTTGTAGGTCAGCGCCGTACGCCGCAGGCTGAAGCTGTCGGACAGGGCCTGCGCGCCTTCCGTGGTGTTGATCACCAGATGCACCTCGCCGTTGATCATCGCATCGACGATGTGCGGCTGGCCTTCCACCACCTTGTTGATCGACTCCGCCGGGACGCCGGCCTGGCGCAGCGCCGCCGCGGTGCCGGTGGTGGCCAGCACGCGGAAGCCCATGCCGTGCAGCTTCTGCCCGATCTGCACCGCCGACGCCTTGTCCCGCTCCTTCACCGAGATGAAGACGGTGCCCTGGACCGGCAGGGTGACGCCGGCGCCGAGCTGCGACTTGGCGAAGGCCAGCGCGAAGTTGTGGTCGAGGCCCATCACCTCGCCCGTGGATTTCATTTCCGGGCCGAGCACGATGTCCACGCCGGGGAAGCGGGCGAAGGGGAACACGGCCTCCTTCACGGCGGTGTGCGGCGGGGTCGGGCCGTTCAGCGTGAAGTCGGCCAGCTTTTCCCCGGCCATGACGCGGGCGGCGACCTTGGCGATGGCGGTGCCGGTGGCCTTGGCGACGAAGGGCACCGTGCGGCTGGCGCGCGGGTTGACCTCCAGGATGTAGACCGTGCCGTCCTTGACCGCGAACTGGACGTTCATCAGGCCGACGACGTGCAGGGCGCGGGCCAGCGCCTCGCCCTGGCGGCCGATCTCGGCGATGGTCTCGGCGGGCAGGGAGTAGGGCGGCAGCGCGCAGGCCGAGTCGCCGGAATGGATGCCGGCCTCCTCGATGTGCTCCATGATTCCGGCGATGTAGACCTGGCCGGCGGCGTCGGCCACCACGTCCACGTCCACCTCGATGGCGTCCTGAAGGTAGCTGTCGATCAGCACCGGGTTCTTGCCCGACACCTTCACGGCGGTGCCCATGTAGCGCTGGAGCCCGGCCATGTCGTGGACGATCTCCATGGCGCGCCCGCCCAGCACGTAGGACGGGCGGATGACCACCGGGAAGCCGATCCGTGCGGCGACCGTCTCCGCCTCCTCCAGCGACCGGGCCAGGCCGTTGGCCGGCTGGAGCAGGTTGAGCTGGTGCAGCAGCTTCTGGAAGCGCTCGCGGTCTTCGGCGAGGTCGATGGCGTCCGGCGAGGTGCCCAGGATCGGGATGCCGGCCTTCTCCAGCGCGTCGGCCAGCTTCAGCGGGGTCTGGCCGCCGAACTGCACGATGCAGCCCAGCACCGTGCCGTTGCGCTGCTCGACGCGGACCAGCTCGATCACGTCCTCGGCGGTCAGCGGCTCGAAATACAGGCGGTCGGCGGTGTCGTAGTCGGTGGAGACCGTCTCCGGGTTGCAGTTGACCATGATGGTCTCGATGCCGGCCTCGCGCAGCGCGTAGACGGCGTGGACGCAGCAATAGTCGAACTCGATGCCCTGGCCGATGCGGTTCGGCCCGCCGCCCAGGATGACGACCTTCCTCTTGTCGGTCGGGTCCGATTCGCACTCGGCCTCGCCCGTGCCGTCCGCCTCGTAGGTGGAATACATGTAGGGCGTGCGCGAGGCGAACTCGGCGGCGCAGGTGTCGATGCGCTTGAACACCGGCGTGACCCCGGCGGCGCGGCGGGCCTCGGCGACCTCGGCCTCCGTCTTGCCGGACAGCTCGGCCAGACGGGCGTCGGAGAAGCCCATCTGCTTCAGCTTGAGCCAGCCGTCCTTGTCCGTCGGCAGGCCGTCGAAGCGGACCGCCAGCTCACGGTCCACGATGGCCTTGATCTGCTCCAGGAACCACGGGTCGTACTTGGAGACCTGCTGGACCTCGGCGACGGTGAAGCCGTGGCGGAACGCCTGGGCGATGACCAGCAGCCGGTCCGGCGTCGGGCGGGCCAGGGCGCCGCGGATGGCGCTGGGGTCCGGCGTGTCGGTGTCGCCGATGCGCACCTCGTTGAAGCCGGTCAGGCCGGTCTCCATGGAGCGCAGGGCCTTCTGCACCGACTCCTGGAAGGTGCGGCCGATGGACATGGCCTCGCCCACCGACTTCATCGAGGTGGTCAGCAGCGGCTCGGTGCCGGCGAACTTCTCGAAGGTGAAGCGCGGCATCTTCGTGACGACGTAGTCGATCGTCGGCTCGAAGCTGGCCGGGGTGGTGCCGGTGATGTCGTTGGTCAGCTCGTCCAGCGTGTAGCCGATGGCCAGCTTCGCGGCGATCTTGGCGATCGGGAAGCCGGTGGCCTTGGAGGCGAGCGCGGAGGAGCGCGACACGCGCGGGTTCATCTCGATGACGATCAGGCGGCCGTTCGCCGGGTTCACCGCGAACTGCACGTTGGACCCGCCGGTCTCCACCCCGATCTCGCGCAGCACCGCGATCGAGGCGTCGCGCATGATCTGGTATTCCTTGTCCGTCAGCGTCAGCGACGGGGCGACGGTGATCGAATCGCCGGTGTGCACGCCCATCGGGTCGATGTTCTCGATGGCGCAGACGATGATGCAGTTGTCCGCCTTGTCGCGGACGACCTCCATCTCATACTCCTTCCAGCCCAGCACCGATTCCTCGATCAGCACCTCGCCGACCGGGCTGGCGCGCAGGCCGCCGCGCACGATGTCCTCGAACTCGGCGCGGTTGTAGGCGATGCCGCCGCCGGTGCCGGCCAGCGTGAAGCTGGGGCGGATGATCGCGGGCAGCCCGACGAACTCCAGCGCCTCGGTCGCCTCCTGCATGTTGCGCACCAGGCGCGAGCGCGGCGATTCCAGGCCCAGCTTGTCCATGGCGTCGCGGAACAGGATGCGGTCCTCGGCCTTGGCGATGACGTCGCGCTTGGCGCCGATCATCTCCACGCCCAGCCGCTCCAGCGTGCCGTCGTCGGACAGGGCCATGGCGGTGTTCAGCGCGGTCTGGCCGCCCATGGTCGGCAGCAGGGCGTCGGGGCGCTCCTTCTCCAGGATCTTGGCCACCACGGCCGGGGTGATGGGTTCGATGTAGGTGGCGTCGGCCAGACCCGGATCGGTCATGATGGTGGCCGGGTTGGAGTTCACGAGGATGACGCGGTAGCCTTCCTCGCGCAGCGCCTTGCACGCCTGGACGCCGGAGTAATCGAACTCGCAAGCCTGGCCGATGACGATCGGCCCCGCGCCGATGATGCAGATGGATTTGATATCAGTGCGCTTGGGCATGGGTCCGCTTCTCGACGTTCGTGCAGCAAAAGCCCCCTCGCGCCATTGGCCCCTTGGCGGGGCTCGGGTGTGAGGGGGCACGGGTCAATGTGTGTCGTTGCGAGGCCCCTTTATAGGGAACAAGGCGCCGCGGGGGAAGAGGTTGGGTTGATGCGCGGGCCACATGTCTGAAACATCGCCGGCGGGCGGCGAGGCGGGGCTTGAACCCGCGCCGAAAGGGCGTCATCAATCGGGGTGCACCGGAACCGCCGTGCATCCCGAGATTGTTCCGCGGGAGAAGCCCGCAAAACCGTTCCTTTTGCCGATCCTGACCGCCGCCGGAGTTCGCGCCCCACGATGACCCACGCCTTCGCCAAGGACAGCCGCGCCTGCGCCGCCTGCGTTTCGTGGGGGGGCGACCGCGCCCTGTCGGACGACAACACGCTCGTCCACGTCGACCGCTACAGCGCGGAGGGGGAATGCCGGACGGCGACCAGCCAGGATTACCGGAAGGTCACCCGCTCCTACCACACCTGCCCGACTTGGGCGCCGCTGCCGATGCTGAAGAAGCACGGCGGGCGCCCGGAGCGCCAGCCGGTCTTCGCCAGCCGCCCGGCCCCGCCCACGGCTCCCGCGCCGAAGCCGGTCCCGGAGGCCGTGGCGGCGGCGCCGTCTCCCGCGGCCACGGCCCCCGCACCCGCCGTTCCGGTGCCGCCGCCCGCCCCGCCGGTCTGCCGGTCGGAGCCGTTGGACCTCGACCAGATCCCGCAGATCGCCAGCCTGCTCCACGTCCATTGGCGGCGCGTCCGCCGCGGGCGCCCGATGCCGGAAGCGCGCGACATCGACACCGCCCAGATCCGCGAATGCGTGCCGCGCCTGTGCCTGATGGAGCCGCTGCGCGGCGGCGAGGATTTCCTCTACCGCGCCTGCGGGCGGGCGGTGCAGCGGCGGATCGGGCAGCGCGCGGTGCCGCGCCCGGTCGGCGACTGCCACCCGGCCGACGCGGCGGCGCGCTTCATCGCCGACCTGCGCGCCTGCCTGGAGGCGGGGGAGCCGCGCGGCCTTCTGGTGCGCAACGACCCGATGCTGCCGGGGGCGCGCTTCGTCGAACTTCTGCTGCCGCTGGCCGATGAGGACGGCCGCCCGGCCTGCGTGCTGGCCTACCGGCACGTGCCGGGGGGCTGACGGGCGGCGGCGGTGCCCTGGAGCGCGCAACCCCCACCCGGAGAGCCGCCGCCCGAGGCGCCGGCGCCCGGCGGCGCCGACATGGTGGGCGTCTGGCCGTCCGCCGTGTGGATCCTCGTCGGCACGCTCTTCTACCTGGAAAACCCGCAGTCCTTCGCCGGCTGGAAGGGTGCGCTCTATTACGTGGTCGGCACCGCCGCGGTGGCGCTGGTGATCGGCCTCGTGAGCCTGAACCTGCGCCGCGCCGTCGCCGGCATGCTGGGCGAAGTGTTCCCCCGCCGCGACCGTTTCACCGACCTCGTGAGCCTGATGCTCCGGCTGATGCTGGCCGCGGCGGAGGGGTTGCTGGTGGCTCTGCTCGCCCGCTGGTCGCTGACGGCGATGGGATAGGCCCGCGCTATCAGGCTGAACGCACGCGGTTGACGAAGCCGGTCATCTCTGTCCACAGCAGGTTGGCCTGCCGCACCAGATCGGAGGCGGTCGTCAGCACGTCCTGCGCCTCGCTGCCGGTCAGGTTCGCGGCGCCCAGGACTTCGGTGATGGCCGTGGACACCTCGCTGGTGCCGCTGGCGGCCTGCTGGACGTTGCGGGTGATTTCGCGGGTGGCCGCGCCCTGCTGTTCGACCGCCGCGGCGACGGTGGTGTTGATGTTGCTGATCATCCCGATGGTGCTGGAGATGGCGCCGATCGCCTCGACCGCCTTCCGGGTCTCGGCCTGGATGGCGGCAACCTGCGATTCGATGTCGCCGGTCGCCCGCGCGGTCTGGCCGGCGAGGTTCTTCACCTCGTTGGCGACGACGGCGAAACCCTTGCCCGCCTCGCCGGCCCGGGCCGCCTCGATGGTCGCGTTCAGGGCCAGCAGGTTGGTCTGGGCGGCGATGGCGGAAATCAGCTTGCCCACCTCGCCGATGCGCTCGGCGGCGGCGGCGAGCCCCTGCACGGTGGCGCTGGTGTCGTCGGCCTCCTGCACCGCGCGGCGGGACACCTCGGAGGCTTCGACGACCTGACGGGCGATCTCTCCGATGGAGGCGTGCAGCTCCTCCGCCGCCGCGGCGACGGTGTGGACGTTGCCGGACACCTGCTCCGCCGCGCTGGACATGACGACGGACCGCTGGGAGGTGTCCTGCGCCGTGCTGGTCAGCTTCTCGGCGCTGCCCTGCATGCCCGTGGCGAAGGACTTCACGGTGCGGGCGACGTGCTCGACGCTGTTCTCGAAGCCGTCGGCGAGGCTGTTCAGGGTGCGGCGCTTGTCGGCCTCGGCCTGCTCCTTCATCCGCTCCTGTTCGGCCTCCAGGCGGCGCCGTTCCATCGCGTTGGCGCGGAAGGTCGCCAGCGCGGCGTAGAGCGTGCCGATCTCGTCGCGCCGCCCGGTCCGCGGCAGGGCGACGTCGAGGTCGCCATCCGCCAGCCGGTGGGTGGCCTCGGTGACGCGGGCGATGGAGCCGGCGACGTCGGCGATGATGCCGTAGGCAAGGCCGAGCGTCACCAGCAGCCCGACGGCGCTGAGGGCGGCCACCAGGGCGAAGGCCGTGTCGGCGTCGGCGGCGCGCCGGGCGGTGAGGTCGTGCAGGTCGGCGGCGAGCCGGTCCTCGACCGTCTTCATGGCTTCGATCCGGTCGGTCGCCTTCCGGAACCAGACCGGCGCCTGGATGCCCTCCAGCGCGCCGGCGGGGCCGCCGTCGAGCGCGGTCTTGCGCATGGGGCGGATCGCGTCCAGCGGAGCGCCTTCGGACATCGATCCGAACAGGGCGGCCTGCTCCGCCGTCGCCAGGGAGCGGAACATGGCGAAATAGGTGTCCTGGGCGGCGATCAGCCCGGTCAGCCGCTGGTGCACCGGCGGTTCGAACCGCCCGGCGGCGAAGCCGGCGGCACCGGTCGCGCGCTCCTGCCCGGCGCGCTCCTTGCCCTGGATGAAGTTCAGATAGGCGACGAGCTGCACGCCGACCGCCCCGTCGGTGGTGTGGTGCGGCAGCCCGGTGGCGGCGTCGAGCAGCGCCAGGATCGGCCCGGTGTAGTAGGCGAAGGACTCCGGCCCCGGCAGGGACAGGGCATCGACCGCCTTGCGCCGGGCGCCCAGCTCGTCCAGCCCCCGCATGGCGGCGGACAGCGTGCCGGAAAAGGCCGGCCTGGCGTTGTCCGGCGCGGTCACCAGAGCCTTCACATTGGCCAGCGTCCGGTCGGTCTGCGCGCGCTGGGCGTCCAGTTCGGCGCGGAACTGGCTTCCCTTGCTGCCGATGAACAGCGCGGAGGAGCCACGCTCCTTCTGGAGTTCGTGAACGAGGGCGCTGATCCGGGTGACCGAATCGGTCAACCCCTGGAGTTCCTCGAAGGCGCGGGCCGTCTGCCAGCGATCGGCGACCGTAAAGCCGGCGAAGGCGAGCAGACCCAGCATCGGCAGCAGAAGGGCCGTCAGCACCTTGCCACGGATGGACAATGCAGAAAGGATGCCGAACATATCTTCCCCTGAGAAGGCTGGGCAGGCAATCGTTCCTAATTGAGAAAAATTTTACACTTAAGCAACCGGTTTTAGCTGGCGGGGCGGCGGCCGACCAATATGCCGCATGGGCGGCGCGGGGGTTTTCCGCAACCGAACCCTTCCCTAACCAATCGGCGCTACACTTCCCCTTCCAGCCCGATCGTTCCGGAGGGAGGGGAGCATGGACCGGCTGTCCGCCTATTGGTCGCAGGCCGAACTGATCGCCAACGGCATGATCCTTCTGCATCTGGCCGGGGCGCTGCTCCTCGGCATCCTGATGGGGTACGAGCGCTCCTTCCATGGGCGGGCGGCGGGGATGCGCACCTACGCGCTGGTCTGCCTCGCCTCGACGGCGCTGACCGTGGTCAACGCCTATCCGGGCCTGTGGTACGGCGGAATCGGGGGCGGCGTGGGGAACGGCGGGGGCGGCGACCCGACGCGGGTCGTCCAGGGCATCGTGACCGGCATCGGCTTCCTCGGCGCCGGGGTCATCATGCGGGAAAGCTTTTCCATCCGCGGCCTGTCCACCGCGGCGTCGATCTGGACGGCGGCGGCGGTGGGGGTGGCCATCGGGCTCGGCTTCTACGTCGCGGCCATCGGCGCGGCCTTCATGGTCATCCTGGTGATGAGCGGCTTCCGCCGGCTGGAGGCGGCGCTGCCCCACCACACGGTGGTCCAGGTGATGCTGGTGTTCGAGCGCGATCAGGCGCCCCCGGCGGAGACGATCCGCACCAAGGCGCTGGAGCACGGCTACGAGATCGTGTCCTGGGCCTTCCACCTGCGCAACGGCAGCGGCCACCTGGAATACCAGCTCACGCTCCAGGCCAGCGGCACGCCGGACCCGATGGAGTTGATCGACAAGCTGGCCCAGTCCAGCCGGGTGGTGGAGTTCCGCCTGTCGCCGTCGCGGATCTGAAAGTCCGGCGCCGTTATTTCTCCAGCAGGAAATAGGCGAAGTCGATGCTGGGGGCGGCCAGACCGAACTGGGTCAGCAGCGTGTGCGCCTGACCGCGGTGGTGGGTCTGGTGGTTGAACAGATGGGTCAGGACCGCCGAAAAGGGCATCGTGAAGGCTTGCCCGGCCAGGGAGTGATAGTGGAGGTCCGAACCGAAGCGGTCCTCCTCCTGCGCCGCCACGACGCGGATGAGGCGCTCGTCCTCCGCCTCGCGGGCGGCGCGCAGCTCGTCGAAGCCGTCGTGCAGGATCTCGTCCAGCGCGGAGGGCAGCGGCCCGCTCCCCTCGATGCGGCGGAGCCACACGCGGTCGGCCACCAGAAGATGGTTCAGCGTGCCCCGCACCGAGCGGAAGAAAGCGCTCCGGTCCTCGCGGTACTGCGCGTCCGTCAACTGGGCCGCCACCGCGTAGAGGCGGCGGTTGGCCCAGCGGTTGTACCGTGCGAACCGCTCGAAATGCGCTTTCATCGCTCCGCCTCCTGCCCTGTCTCCTGGTGCTACACCCCGGCGCGCTTGGCCGACAGGCCGGCGGGGGACAGCAGCACCTCGCGCTTGCCCTGGTGGTTGGCCGGGCCGACCACGCGCTCCGTCTCCATCCGCTCTACCAGACGGGCGGCGCGGTTGTAGCCGATCTGAAGCTGGCGCTGGATGAAGCTGACCGACACCTTGCCCTCGCGCACCACGAGGTTGACGGCCTGCATGTAGAGGTCGTCGCCGGAGTTGCCGCCGCCGTTGTCGTCGTCGTCGTCGGCGATCGCCTCCTCCTCCTCCTCGGTGATGGCGGTGACGTAGTTGGGGGCGCCCTGCGACTTGATGAACTGCACGATCTCCTCGACCTCCGAATCGGAGACGAAGGGGCCGTGGACGCGGGTGATGCGCCCGCCGCCGGCCATGTAGAGCATGTCGCCCTGGCCGAGAAGCTGCTCCGCCCCCTGCTCGCCCAGGATGGTGCGGCTGTCGATCTTGGAGGTGACCTGGAAGCTGATGCGGGTCGGGAAGTTGGCCTTGATGGTGCCGGTGATCACGTCCACCGAGGGGCGCTGGGT
Source organism: Azospirillum isscasi (assembly GCF_030849505.1). GTDB lineage: Bacteria > Pseudomonadota > Alphaproteobacteria > Azospirillales > Azospirillaceae > Azospirillum > Azospirillum isscasi. The sequence continues at coordinate 26,366 of NZ_JAUJFI010000012.1, read as the reverse complement.
CGCCATGATCAGGTGGATGCCGGCGGCCCGCGCCATCTGGGCAAGCCTCTGGATCGCCGCCTCGATCTCCTTGCCCGCCACCAGCATCAGGTCGGCCATCTCGTCCACGATGACCACGATGTAGGGGAGCGGCGTCGGTTCCTGCGGGGTCAGGTCGAAGACGGTCTCGGCCTCGCCGGGGACGGTGCGGCGGGGCATCGGCTCGCCGTTGGCGATCATCTCGGCGATGCGGGCGTTGTAGCCCTCGATGTTGCGCACGCCGAGCTTGGACATCGCCTCGTAGCGGCTCTCCATCTCGCGCACGGCCCAGCGCAGCGCGATCACCGCCTTTTTCGGGTCGGTCACCACGGGGGTCAGCAGATGCGGGATGCCGTCATAGACCGACAGCTCCAGCATCTTCGGGTCCACCATGATGAAGCGGCAGCGCTCCGGCGGCAGGCGGTAGAGCAGCGACAGGATCATCGTGTTGATCGCCACCGACTTGCCCGAGCCCGTCGTGCCGGCCACCAGCAGATGCGGCATGCGGGCGAGGTCGGCGACCACCGGCTCCCCGCTGATGTCCTTGCCGAGCGCGATGGCGAGATGGGCCTGCGAGTCGCTGAAGGCCGCGTGATCGAACATCTCGCGCAGATAGACCATCTCGCGGACCGGGTTCGGCAGTTCGACGCCGATCACGCTGCGGCCCGGCACGATGGCGATGCGGGCGGTGACCACGCTCATGGAGCGGGCGATGTCGTCGGTCAGGTTGATGACCGTGGCCGATTTGGTGCCCGGCGCCGGCTCGAACTCGTAGAGCGTCACCACGGGGCCGGGGCGCACGTCCATGATCTCGCCGCGGACACGGAAATTCCTCAGCACCGTCTCCAGCATCCGCGCGTTGCGGGCCAGGACGGTCTCGTCATGCTGCTGCGGCGGGCGCGGCGGCGGGTTCTGGAGAAGCACGGTGCCGGGCAGCGCGTAGGGATCGTCCCCGGCGGGCCCGGCATCCTCTTCGGGCTCGTCCCCGTCGTCCTCGTTCCCGTCGTCCTCGTCCCCATTGTCCTCGTCCAGGGCGGGCGCCTCGCCGTCGTCCTCCGCCCCGTCGTCCTCATGGGCGAAAGCGTCGGCCGCGGCCTCTTTGGGGTCTTCGTCCCCAGGCAGTTCCCCGGGCAGTTCCTCGGCATCGGGGATGAGGACGTCTTCCGCATCCACCAGCACGTCGGGTGCGATGGCCGGAACGGCCTCCTCCGGGCCGCGCGCCTCATAGGCCCACTCGACGCCGGACAGGAAGGCGAAGCCGGCGACCACCGCCAGCGACTCGTCGGCGAGGTTGGTCGAGTAGACCGTGCCGGCGCGCGGCGTGCCGGGCAGCACCTCCACGTCCCACAGCAGCCGCCCGTCCGGGCGCGCGTTGGGGATCAGGTTGAAGGGGCGCCCGTTCAGCGCGCACCACAGATTGAACTCGTCGGCGGTGACGACTCCCGACTGGGTCGGGGGGGCGGTCAGGTGGGGCGTGCGCGGCGTCATGCCGGGGCTCCCGGTTTCTGGTCGGTGGAGGAGGACTCGCCGGTTTCGGCGTCGTCGGGGGTGTCGTCTTCGGTGCCGGGATCGGTCTCGGGATCGGCGAGTTCGTGCTCGTCCGCATCGTCGGCAAGGGCTTCGGTTTCGGCCCCGCTGTCCGTGCCGCTGTCCGTGCCGCTGTCCGTGCCGCTGCCCGCCCCGTCGTCCACCCCGTCCTCCGTGTCCGGTTCGCCGGCCGGCATCTCAGCCTCCTCCTCCGCGGCGTCGGGGGTGCAGAGGGTGCAGGGCGGCTCGTCCGGCGGCAGTTCGTAGGCGGCGACCAGCAGCTTGTCGATGGTCTCGCCGTCGCTGGACATCGGCAGGGCCAGCCGTTCCCAGGTCCGCATGACGCCGCTGAAGTCGGCGGTGTAGACGCGGGCGACCGGCAGCCGTTCGCGCACGAGCGAGGCGTATTCGGGGCGCAGGATGGCCCGCTGCTCCTCCGGCAGATCGTCCAGCGTGGCGCCCAGGCGCGAATGCCCGAAAGCGGCGGCAAGCGACTGGCCGTAATAGGAATAAACGAAGTCGTCGTCGCCGATGACCTCGAAAATCACAATATTGTCTTTCCACGGCCGCAGGTCGGCCGGGGCGATGGTGCTGGACACCGGCGGCTTCCCGCCGACGCATTTGGTGAGCCAGAAGTCAAGCAGGCCGCTCAGGTGCGGCGTCGCCAGCTCGGTTCTTTCCTTGATCATGGATTGGGCGCGGAATTCTCGGGCGGCGCCCCGCGGGGCTACCCCCTGGAGCTTTCATGGACCGCCGGAACCATACCCGGAAGGGACGGGCAGGCGCAACCGCAAGGGACCGCCCCGTTCAAGCCGGCTTAACCCTGTCGCCCGGATGCCGCAGTGAGGGCGCCAGGGCTGCGCGTGCCGGGTTTTTACCACAGAGGCACGGAGGCACAGAGACAGGAGGATCGGAGCGCCGTCGGTCGGCTCTCTGTGTCTCCGTGTCTCTGTGGTTTCTCCCCCCGCACCGGAGGAACGCATCACGCCGCGCAGGTCACCCCGGTTCCGCCCAGCCCGCAATAGCCGGCGGGATTCTTGGACAGATACTGCTGGTGATAATCCTCGGCGTAGTAGAAGGGCGGGGCCTCGCGGATCTCCGTCGTCACCGGGCCGAAGCCGGCCTGCTCCAGGCGGGCCTGGTAGGACTCGCGGCTGGCCGCGGCGGCGGCACGCTGGGCCTCGCTGTGGGTGTAGATGGTGGAACGGTACTGGGTGCCCACGTCGTTGCCCTGGCGCATCCCCTGGGTCGGGTCGTGCGCCTCCCAGAAGACCCGGAGCAGATCCTCGAACCCCACCTTGGCGGGGTCGTAGACGACGCGCACCACCTCGGCATGGCCGGTGCGGCCCGAGCAGACCTCCTCATAGGTCGGATTCGGGGTGTGGCCGCCCTGGTAGCCGACCATCGTCGTCCAGACGCCCGGCGTCTTCCAGAACTTGCGCTCCGCCCCCCAGAAGCAGCCGAGGCCGAAATCGGCGACCTCCAGCCCCGCCGGGTAGGGCGCGGTCAGCGGGTTGCCGTTGACGTGGTGGCGGGGCGGCACGGGAACCGGCGTGCCGCGGCCGGGCAGCGCATCCTCCGCGCTGGGCAGGGCGAGGGGCTTGCGCATGAACATTCCGAGCATGTCGGCGTCTCCGATGGCGTGGGATTTCAGGACTATGTCGGGTCGCATCGCCGTGCCGGCAAGTCGGCGCCCGTCGCGGGAGCCTTCTCCGGTCCCGTGTGTTTACTCCCAGGAATGTTCAGTCCAAGGTGGAACCGCGGGGAGACGAACCATGACGATCGACGATACCGCCATCCAGCGCCTGGCGGCCAAAGGGCGGCAGAACGGCAACCGGCTCAGCATCGAGCAGTTGGGCCAGGAGGTGCCGGTGGAGACGATGACCCCGGGAGAGGTCGCCGAACTGGTCGAGGAACTGGAGGCCGCGGGCATCGAGGTGGAACTGACCGACGCGCGGCTGAAGCGCCCGCGGGCCGGCGGCGGCGAGTACCAGCGCGGGGCCGGGGTGGTGGACATCGCCAGCCCGGCGGCGCCCGCCGTCTCCGCCCCCGGCGCCCGCCCGTCCGAACATGGCTGGGCCGACGAGGGGCTGGGCCACGCCCATGGCGCGCATCACGGCTCCCGCCGGGCGCCGACCTGGGACCGCGGCGGGGTGGACATGCTGCCGGTCGCCTCCCTGGTCCTGGTGGCGCTGGTGCTGATCGTCGCCCTGGGCAGCTGAGGGCCGGCTTCGCCCTCAGGCCGGCTTCGCCCTCAGGCCGGCTTCGCCAGGGCGTGGATGAGGATGGCCGCGGTCGCCGCGACGTTCAGTGACTGGATGCGGCCCGTGCCGGGCAGGGTCAGGATGTCCTCGCAGGCGGCGAGGGTGGCGGGGGGAAGCCCGTCCTCCTCGTTGCCCAGCACGACGGCGGCGGGCCGCTCGCCCCTGGCGAGGACCGCCGGGTCGCTCACCACCGCCCGGCCCTGGCCCAGCGCCGTCCCGGCCACCCGGTAGCAGCCGCGCAGCCGCTTCAGCACCGCCGGCAGGGCGGCGGCCCGGTACAGCTCCACCCACTCGAAGCCGCCTTCGGCCACGCGGTAGGCGGATTCCGACGGCAGGGCCTGCCCGGGATGGTCCGACACCACGACGCGCCGCAGGCCGAAAAATGCGGCGGTGCGCAGGATGGCGCCCAGATTGTGCGGGTTGCCGACCCCGTCGAGGATCAGCAGCGGTTGCCCGTCCGCCGCCCAGCGCTTGGCCGCCTCGACGTCGAAGGCCGGCACCGGGCGCGGCGCGATCAGCGCGACCACGCCGCCGTGCAGGACCGTTCCGGCGACCTTGGCCAGCTCGTCGGCCTCCACCATGCGGTAGGGCTTGCGCGCCGCGGCCATGGCCTTGCAGAAATCGCCGGTCCTGGCCTTCAGCCGTTCCTCGAAGAACAGGCGTTCCACGCGCGCCGCGTCGTGGGCGAACAGGGCGGAGACGGCGGACAGGCCGGCGACGCGGAACAGCTTTCCCGGCTCCTCCCGCGGCTCGTCCCGGCGCGGGTCGCCCTGGCGCGGATCTCTGCCGGCGCGGGCCGGGCCGGAACGCGGCGGGCGGGCAGGGGAGGCGGTGGGCGGACGGCCTCGCGGGGTCGCCGGCTTCGGCATGATGGACTCGGGGCTTGCGGGAACGGGCCGGCATTCTGGACCAACCCGTTCCCGAACTCAAAGCCCTCAATGGCGTCCGTTCCGGCTCCGGGCGTAGCCGGCATAGGCCGCCGCGGCGGCCGCCGCGACCCCGGCGACGATCAGCGGCGACACCCAGCCGGGCGGCGGGGTGCGGAATCCACCGGTCACGCCGCGGCCCCGCTCCACCGGGACGAACAGGTTGCCGTCGCTCGTCGGGGCGGGCGGCGTCCGGCTGAAATGGCGGTGGGCGCCATAGCCGGCGACCTTCTCCATCAGCCGCGGCGCCACCGCGTGGCCCAGCCGGGTCAGCGGGGTTAGCGCGCCGACCATCGCCTGCGCCCGCGGGCGCAGGGCCACCGCGACCATGGTTTCCGCCACGTCCTGCGGATCGTCGTAGAAGGGGCTTTCCGGGTCCAGCCGATGGCCGGTGTAGTTGGCGCCGTGGGACATGCCCGGCGTGTCGGTGAAGGAGGGATAGACGCCGCAGACATGGATGCCCGGCGCGTCCACCAGCTCCGCCCGCAGGCTTTCCAGAAGCCCCTCCAGCCCGAATTTGCTGGCGGCGTAGGCGGCGGCGTAGGGGGCGGGCGCCCAGGCCCCGACCGACACCGTGTTGATGAGAACCCCGTGGCCCTGCCGCCGGAACAGCGGAAGGACGGCGTGGGCGCCGTGCAGCGGCCCGAAGAGGTTGGTCTCGACGACCCGGCGGTGCGCTTCGACGGGGGTGTCCTCGAAGCGCCCAATGGCGCCGACGCCGGCGTTGTTCACCCAGACGTCGATGCCGCCGAACCGCTGCACCGCCCGGTCGGCCAGCCGCCGGACCGCCTCCGCGTCGGTGACGTCGGTCGGCACCGCCTCGGCCTCGGCGCCCAGTTCCCGGCATTCCCCGGCCACTTCGCCGAGCAGTTCCTCCCGCCGGGCGGCCAGCACCAGCCGGGCGCCCTCCCGCGCGAAAGCCAGGGCGGTGGCCCGCCCGATCCCGCTCGACGCGCCGGTGACGACCACCACGGCCCCGTGCACGCTGTCCATCCGTCCTCTCCCATCGACGCTCCGTTGCGGACGTCAACAGGAGAGGGCGGGCGGGTGTCGCGGCGTCGGCGGGAGGCGGATCAGATCAGCTTGATCGCCAGGAAGCCGCCGATCAGGGCGACCGCGAAGGCGGTGGTGACCAGGGTCAGCCTCTTTTCGATGAAGGCCCGCACCGGCTCCCCGAACCAGTAGAGCAGGGCGGCGACCAGATAGAAGCGGATGGCCCGCGACAGAATGGAGGCGCCGATGAACACCCAGATGTTCAGCTTCGCGACCCCCGCGGTGATGGTCAGCAGCTTGTAGGGGATGGGCGTCATGCCCTTGATGATCAGGATCTCCGCCCCGTATTCGACGAAGGTATGGCGCAGCGTCTCGAACTGGGCGTCCAGATGGTAGAAGTCGATGACCACCCGGCCGATGGTCTCGTACAGGAAGAAGCCGATCATGTAGCCGGCGACGCCGCCCACCACCGAGGCCAGCGTGCAGATCGTCGCGATCCGCCACGCCGCCTGCCGGTTGGCGAGCACCATCGGCACCATCAGGATGTCCGGCGGAATCGGGAAGAAGGAGCTTTCCGCGAAGGAAACCCCGGCCAGCCATGTGGTGGCGTTCTTCGAGGCCGCCTTGGCCATCGTCCAGTCGTAAAGGCGCTTCAGCATGCCGGTCGCAGCCCGTGTTGTGCCGGTGAGGGAGCCCCTGTTTTAGCGGGGGACCGGATCAGCGGCTACGACCAATTCGGGACGGTCCCGGAAAGGCTACGCCGTCGGACTACGGGGAATCCGGGGCGGCGGAATCGGGCTCGGCGGAATCGGGATCGGCGCGCGACACCGGATCGCAATCGCCGTCGCGGGAACCGCCCGGATGGCCGCCGGGCATCCCGCGGTAGCGCGTGTCCGGGTTGGACCCGCCGCCGCCGCTCTGTTCGTCGCAGAGCGGCCCGATGTCGGTTTTGCGGACAGGCCCCTTGTCCCCGGTGCTGTCGTCGTTCATGGCCGTTCTCCGGCTGCGGGAATGGAAACCGGGCAACAGGCCGGCGGCGCCGCGGTTCCCGTCCCGCCGGGGCTCACTTCGTCGCGGCCTCCAGATAGGCGATCAGGTCGGCGCGGTCCTCCGGCTTCGCCACCCCGGCGAAGGCCATGCGGCTGTCGGGAACGACCGCCTTCGGGTTGTTGAGATAGGGGTCGAGCGTCGCCGCGGTCCACTGGATGCCGGACGCCTTCAGACCCTCGGAGTAGTTGGCGAAGCTCTCCACCGTGCCGGCCTTGCGCCCGAACAGCCCGTGCAGCGTGGGGCCGACGCGGTTCTTGCCCGCCTCCACCGTGTGGCAGGCCTTGCACTGGCGGAACAGCTTTTCGCCGTTCGCCGGGTCGCCGTCGGCCCAGCCGGTGGCGGGAGCGGCGGCGAGGAGGAGGACGGCGGCAAGAGCGGTGCGGGCGGCGGTGCGCATGGAACGGAAGCCTCCTTCGTTTCGCCGCGGCGGAAGGTCGCGGCTTCGACGGAGACTTTACGGATCGTCGGAATCCGGACCATTGGACTTTGGACCGGTGGGCGGGGGGCTTTTCCCGGGCGCCTCCTCCGGTTTCAGCGCCTCGTCCAGCCACGCCAGATGCGGGGCGGCGGCGCGGCGGGCCTCCTCCTCCATGCGTCGGTAGCGGGCGATCACCTCCTGCCCGAAGGCGGTCAGGCCGGTCCCGCCGCCCTCCCGTCCACCGACGTTGGTGCGCACCACCGGCTCGCGGAAGGCGGAATTCATGGTTTCCACCAGGAACCACGCGCGGCGGAAGGACATGCCGAGCGCCCGCGCCGCCGCGGAGATGGAGCCGGTGCGGTCGATCTCCTCCAGCAAGGACACCTTGCCGGGGCCGATGGCGCCGGAAGGGTGGAGGAAGCGCAGCCGGATGTCGGTCGTCATGGCCTGGGATCTCGCCGGGAAACGGGATGGTCTCCGCCCAAGGTATCATTTGCCGGCCAATGGTCATTTCCGAATCTGAACCTCCGGATCCGGGCCGGCTTCGGGCCGGCGTCTGCAACCAAAGTCGAATTTACCGCCCTTCCCGAAAACCGCGATAACGGCGGGGCGCTGTGACGGGGGCCGATCATCGGACGAACGGACACAGGGGGCGCACACCGCGCCGCAAGCCACTTCAGGCAAGCCATTTCCGCGACATTCAGTTTGGGCAATCCGCTTCGGGAGGAAACCGCCGTGATCCATCAGGCCCTGGAAACGCTCAGCAAGCAGGTCGCCATCCGGCCGCGCTACGACAACTTCATCGGCGGCCAGTGGGTTCCGCCGACGAAGGGCCAGTATTTCACCAACCTGACCCCGATCACCGGCAAGCCGCTGTGCGAGGTCGCCCGCTCCACCGCGGAAGACATCGAGAAGGCGCTGGACGCCGCCCACAAGGCCAAGGACGCCTGGGGCCGCACCTCGCCTGCGGAGCGCGCGCGCATCCTCAACAAGATCGCCGACCGCATGGAAGAGCGTCTGGACGTCCTGGCGCTGGCCGAGACGCTGGACAACGGCAAGCCGATCCGCGAGACGACCCACGCCGACCTGCCGCTCGCCATCGACCACTTCCGCTACTTCGCCGGCTGCGTCCGCGCCCAGGAAGGCACGATCGCGGAAATCGACCACACCACCTACGCCTATCACTTCCATGAGCCGCTGGGCGTCGTCGGCCAGATCATCCCCTGGAACTTCCCGCTGCTGATGGCCGTGTGGAAGCTGGCCCCGGCGCTGGCCGCCGGCAACTGCGTGGTGCTGAAGCCCGCCGAGCAGACCCCGATGGCCATCATGGTCATGATGGAGATCATCGGCGACCTGCTGCCGGACGGTGTCCTCAACGTCGTCAACGGCTTCGGCATCGAGGCGGGCAAGCCGCTGGCCCAGAGCCCGCGCATCGCCAAGATCGCCTTCACCGGCGAGACGACGACCGGCCGCCTGATCATGCAGTACGCGGCGGAGAACATCATCCCGGTCACGCTGGAGCTGGGCGGCAAGTCGCCGAACATCTTCTTCAACGACGTGATGGCCGAGGACGACGACTTCCTGGACAAGGCGCTGGAAGGCTTCGCCATGTTCGCGCTGAACCAGGGCGAGGTCTGCACCTGCCCGTCGCGCGTCCTGGTGCAGGAGAAGATCTACGACAAGTTCATGGAGAAGGCCGTCGCCCGCGTCGGCGCCGTCAAGCAGGGCAGCCCGCTCGATCCCGCCACGATGATCGGCGCCCAGGCCAGCATCGACCAGCTCGAGAAGATCCTCTCCTACATCGACATCGGCAAGGCCGAGGGCGCCAAGGTGCTGATCGGCGGCGAGCGCGCCCATCTGGGCGGCGAGCTGGAGAGCGGCTACTACGTGCAGCCGACGGTCTTCGAAGGCCACAACAAGATGCGCATCTTCCAGGAGGAGATCTTCGGGCCGGTCGTGTCCGTGACCACCTTCAAGACCGAGGAGGAGGCGCTCGCCATCGCCAACGACACGCTCTACGGCCTGGGCGCCGGCGTGTGGAGCCGCGACGGCAACCGCGCCTTCCGCATGGGCCGCGCCATCCAGGCGGGCCGCGTGTGGACCAACTGCTACCACCTCTACCCGGCCCACGCGGCCTTCGGCGGCTACAAGCAGTCCGGCATCGGGCGCGAGACGCACAAGATGATGCTCGACCACTACCAGCAGACCAAGAACCTGCTGGTCAGCTACAGCCCGAAGGCCCTGGGCTTCTTCTGATAACCCCGTCTCCTCCCTGACGACCTTGGGCCGGCGGCCATTCGGCCTCCGGCCCTTTTCTCGTCCGGCCTGGAGTCTTTCTGGGAGCATCCGCCCATGGTCGAACGAGTCGTCGCCACACCGGCGGCCCTGGAACTGATCGAAAAGCTGCGCGGGCTTTACGGGCCGCTGTTCTTCCATCAATCCGGCGGCTGCTGTGACGGCAGCGCGCCGATGTGCTTCATGGAAGGGGAGTTCCGCCCCGGCGGGCAGGACGTCCGGCTGGGGGAGATCGGGGGCTGTCCCTTCTACATGGGGGCGGCGCAGTTCGAATACTGGTCGCACACCCAGCTCATCATCGACGTGGTGCCGGGCCGCGGCGCCAGCTTCTCGCTGGAGGCGCCGGAGGGCGTGCGCTTCCTCACCCGCTCCCGCCTGTTCTCCGATGGCGAGGTGGCGGCGCTGAGGTCCGCTCCCGGCGATATGACGAAAAAGACATAGCGCTGTTCCGTGGAATGCGGTATTCAGAATTCGACTTTGGGACTTCCCCAGTCGGTACGGCCAGCCGGGCGGTCTGATCCGTGTTCAGACCGGTTCCCCCGTGTGGCGGTGCATATGGAACCGAACTCAGGCGCCTTCCGCGACGGCGGAAGGCGCCTTTTTCGTTGCGTGGGAAACACCCCGCCCCTTCCCTCCGGAAAGGTGGACGTCAATGGCTGGCCTGCTCTTCCGGATCGGTTGAGACTGACGGTTCAGGCGGGAACGCACGCTTGACCGTAAACCTTCTAATTGCTAAAGTTTCCGTGGTTATTGGGCTTGGTTGTGTAATGTTACCGCAATGCGCGCGTAAAGGGCGGATTGCCAAGGAAATCGCAGGTTTCTTTGTTAAGAAAGCGGGCAATGGGCTGATCTTTCATAATTTCAAGGCATCGCCGCAATGATCGGAAACACAGTGAAAGCCGCTGTTCAGGCAGCAATTTTGGGGGTTTTCATTTATTCGTGTTATTTGTCGCGCGATGTATTGTTCAATTGTAAATATAGGGGAGCGTGTTCAGCAAATCTTCGCGACGAATTCGTGATTATGTATTCTGCCTTATTCGTTGTCGTGCTGACAATAAAGAGCATTGTTCAGGCTTATCTCGCGAGCCGAAAAATAAGCCAACGAATGATTCGTGAATGAAGAATTGGTGGAGGGGCGCATGGCATGCTTCAACCTGTTCGATGAACGCACCGGTCGCCTGATCCCGCTGGAAGGCGACGGTCCCTGGCCTTTTCCCCCGGGGTCCGGACCAATCGCGGAAGGGGCTCCGTTCCTTGAAAGGCATGAAGGCGCCATCGCCTTGGTCTCTCCCATGCATGGGCCTCGGATAAAGATCAATGACCGCCTTGCAGACGGTCGGGCCGTCTTGTCGGCGAACAACAAAATCCAGATGGGTGATGCGGATTTCTTCGTTTTTCTTGTTTCGCAGCAAGTGGCCGCGGCGCCTGCCGAAAAATTGGAAACCAATAAGATCCTAAAAATAACGTCGCTGATTATATCGGTAGTTTCCCTTTTTGTGCCTCTTATTGGTTTCAGTTTTTATTTTAGTGGCTACACGAGAGATTTGCTTTATTCGCCCATAAACGTCAAGGTAACATTTGGGCTGGGGATTGTGGCCTTGGTGGGTCTGGTTGCGAGCTTGGCGTATCTTCTGGCTGCAAAAAACAATCCCAAGAAGGAGAAGACAGACAATCTGTTGTTTGCGGCGTTCACAAGCCTTTCTTCCCTATGTTCCGTTTTTTCAATTGCTTATGCAAATATAGATCATATCTCGGCAAATCCGACGATCAATTACGTTGGGCGAATGTCGCAAACCATAATGACGAACAACATCACATGCGGCATTTTCGGGTGCAGTGGTGATGACGTAACCATCAGCAGTTCTCCCTATGCGGACCCGGCTCCAGGGATTGGGCTTGTGGTTTTTGCCCTGATTTGTTTCGTCAACATATTCATAAATCTCCTTATCATTAATCCTAAAAAGGGTCTTGCGAACATCTTTCCGTCGTTCAATCCAGTTCCGTCCATTTCAGAGGCGTCTTCCTGGGATGCGCGCCATGTCAAGCGTAACCGATTGTTCATGACCAGCGCATTGGTGCACTATTTTTCATTGATAGCGGTCGTGTATCTGTCCACGATTCATGGAAGCCTTGCCCCAATAAGGGAAGATCTCAATCGCCGCATTTCTTATAATGAAAATTACCTGGGAAAGGAAAAGGCTCGACTCGATCAGGAAATTTCATTGATTAAGCGGAATATACAAAATTATGAACGCGGCATATCTGAATGCAGGAAGTTTAATTTTAGGCACTGTTCTGTGCTCATTTACGGAAAATCGCCGACTGAGGCAATCAGGAGCGAAGAACAGGCTGGTTTAGCAATGTCGAATTATTTGGTGGCGATGAAGACAAAAGAAGGTGAGCTGATTTCTGAACATGAAAAAAGAAAAGAGAAATTCCTATCTGAAAATTCTTCGAGGTATGGCGATGGATTCCTGGGAAATATCTTTGCGTCTATCCTGCCTATGACTTGCATATTTTTGATTGCTTTCAGTTTTTCCTGGTCGGTTCTGAGGGTGTGGCGAATCAGGGGAACCGCGCCAAACGCTTTGGTTCGGCCATAGGAGACGCCTTACACACGGCGCCCTTAGACCATCGTCGCATACCCATGCCGCAGGTCCGGCTTTGCCCGAAGGGCGGTGCTGAAGTAACGTATAGGTCATCCGCCGACGTTCTCCCGATTCATGCCGCTTCGGGTGATGGATGCCATGCCGTTGCTTTTCGGGATCCGCACTGTGACCAGCCATCCGGCCTCGGACGCTCTCCTTTCCGACGCTCCGCCCAGCCCTCCGCTGCCCCGCGCCGTTTCCATGGCGGAGGACGCCGCCGCCGCCGCGCGGGAGCTGTTCGAGGGGCTGTGCGGAAGGCATTCCGCGGCGGAACTGGAGATGGTGCTGGTTTTCTGTTCCGCCCATTACGACCGGGTGGAACTGGCGGCGGCGCTGGCCGAGCTGTTCGGGCCGGTCCCGGTGGTCGGCTGCACCACGGCGGGGGAGATCACGCCCTTCGGCTACGCCGCCGGGTCGCTGGTCGGGATCGGCTTCCCGCGCGCCGACTTCACCATCGCCACCCAGCGCATCGACGACCTCGACCGCTTTTCCATTGCCGAGGCGCCGCGCGTCCTGCGCAGCCTGATGGAGCAGCGCGACGTCGCCCTGGCCGCCCGCCCCGGCGCCTTTCCCAACCATGGCAGCTTCGCCTTCCTGATGATCGACGGCATGTCGCGGGCGGAGGAGATGGTGGTCAGCGCGCTGCACAGCGTGCTGATGGACATCCCCCTGTTCGGCGGCTCCGCCGGGGACGAACTGCGGTTCGAGCGCACCTTCGTCCTCCACGAGGGGCGGTTTCACACCAACGCCGCCGTGCTGATGCTGGTCACCACGGCGCGCCGCTTCGTGGTCTTCCGGACCGAGCATTTCGTGGCGTCCGACGCCAAGATGGTGGTCACCGGCGCCGACCCGCAGCGCCGCATCGTCACCGAGATCAACGCGGAGCCGGCGGGCCGCGAATACGCCCGGATGGTCGGGCTGGAGGGGGAGCCGCTGACGCCCCTGATCTTCGCCGCCTATCCCGTCGTGGTGCGGGTGGGGGGCGAGTATCACGTCCGCTCCATCCAGAAGGTCAACGACGACGAGAGCCTGACCTTCTACTGCGCCATCGACGAGGGGATCGTGCTGACCGTCGCCCGCGGCGTGGACCCGGTGGAGAATCTTGAGGAGATGATGCGCAAGCTGGCCGCGGAGGTCGGCGGGCCGCCGGATCTCGTGCTCGGCTGCGACTGCATCCTGCGCCGGCTGGAGCTGGAGCAGCGGCAGCTCAAGCATGTCATGTCGGCGGCGCTGGCGCGGCACAACGTGATCGGCTTCTGCGCCTACGGCGAGCAGTACAACGCCATGCACGTCAACCAGACCTTCACCGGTGTCGCCATCGGCACCCGTGTTTCGGCAGGTGCGCCATGACGCTCATCTTCGACTGGCGGGAACCGTCCCGTCCACCCGCCGACCCGTCGCCCGCCACCCTTCCGGCACCGTCCGGTGACGCCGCCCGGCTGGAGGCGCTGGAGCGCGAGAACGCCAAGCTCCGCCGCATCAACCAGGTGCTGATGGACCGGGTGGAACGGTCGATGGACGTGCAGGGGGGCGCCTTCTCCCTTTTCCAGACCGCCATCGTCCTGGAGCAGAAGGTGCGCGAGCGCACGCTGGAGCTGGAACGCGCGCTCCGCGAGCTGGAGGACAGCCACCGCGCGCTCGCCCGCGCCAAGGAACTGGCCGACACCATGCGCACCCGCCTGTCGGAGGCCATCGAGTCGGTCAACGAGGGTTTCGCCATCTTCGACAGCGACGACCGGCTGGTGCTGTGCAACAGCAAGTATCTGGCCCTGTGGCCGGAGATCCGCGACCGCATCGTTCCGGGCATCCGTTTCCAGGAGATCGCCGAACTGGCGGCCTCCTCGCGCACCATCGCCGACGCCTACCCGCGGCCCGACCGCTGGCTGTCGGAACGGCTGGCCCAGCACCGGGCGCTGAAGGGACCCTACGTCTACCGTCTGGCGGACGGGCGCTGGGTCCAGGTGAACGAGCGGCGCACCCGCGACGGCGGGGTGGTCGGCGTCTACACCGACATCACCGACATCAAGGAGCATGAGACCCGCCGCCGCGAGCGCGAGCTGGCCGAGAAGTCGGCGCTGCTCCAGGCGACGCTGGACAACATCGCGCAGGGGGTCGGCGTGTACGACCGCGACCAGCGGCTGGTCGCCTGGAACGAGCGCTTCACCGGCCTGCTGCGCCTGCCCGCCAACGTGGCGGAGCGCGGGGCGGGCTTCGCCGACTTCGTGCTGCACCACGCGGCGCTGGGCGACCGCGGCCTGTCGCTGAGCGCGCTGATGATGCCGAGCTGCCTCGTCGAGCAGCCCTGGCTGGACGACACGGTTCTGGAGATCAGCCGCAATCCCATGCCGGGCGGCGGCTTCGTTCTGACCTTCACCGACATCACCGAGCGCAAGCGGGCCGAGCAGGCGCTGCGCGACAGCGAACAGCGCATCCGTCTGGTCACCGACGCGGTGCCGGCGCTGATCGCCTATGTCGACGCCGAGCAGCGTTTCCGCTTCGTCAACAAGGCGTACGAGGGGTGGTTCAACCGCAAGCGCGAGGAGATCGAGGGCCAGCCCATGTGGGCGGCGCTGGGCGACCTCTATTACGAGGTGCGGCGCCAGTATGTGCTGCGCGCCCTGGCCGGCGAGGAGGTGACCTTCGAGCTGGAGCTTCCCGGCGAGAACGGCTCGCCGCGCTACGCCGTCGCCACCTACATCCCGCATTTCGGGGAACGGCGGGGCGGTGGAAAACCGGAGGTGCTGGGCTATTTCGGCCTGATCCACGACATCACCGAACGGCGCATGGCGGCGGAGGCCCTGGCCGATGCCAAGGACAGCCTGGAACACCGCGTCGCCGAGCGCACCGCCGAGCTGACCCGCCTCAACGGGCAACTCCAGCAGGAGATCGCCGAACGCATCGCCGCGGAGGAGGCGCTGCGCCTCGCCAAGGCGGAGGCGGAGCAGGCCAACCTGTCCAAGACGCGCTTCCTGGCGGCGGCCAGCCACGACCTGCTGCAACCGCTGAACGCCGCGCGGCTGTTCGTGTCCGCTCTGGGCGACCTGGAGCAGCCGGAGCCGAACCGCGGGCTGGTGGACAACATCGACGTGGCGCTGGCCTCGGTCGAGGATCTGTTGTCGGCTCTGCTGGACATCTCCAAGCTGGATGCCGGGGCGGTGCGGCCCGAGATCGCCGATTTCCCGATCCGCAGTCTGCTTGGCGCGCTGGCCACCGAATACGCGGCGGTCGCGCGGGAACGCGGGCTGGAGTTGTGCGTCGTTCCCAGCCACGCCGTGGTGCGCAGCGACATCCGGCTGCTGCGCAGCATTCTTCAGAACTTCCTGTCCAACGCCCTGCGCTACACGCAAGCGCGGGGAGGGGCCGGGCGCGTGCTGGTCGGCTGCCGGCGGACGCCGGAGGGGTTGAGGATCGAGGTGTGGGACACCGGCCCCGGCGTGCCCGCCGACAAGCTGGGCGAGATCTTCCAGGAGTTCCGCCGCCTCGACACGCCCTGCGCCAACGAGCGGGTGCGCGGCATGGGCCTCGGCCTCGCCATCGTGGAGCGGGTGGCGCGGATGCTCGACCATCCGATCACCGTGCGCTCCCAGCCGGGGCGGGGGTCGGTCTTCGCGGTGACGGTGCCCTTCGGGCGCTACGCCCGCCCGGTGCGCGCCCTGGAGGCGCCGGTGCGGACCGTTTCCAACCGGCTGGCCGGCACGCGGGTGCTGGTGATCGACAACGAGCCGGCGGTGCTGGCCGGCATGCGCGCCCTGCTGGAAGGCTGGGGCTGCACCGTCGCCACCGCGGCGTCGGGCGACGAGGCGCTGGCCGGGCTGGGGGCGGTGGCGCCGGACGTGCTGTTCGCGGATTACCACCTGGACGACGGGGTGATCGGCTTCACCGAGATCGCGCGGGTGCGCGAGCGCTGCGGGGCGGATCTGCCCTCGGTCCTCATCACCGCCAACCGCACCGCGGAGGTGGTGGAGGAGGCGCAGGCCAAGGGCTGCCATGTGCTGAACAAGCCGGTGCGCCCGGCGCAGTTGCGGGCGGTGATGACGGGGTTGCTGGGGTAGGGAGGGGGGCGCGACCACTCTCCAAACCTACTCCCCACCCGCCTTCCGCGCCAGAAACCCCCGCGCCGGGTTGTAGCCGTAAACCGCACCCCCCAGGAACACCGCCAGCGCCAGCACCGTCCACCCGAGCGCCGGAAGGTTCACGTCCAGATACAGCGCGAAGCGGATCAGCTCGACCGCCTGGCTGAAGGGGTTGACGGTGCACAGGAAATACAGCAGCTCCCCGGCCTCCTGCATCTTCCACAGGGGATAGAGCGCGGTGGACAGGAAGAAGGTCGGGAAGATGACGAAGTTCATCACGCCCGCGAAATTCTCCAGCTGCCGGATCGCCGAGGACAGCAGCATCCCCAGCGCCCCCAGCATCAACCCGCTGACCACCAGCGCCGGCAGCACCGCGACGTAGCCGAGCGGCGGCGCCTGCACCCCGTAGACCCAGGCGACGGCGAGGAAGGCATAGACCTGGAGGATCGACACCGCCGTTCCGGCCAGCAGCTTCGCGGTCAGCAGGAACCAGCGGGGCAGGGGGCTGACCAGCAGCATCCGCATGCTGCCCATCTCGCGGTCATAGACCATCGACAGCGAGCTTTGCATCCCGTTGAACAGTTGCACCATCCCGGCAAGGCCTGGGACGATGTAGACCTCGTAAGGAATGTAGGTTTCGTAGGGCGGGGTGATGGCGATGCCCAGAGCCGCGCGGAAGCCCGCCGCGAAGACGAACAGCCAGAGCAGCGGGCGGACCAGCGCCGACAGGAAGCGTTCCCGCTGGTGCACGAAGCGCAGCACCTCGCGCCCGACGATGCCGCCGAGCGCACGCGCGCAATGGGCGAATGCCGTCACGCCGCCTCCTTCGCGGTCAGCCGGTTGAAGCTCTCGACCAGCGAGTCCGCCCCGGTCCCGCTGACGACCTCCGCCACCGGTCCCGCGGCGCGGACCCGGCCGCGGTGGATCACCACCACGCGGTCGCCGTCCCCGATCTCGTCAATCAGGTGGGTGGCCCAGAGGACGGCGATGCCGCGCTCCCGGCACAGCGCGTGGACATGCTCCACGATGGCGCGGCGGGCCGGCACGTCCAGCCCTACGGTCGGCTCGTCGAGCACCAGAAGGGCCGGCTCATGCAGCAGGGCGCGGGCCAGCTCCACCCGGCGGCGGTGGCCGCCGTTCAGCGCCCGCACCGTCTCGCCGATGCGCTCCGCCATGCCCAGCCGCTCCAGCGACTCCCGCGCACGGGCCTCGGCGGTGCGGCGGGGAATGCCGTGCAGGGCCGCGAAGTAGAGCAGGTTCTGCCGCACCGTCAGGTCGAGGTCGAGCGTCGGCTGCTGGAACACCACCCCCATGCGGGCCAGCGCCCGCGCCGGGTCGAGGCGCAGGTCGATCCCGCCGATGCGGATGGTGCCGCCCGGCGATTCGAACAGGCGGGTGACCAGGGCGAACAGCGTCGTCTTGCCCGCCCCGTTGGGGCCGAGCAGGGCGGTGAAGGACCCGGCCTCCACCGCCAGCGACACGTCCTTCAGCGCGAAGGCGCCGCGCCCATAGGCGTAGCTGAGACCTTCGACCAACAGCGCGGGCGTCCCCATGCCGTCAGCCCTTCACCGCGACGCCCCAGGGGTAGCGCCCGGTCTTGATGGACTTGACGACCTTCAGGCTGTCCACGTCGATCACCGACACGTCGCCCGACACGCCGTTGGTCGCATAGAGCCGCTTCTGGTCGGGCGACAGGTCGAGCTGCCAGACGCGGCGGCCCACCAGCAGATAGTCCTTCACCGCGAAGGTCTGGGCGTCCACCACCGCCACATGGTTGGCCGGGCCGAGCGCGACGAAGGCGTAGCGCCCGTCGTCGGTCAGCTTGACACCCACCGGCTGGATGCGGTCCTGGGGCACGCCCTTGATCTTGAAGCGGATGGTCTGTGCCACCTTGCGGCTGGCCGTGTCGATCACCGACAGGGTGCCGCCGATCTCCGCCGACACCCACAGGCGGCTGCCGTCCTTGCTGAACTGGGCGTAGCGCGGGCGGGCGTCGACCAGCGTGTGGTCCACCACGGCGCGCTTCTCCGTGTCGATCCAATGGACCATGTTCGTCGTTTCCGACGTGTTCACGGCCCACTTTCCGTCCGGGCTTACCGCCATGCCTTCCGGCTCCACGCCCACGTCCACCTGATAGGCGACCTTGCGGTTGGGCACGTCCACCACCGTGACGACGTTGCTTTCCTCGTTGGCGATGAAGAGCTGCTTGCCGTCCGGGTGCAGGGCGAACAGCTCCGGGTCCTCGCCCGAGGGCAGGTTGTGCAGGATCTTCTTCGTGGCGAGGTCCATCACCTGCACCGTGTCGTCGTCGCTGGCGCAGATGTAGAGGTGCTTGCCGTCCGCGCTCAGCGTGATGCCGCGGGGGCGGCGCCCGACCTTCACCGTCTCCGTCACCGTCAGGGTGGCGCCGTCGATGATGGACAGGCTGTTGTCCTTCTCGTTCGACACGTAGATGGTCTCCGCCAGCGCGGGCACGGCGCAGCCGGCCAGCAGCGCGGCGAGGAGAAGGGAGCGGGCGGTGGTCATCGGGGCGGCATCCTTTCGGCGGGAATGATCGGGAGGAATCAGCGGCGGCAGCCGGTTTCGGGCTGGTCGTGGCCGAGCGTGTCGAGTTCCGTTTTCGGGTGCAGGAAGCCGTCCTGCGGCGAGACGGACACCAGCGAGCGGTCGGCGGCGACCAGCACCGGCTGGCGGAGCTGCCCGTCCCAGCTCCGGAAGGACAGCGGCACGCCCTTGAAGGCGGCCAGCGCGAAGTCCGGCCCGCGGATGTAGGCGGTCAGCGTGGCCGCCGCGGTGGAGCCGGTGCGGGTCGCCGCCTCCCCCACCGCGCGCACGGCGGCCCAGGCCGCGTAATCGCGGGGCAGCATGGTGCGCTGGGCGGCGGCCTTGAAGCGGGACTGGAGCTGCGCCGACCCCCAGGCTTCGTGGGTGCGGTGCCAGTTGGTGGGGACGAGGCCCTGCGTGCCGGCGACCGGGCGCGGCTCCCAGGTGCGGTACATCACGTAATCGCCGAAGTCGCCGATCTCGTCGGCCACGATCACCACGTCGTGCCGCTTGCCCTGGGTGAAGACCGGCATTTCGGCCTGGGCGGTGCGGCGGGCGTCGTGGTCCTCGCTCCAGGTCTTTTCCTCCACCACCTCCGCGCCGAAGCGCTTGGCCGCCCGCTTCACGGCGGCGGCGTAGAGCCGGTCCTCGGGCCGGGTGCCGACGATCAGCAGCCACTTCGTCCAGCGCTTCACCGCCAGATACTGGGCCAGGCCGTCGGCCAGCATGGCGCGGTCGGGCGCGGTGTGCAGCAGGTTGGGCGCGCACAGCGCGTTGCGCAGGCTGTCGTCGGTCGATCCGGCGTTGAACAGCAGCAGGTTTGCCGCCTCCGGCAGGCGGGCCAGCGCGCCGGGCGTCTCGCCGGGCAGGTCGAGCACGACGAGGCGGTGCCCGGCGGCGGCCAGCTCGCGCAGCGCCTGCGCCGGGTCGCCGTCGATGGGGACGGTGACGGCCTCCAGCTCGAACCGCTGCTTCAGGAAGCGGCCCGTGCTGTTGTTGTCGGCCAAAGCGAGGGTGGCGCCGGCCAGACCTTCGTCGGCGGGCGGCTCGTCCAGGTTGGACAGGGCGGGGGGGTGCTCCACCTCCTGCGTCAGATAGGCGATCCGGATCGCGGACGGATCCGCAGGCGCCGCCTCCTGCGAAAGGGCGGCCGGCGAGGCGCACAGCCCGCCGGCCAGCAAGGAGATCTGCATCAAGGAGGGTAACCAGAGATTGAAACGCATCGCGGGCTTGCACTCGCCTGGTTTCGGGAGACCAGGGTATCCCCGGCCGGCGCCGTCCCGGAATGCAACTTTGGTACGATTGCGTGGGCCGAAAATTGCGGAACGGTCCAACCGTGGCCCGCGCCACGCACGGTTGCTACCAAAGTCCAATTATTGGCGGAACGGACCGCCCGCTATGCTCCGGGGCAACGGACAACGCTCCTTCGCATTTTTTCTGAATGAGGACGCCCCTTATGAACGCACGGCTTCTCCGGCTTGCGGTGGCCGGTCTCCTTACCGGCACGGTCGCCGTCGCCTCCATGGTCGTCTCCACCGCGGCCTTTGCCCATGGCGACGTGACCCCCCAGGCCGTGGACACCACCGGCCTGGACAAGCTGGGCGAGAACTGGCGCGACGCGAACCCCTACCGCGGCAACCCGCGGGCGATCGAGATCGGCTCCTCCGCCTTCAACCAGAACTGCGCGCGCTGCCACGGGCTGGGCGCGGTGTCGGGCGGCATCGCCCCGGATCTGCGCTATCTGGACAAGGGCGATACCGGGGACGAGTGGTTCAAGGAGCGGGTGATCAACGGCTCCATCCGCAACGGCGTCACCTACATGCCGCGCTTCGGCGAGGCGCTGGGGCAGGAGGCGCTGTGGGCCATCCGGTCGTGGCTGGAAACGGTGCACGAGGAATGACGGCGCTTCCGACGCGGCGCCACCTTCTGTCCTTCGCCGCCGCC
Organism: Azospirillum isscasi; assembly: GCF_030849505.1. GTDB lineage: Bacteria > Pseudomonadota > Alphaproteobacteria > Azospirillales > Azospirillaceae > Azospirillum > Azospirillum isscasi. The sequence continues at coordinate 5,666 of NZ_JAUJFI010000012.1, read as the reverse complement.
GCGCTGGCCGCCGGGGTTCTCCCCCGGCGCGCCGGCGCGCGCCCGTTGGACGACGTGGTGGCCGCCGGGCGGCTGATGGTCGCGGTCTATCGCGACAACCCGCCCTTCTCCTACCGCAAGGACGGCGCCCTGGTGGGGGTGGACGTGGACCTCGCCCGCGCCATCGCCGAACGGCTGGGCGTCGGCATCGAGTTCATGGAGCTGACCGCCGGGGAAACCGTGTCGGACGACCTGCGCAACGCGGTCTGGCGCGGCCCGGTCGTCGGGGGCGGCGTGGCCGACGTGATGATGCATGTGCCCTATCAGAAGGAGTTCGGTCTGCGCAACCCGGAGGCCGTTCTGTTCGGCCCCTACCAGCGGGAAGCCTTCGCGCTGGCCCGCAACCCGATGCGCATGACCCAGCCGATGCTGGCCTCCCTGCCGGACGAGCCGGTGGGGGTGGAGATCGACAGCATTCCCGACTTCTATCTGCTGGGTGCCTTCGGCGGGCGGCTGCGCGAGCGGATCGTCCATTACATGACCATCCCCGAGGCGGTGGACGCGCTGGTCAGGGGCGACGTCGCCGCCGTCGTCGCGACGCAGAGCCAGATCGAGGCGGCGCTGGCCGGGCGGGCCGCAGACTTCCCCATCACCCCGGTCACCTTCCCCGGCATGATGACGTCGAGCTGGGACATCGGCATGGCGGTGAAGGAAAACTCCCGCGACCTCGCCTACGCGGTGGGCGACGCGGTGACGGCGATGCTGGAGGACGGGACGATGCAGGCGCTCTTCCGGAAGCATGGGGTGACGCACAACGCGATCCCGGTGGAGTGAAGGCCGGTCCCCCCACCCTGCCCCTCCCCTGCGAAGCGGGGGAGGGGCAGGGGGGCAGGGGTCCGCATAAGAACAACGACGCAAGGGAGGGAGGAAACCGCCATGAACCGCCATCTCGCCGCCGCCGCGCTCCTGGCCGTCCTATCCGGCTCAGCCTGGGCCGGACCGCCGGACCCCGCCGACCCGCTGGCCTCCGTCATGTGGGACGTGCTGCGGCCCGAGCTGTTCGGCACCGCCCCCGTCCAATTCGACGAGCGTGTGACCGTCACCGCCCCCGACAACGCGGAGAACGCCGCCGCCGTGCCGGTGATGGCCGACGCCACGGCGCTGGGCGCGGTGGAGGAGATGGTGCTGTTCGCCGACCTCAACCCCTTCCCGGTCATCCTGCGCTTCCAGCCGCTGGCGGCGAAGCCGGTGATCGCCACGCGCTTCAAGGTGCAGCAGGCCACCCCGCTGCGCGCCGCCGCCCGCACGCCGGACGGGGTGTGGCACATCGGGGGCAAGCTGCTGGATGCGGCGGGCGGCGGCTGCACCGCGGCCCCCGCGACCTACGCCGCCGCCGACTGGGCCGACCATGTGGGGGAGGTGCAGGCCCGCGCCTGGACGCCCGCGGGTGAGGACAAGACGACCCGTCTGCGCTTCCTCGTCCGCCATCCCATGGACACTGGCCTGGTTGCCGGCATCCCCGCCTACTTCATCGAGGCGCTGACCCTGCGCGACTCCGAAGGGCGGGCGCTGGCCCGGCTGCAGACGGCGGAACCGCTGTCCGAGAATCCCGTCTTCACGCTGGAGGTCCAGCCCGGTCCGGGTGCCCGCGGCCTGACGCTCGACGGGCGCGACAACCAGGGCGGCGAGGTGAAGGCGGCCATCCCGCTTCCCTGGGTGCAAGGATCGGTGCAGGGGGCGCTGCCATGAGAGCCCTTCTTTCGTTTCTGCTGCTCATTCTGTCCGCCGCGCCGGGCTGGGCCGCCGGTCCGCTGGCCTACCATCTGAAGCCGGTCGCCATCGCGCCGGACACCTGGATCTTCGAAGGCACGCGGGAGCATTTCACCCGCGCCAACGGCGGCAACATCCTGAATCCCGGCTTCATCGTGACCGAGGAGGGGGTGATCGTGATCCAGACCGGTCCGTCGCGCCGCTTCGGGGAGGAAATGCGCGCGGCCATCGCGACCGTCACCGACAAGCCCATCCGCAAGGTCTTCGTCAGCAACCTGCACCCCGACTACTGGCTGGGCAACCGCGCCTTCGCCGACGTGCCCATCGCCGCCCTGCCCGGCACCATCGAGGGCATCAAGGCCGAGGGGGCGGGGATGACCGAGAACATGTACCGCCTCGTCGGCGACTGGATGCGCGGCACCGAGCCGCTGGCCCCGACCGAGGCGGTCTACGGCTCCACCGTCGTGTTCGGCTCGCACCGGCTGCGGCTGATTCCGCTGGAGGGGCACACCGCCGCCGACCTCGCCATTCTGGACGAGACGACGGGCGTGCTGTTCGCGGGCGGGGTCGTCTTCTCCGACCGCACGCCGACCACGCCCCACGCCGACATCGGGAAATGGCTGGCGGCGCTGGATGCCCTGGAGGCGCTGGACGTCACGGTCCTGGTGCCCAACCACGGGCGCATCCGCTCCGACAAGGCGGCGATCGCCCAGACCCGCGACTGGCTGACCTGGCTGGACGGCACCCTGCGCGGGCGGGCGGAGGCCGGGGCCGACATGGCCGAGCTGCTCGACCTGCCGATCCCCGACCGCTTCGCCGGGATGGGCGTGCTGCGCGAGGAGTACCGGCGCTCCGTCTCGCATCTCTGGCCGCGGATCGAGCAGACAGTGCTGTTGCGGGTGAACTGATGCCGTTCGTAATGAAACGGTCCACCCGCCCCAGCAGAACGAGCAGCCCATCCTACTATTGGCCAATGGACGCTATCCGGGGCGCCGGTAGACTGCACTACAGTCAAAAAGATGCGGACTTTGCGATGCAGCATCGCTCCGCGTCGAACCTCTGAATTTTTCGAAAAGAAACCGAGGCCGGGCGGATGGAGCGGGCAGGTTGCGCTCGTTTCGTCTGCGAATGATCCCGGCTGTCCAATCCCCTGGCCCAATCCCCTGGGAGGTATCCGCACCATGAAGCGTCTCTTCCGCACCTGCCTTCTCGCCAGCGCCATGGCCGCCGGTCTCGGCCTGAGCGGCCCCGCGCTGGCCGCCGAGGGTCCGGGCAACGACGACCTGCTGAACGACGCCAAGACGACGGGCGACGTCCTGACCTACGGCATGGGGCTCCAGGCGCAGCGCTTCAGCCCGCTCGACAAGCTGAACCCGGAGTCGGTCAAGGGGCTGGTCCCGGTGTGGTCCTTCTCCTTCGGCGGCGAGAAGCAGCGCGGGCAGGAGTCGCAGCCGATCATCCATGACGGCACGATCTACGTGACCGGTTCCTACTCCCGCCTCTACGCCGTGGACGTGAAGACCGGCCAGAAGAAGTGGCAGTACGACCACCGCCTGCCCGAAGGCATCATGCCCTGCTGCGACGTGGTGAACCGCGGTGCGGCGATCTACAAGGACAAGATCTACTTCGCGACCCTGGACGCCCGTCTGGTCGCGCTGAACAAGGACACCGGCAAGGTCGTCTGGTCGAAGAAGATCGAGGACTACAAGGCCGGCTATTCGGCGACCGCCGCCCCGCTGATCGTGGACGGCAAGGTCATCACCGGCAATTCCGGCGGCGAGTTCGGCATCATCGGCATGGTCGAGGCGCGCGACGCCGAGACGGGCGAACTGGTCTGGCAGCGCCCGACCATCGAGGGCAACATGGGCACCCTCAATGGCAAGGAATCGACCATGACCGGCGTGCTGAACGCAAGCTGGCAGGGCGATCTCTACAAGACCGGCGGCGGCGCCACCTGGCTGGGCGGCACCTACGATCCGGAAACCAAGACGCTGTTCTTCGGCACCGGCAACCCGGCCCCCTGGAACTCGCACCTGCGTCCGGGCGACAACCTCTACACCTCCTCGACCCTGGCCATCGACCCGGCCAACGGCGACATCAAGTGGCACTACCAGACCACGCCGCACGACGGCTGGGACTTCGACGGCGTGAACGAGCTGGTGTCCTTCGACCTGAAGAAGGACGGGCAGACCATCAAGGCCGGCGCCAAGGCCGACCGCAACGGCTTCTTCTACGTGCTGGACCGCACCAACGGGAAGCTGATCAGCGCCTCGCCCTTCGTCACCAAGATCACCTGGGCCAAGGAAATCGACGTCAAGACCGGACGCCCGGTCTACATCGACGACAACCGTCCGGGCAACCCGGCGAACGCCGAGAAGGGCAAGCCGGTCTTCTCCGCCCCGGCCTTCCTGGGCGCCAAGAACTGGATGCCGATGGCCTACAGCCCGGCGACGGAGCTGTTCTACGTCCCGGCCAACGAGTGGGGCATGGACATCTGGAACGAGCCGATCACCTACAAGAAGGGTGCGGCCTATCTGGGCGCCGGCTTCACCATCAAGCCGCTCTATGACGACTACATCGGCGCGCTGCGCGCCATCGACCCGAAGACCGGCAAGATCGTCTGGGAATACAAGAACCCGGCGCCGCTGTGGGGCGGCGTGCTGACCACCGGCGGCAACCTCGTCTTCACCGGCACGCCGGAAGGCTATCTGAAGGCGTTCGACGCCAAGTCGGGCAAGGAGGTCTGGAAGTTCAACACCGGCTCCGGCGTCGTCGGCTCCCCGGTCACCTGGGAACAGGACGGCGAGCAGTATGTCGCCGTGGTTTCCGGCTGGGGTGGCGCCGTGCCGCTGTGGGGCGGCGACGTCGCCAAGCTGGTGAAGGACATCAACCAGGGCGGCTCCCTCTGGGTCTTCAAGCTGCCGAAGGCGTGACGGGGAACCCCGGCGCCGTGACCGGAACAGGAAAGGGCGGCCCGAATGCTTCGGGCCGTCTTTTCTTGCGAATGGCTTGCAAGCGAATGTGGAACGAAATCACCCGGGATCGGCTGATTTGGGGAATGCCCGTTCCAGTCCTTGCGCATTCTTGAATGGTCCGGCATGATAACAATTGGAAACGCCCCGAAACAATGAGCGTGGAAACCACGCCATGAGCCGAATTCTGATCGCGGACGATCACCCGCTGGTGCGCGATGCCCTGCGCAGCGCCGTCCTCTATTCCTGCCAGGCGCAGGAAATCCACGAGGCCGGCTGCCTGGACGAAACCATCTCCATCCTGGAGTCCATGCATGGCGGCAAGGGGGAGCCGGACCTCGTCCTGCTCGACCTCAACATGCCGGGCATGAACGGACTGTCCGGGCTGCTCGCCCTGCGCCGCCGCTTTCCGGCCATCCCCGTCGCCGTCGTCTCGGCGCACGAGGACCGCAAGGTGATGCTGGAGGCGGTGCGCTGCGGCGCCGCCGGCTTCATCCCGAAATCGACGCCGCGAGACGCCATCGCCGGCGCGCTGCGCCAGATCCTGGCCGGGGAGGTCTATCTGCCCGCCTCGGTCGAGGAGGGGGCCGCGGCGGAGGACGAGGAAACGGCGGAGATCGCCCGCCGCCTGTCCACACTGACGGCGCAGCAGCTCCGCGTGCTGGAGATGCTGGGCACCGGCAAGCTGAACAAGGAAATCGCCTTCGAGCTGAGCATCACGGAAACCACCGTGAAGGCCCATGTCTCGGCGATCCTGCAAAAGCTGAAGGTCTACAGCCGCACCCAGGCGGTGGTCTTCGCCAACCGCCTGCAGTTGGAGAAGGCCCGCTTCGGGATGTAGCCTAAAGCGAACGTCGGTTCGCTTTAGTGGTGCATCCGCTAAATGAGGGCGACGTTTGGGAGGGCGGCGACGCCGAAGCGTTTTGTCGTCCGGTGGCGCCGTCG
>NZ_JAUJFI010000119.1 GCF_030849505.1 Azospirillum isscasi | reverse complement strand
CATCGTCCCCTCACCGGCCGCATTCTCTTCAAACGGAGAGAATCACGACCGGCAAGCCGGGCATAGCCTTTTTCCGCAGCCTGCTAGTGCAAACCAGATAGTCAATGTGCCCAGCCGAGACAGCGGTCTCAATCGCTCGCCGGAGTTGTGTGGGAATGTTCGCGTAATGGAATGCCACTCCACGCTTCACACATTCGGCGAGCACAAATTTCGGGTGAATAGCTTCTCTAGCTAGGTCAGCGAGAGCTAATTGTTCGGGTGTTGTGGCACGATTACTAAATAAATCAGACAGCTGTACCGCAATCTTCTCCGCTTCTGCGGGGCCATTTGCATATACAATATTCGATTGCCCCATCCCCAACACTGCTGAAACATGTAGAAGCTTCTCTATTCTGCTCGCAAGTGTTTGCTTCAATTCTATATTCGCGACTTCTGCTAGCTTACGTGTGCCGTCGCCTGCCGTTGAAACAGTAATCTTTCCTCTTGAAGCGTTTGTTACAGAAACTATCAAGAAATTTTGTGCAACAGTTGGTTCGACCGAAGTAAATTCAATTACATCTTCGAGGCCAAATAACTTTCCGAATACATCGAGGTTTCTAATCGTTGGGCTCGCGAATAGAATCTGTGAAGCTGTGTGTCGAGAAAGTAGGTCATCAATAACCCATTGCAGAAGAACTCCCCGAGAACCGTCGGAAATGGTGTGAGCTTCGTCCACAATAATTATGTTGGCAGAAAAGTCAGAGTGGGAAATCAGCGCTAATTGAACACGCTCTTGTGTCATAACATAGATTGCGCGTGACGGGAGAGGTGCTTCAGCATCTAAAGGGACTGTTAAAATCTCTGGCTTATTGCCTTCAAAATTTTCGAACTGAGCTGTTAAATCATCGGCGACTTGCGCAATGAGCGCTCTAGTTGGAACGACGTAGACAACGGTGCAGCTCACTTGCTTTTCAAATACAGAAGCAAGGTAATTTTGCAGAATGAAAGATTTTCCAGCTGAGGTAGGGGCGGCAACCGCAACTCTCTGTTTATTTACAAGACTTGTCCAGAGATCGTGTTGGAAGTCGGTTAGATATATCGTTTGATGTGTAAAGGTAACTTTCCTGGTTTCAGAAAATGCGGCCTCCTCTGTTGCCAGCGCCAAGGGCAATAGATTGCCAGAGGACTCCACTTCAGCACGAGTAGCAAGCGATGGAAAGTTACCAAGTCGCCCGAGAACTACACGAAGAGCTTGATCAAAAGGTAGATTGCTTGCGCCGAAAAGCTCGTATACACACGTTGCAGAGCGGAACGCGGCCTTTCGATGCTGCTGATTTGACGAGCAGGCAAGTATCGCTGCTGCCTTCATGAGGCGACACGCGTCTTGCAGGTCTTCCTCCACATCGATGTTAGTTAGTTCTTTTCGTAACCAAGCCAACTCAAGCCGCTCTGACACGGTCTGAAATTTCGGATTGGCCCAGATTTGATCACAAAGCTCTTGAATCACTCAGCCCATCCAATTTTAGCTTGAAATAAGTCGCGGAAGTCTTTGACCGACGGCACTGGGAAAAAGAATAATTCAATGGGTCGCCCAACTAAGCCCGCTGTTGTCATCGCTCGTGCAACTCTTGGCGATAGTTTGGCAATGTGTAGTTTTGCGAGTTCAACGAATTCCTTTTCAGAGTCATTCCCTTTTGCGGCGTTGATATTTGCATAAGCATCGAAATCAAAACCAATCAAGCAGGTTATAATGTCGTGACGCTCGTTATAGTTTTCGCAAAATGGATCAAGGAAATCGAGGAAAGCCTTTCTTGCAACCTCGCTAAATCCTGTAAACCCAATATTTCTCTTCATAAGGTCAAGTTCATGTTTCATTTTCTCTGGGTCAAGAGATTCGATAATTGATTTCATCGCTTCTGATATTGCGTCCCCCACATCGGAATAAATTTTTGACTCTCCCCAATAGAGAAAAAGCCTGGAAGATTCAGAACAATATCTTGCATGAACCCCGTCCGCCCCGTGAACCGGCATAGCTCTATTAGTTTTGAGGGACATCTTTGCAATAATCTGGGGGGCCTCTAGTACCCATTCAGTTAACAAATATAGAAGTAACTCACCCGCCTCGCCGTTGCGATTAGTAGTCTTGTTGGCGCGTTTGAATAAACTGCGAGCTTCTTCGGATAATTTTTCGTATTTTATCGTGAATTCATCGACTGACACCTTCCCATAAAGATCTTTTACTGATGTTACGTCTGATCTTGGTAGGCAAAATGGTGTGATGAAATGAAAAATTGTATCGACCAGCTCCTGCATGGTAGCCAATCCCTGCCGAAAGGCGGGATAGTGAAGGCGAAGCACCACCCCTTCACAGTTACATGTGACAGAGTGATCTAATGTGCGAATACGTGGAGCGAGTTTCGTGTAATCATATTCCAAGGCAGCGAGAGCTGTCTGGACATAGGATAAGTCGGTCATTGAGTGCTCATCCGCTGGCATATGAATGCCTCCTTTATGCCATTGGTAGCTAATCAAAATTTTGAGAAAATGCAAATAGAAGCTGTGTCAGGAACGCCCTTGCTTGGTTAGGAAGATCTCCGAGGATCGATTTGGCGAGCTGCTATGATCAATTCTCCATTGTCGAACGGTTTATAGAAGACGTGATTGGCTCCCCAGGTGCGTGCCATTGCTGCCGTACTTTCGATAGGAATACGCGCGGCACCTCCAGTGATCACGAAGACAGGCGTGGTCGGGCTGATGGCGCGCATCTTCTGGAGAAGGTCGATGCCATTCAGGCGCGGCATCCATACGTCAGCGATCACCAAATCGAAGGCATCGGCCTGAAGCCGGGTGAGCGCTTCTTCACCATCGACCGCTTCATCCACGGCGTAGCCCGCATCTTCCAGGCTGGTGCGCAGCGAATAGCGGACGTTCTCCGCGTCATCGACAATCAGAATCTTCATGGCGCCTTCACTCAGCAGTGCTCTGAAGTGATAGCAGAAAGCATGCGCCTTGGGGAGCCTGAGTGGTGAGCTTGATGGAGCCATTACGACGCAGCAGGAGGTCGCGCACCACAGCCAATCCCAACCCCGTGCCTCGTCCATGGGGCTTCGTAGTGAAGAACGGCTCCATGATGCGTTCTGCATCATAATCAGGGACACCCGGTCCGCTATCCTCGAAAGTCACGGTCACAGAACCATCGATAGGCTGACCGATATGAATGGTGAGGCGTCCGTTTTGATCGGTCGCATCCAAGGCGTTCACTGCGAGGTTGGTGACGATTTGGCTGATTTCTGTCCGTGTCAGATTGACCAAGGCTGACGGCACGTCGTGGGTCAACGTGATTGCGAAGGTGGGTGGAAGGGTCGACGTCAGCAGCGCAATCGAGTCGCGCAAAGCGGCGACCAGTTCCGTACCTCCCCCAATGTCTTCATCATTGCGGGCAAAGGACAGCACCTGACGGACCAACTGGGCAGACCCGCGGGCGCTGTCCTCGATGATGCTGAGGGCCTTCCCAAGTCGTTCGGGTTTGGCGACGGCATCTTTGCGGGCTTGCTGGCTGAGATTGATAATTGGGTGAAGGAGGTTGTTGAGTTCGTGGGCCATCCCACCGGCAATTTCCCCGATGGCCACCATACGGCGTTGATGCTGCTCCGCGTGCTCCCTCCGACGCTGCTCCGTCACGTCCCGCACAATGGCAATCAGCGTCTCCCCCTGCGGTGAGGTGGACGCGGGCTTGATGGTCCAGTGTAAAGTCCGTTCACCAGTTTGCGCATCTCCCTCAAACTCAGGGGCTTGTTGAAGCCGCTGGAGAATGGGCGTGGCGTCGGGGATGAAGCGCAGGAAGGTGGGATTGGCGAATACAACGGTCAGCCTGTCGGGTTGATGCTCCAACAAGGCAATGCCCAATGGGGCTTCCTCTATGGCTCGGACCAAGTGCGCGTTCCTGCCGAGGAGTTCCATGCGCGTGCTGCCTAATGCCCCCAGAAGCAAGCCTGTCGCCCCTGCGGCCAGCATGAACACCTGTAGATCGACCACATCGCGGGTGTCCAGCACTCCACGCACAAGCAGGACAAGCCCAAGATTGACCAGAAAGGCGGTCAGTGTTGAAGCGCCAAAGCCCCATAGGAACCCAGCGACCGCAATAGGCAGAACGAGAAGGAAGAACGAACTGGCCGGGCTGGACAGTAGGTTCCGCGATAGAAACCATATCAGCAAAGCGGCAACGGCCAATCCGGCGGATCGCGCCATGGTCGAGCCTGTCAGCGGAAACCACGTGGTTGATTTCCAAGCGGGTTGGCCATTGACGAGATGGAAGAGCGCGAGGAAGACGGGCGTGCAGAGCAACACACCCGACATGTCCCCCAGCCAATAAGCGAAGTTGATGTTGTCCGTTATGGAGATATGGCGGGCGGTGATGACCTGTACGGTCGCCGTTGAAATGACGAACAGCAAAGACACGGAAGTTAAAGCTGTAGTTATAAACGTTCCAACGCCTTTCGATGTGCTGAACACGTCGGAAGCGAACCAACGAAGGACCAGCCCGGTTGCTCCGACCATTACGGCTTGTGGGATGATGAGCAGACTGAAGCTGTTGACCGTGCCATAGGCAAGCAGATCGGATGGAATAAACAGGAATGGGATTGCTCCCCAACCGCTGTGAAGGACGAAAGCCAACATCAACCCGATGGGCGGATACCAAGCACTGGCATTTGGGGCGACATCGAACAAACCTGCGACCCTGTAGAGCAGTGCTTTCAGCGCCAGATAAACGAGAGCAGCCAGCAGCAACGAGAGCAGGCGTGAACGGTTGACTGGCACAGTATGCTCCGGCGCGCTGAGTTGCAGATCCTTATCGGAAATCTATATCCAAAGTGTTAACCCTCCACTTGCGGCATGTATGTCAGCACCTGAACAGGCGTTTCACTTTAATGGAGGGTGAATTATGCAGTTCATGGATGCCATGAAAGAGGTTGTAAACAGGGAGAGCCATTGGGGTGATGAGGTGGCCGTCTATGGTCCGCCATTGATTATCACAGTGATCTTTGGGGCTTTTGTGAAGGAACCGCAAAACGAATTCGCTTGGTATTTGCTTTGCGGCGCTGTCCTTCTCACCATGTTTCCGGCAGGCATTTGGCGAGCTTTACGTAGCAGCCATGCCCTTGCACCCATTACCAATAGTCTTCTCGGAGGAGCTGTTGGGTTTGTAACCAGTCAGTCAATTGCTACGGTCTGGGCTGTCTATGGCACGCCAAGTCCAAACTTCCACGCTCAGCTACTCGTTATCGGTATCCAGATGTATGGCGCTCCAGCTATCGTCGCGCACGCCATTCGGATGTGGGTAAGTGCTGATTGGCTGCCCAAGGACAAAATTCTAAGGCGATCGGCAATCATGGTGTTGGTTATTGCTTCTGCCTCCGTGCTTTTCCCCATGCTGGCTCTTTTGAGAGGGTAGCCCGGAGGAGTTCGATTATCCAACTCCCATAGCACGCCCAGGGCCGCAGCAAGCGCCTGGGCGTGCTTTAACGCTGGGGAGCTACTGGCACATAGCGGGCGGGCGTTCATCGAGACAGGTGGCGAGCTGTGGCGGCGGCAGGGCATTGCAAAAATGCGCGTGCTGCGCCGCGCAACCTGCTTGCCTTTATCTCGGACCACAATCGTACAATCTTCCATGCGGCACGCCGATATGTCCTTGGGGTTGATGTGGCACACATACTGATTAAGTGAGCTTTCAACAAAAATTGATTGATGAAGTCCTGTTGTGCAAGCAGCAAGCGGAGTGGTACACGGAGCTTGTGCGAAGCACAACACTTGGTCCGCAAGGACCAAGTCCTTCTTTTTAGAAAACAGGTTGGTGGTTGAATTCAGCCAGAGCTATCAGCAAAACAGCACCTCTTAATGCGTTAGCCTGTTCAAATGCATTTTATGGGCGGCGCTTTGCGCCTTCCGTTGCTTGCGTATGCGCTACGCTGCGCTCTGCGCTTACGCGCGCAACACAACTGCGTTGTTCTTTGTACTTGCGCAGACATGGCTCCATTCCCTCCCAAATTTTCTGTTAAACAGTAAGCGGGCTGTCGAGCGACAGATGCAATAAGTGCTTTGCTTGATTGGCGTGCTGCGGTTACGTTGTACAGCACATAAGCACCTCCCTTTTCCTTGGGCGACGTAGCGGAACCTGCCGGGTACAAATTGCAACAATACTTGGCAGGCTGGTGGTTGCTGGTCAGCAGTGCCACCCCTTTTGGTAAAATCATGGTTTTACGCTTCTAGTTGCCTCCCTCGCGTGCCTCTATGGCACCACAGGGTTTGTGCAACCGTGTCCTATTTGTGAGGCGCGGTTTCCCTTGCCTTATACCGCCGACCGCCCTTTGGACAGAGCCAGGTTCTCTGGGTGCATCCGGTAAGGGGTTACTTTGCGGTGCCCTTCTGGTGGGCTGGCCTACTTAGCCTTCGTGTGTTGCTTATCCGCGCTCGCGGGCGTTCTCACACAGCAGATACATTACTGCCATTCAATCCAGATATATGAAAATGGGCCAGGAAGTTTCGCACTCCTCCTGGCCCCGCCCGTCGCATGTTGCGCGTAACATCAAAATCCTTATGTATCACTGCATCTGACGGGTAATGAAGCATCCGGTGCGAGCGGCTTGTGCTTCAACTTTATTTATACAACCTATCGAGAGCAGGGGTCTATAAATTTGACCTTTCCGTCTTTCCCTATGCTTCATCACCCGAACAATAAATACCCCTGTTAACCGCATATGGGAGGGTGAAATGCGCTGGAAGGATATAGTGGGTGACTGCTTTTACGAGAACGCAGACACGCAGATCAAGGCTGCTGACATGGCAGTGAAGCGAGCACAGGCTCAAAAGAAGCAGGCTGAGATAAATGACTTGAAGGATAGACTTTCCCGAAAACAGCGTCAGCTTGCCCAGGCAAAAATGGTGGGAGGAAAGTAAGGTGAGGAATATACAGGAGTTATACAACGAACTGAGAAGCGTCGACATTACACAAAATCAGGACGCCTCCTACGCTCTGTCCGTCCGCCTAGAAATGATCGCCGACCATTTACGCGCCAGCAGAGAAATTAAATGGGCAGAACGTTTTGACGACTTGGCAAATGTCGTTGAAGGAAACGCGCGTAATGCAATGTTGGCATTGACGCCCTACAGTCGGAAATAGGGAAGTCCAAGGAGCGGAGATAATGGTTAACCGACCATTTCGTTTCCCAATTCATATGACACACACAGGGCTTCACTCAACGTGAGGCCTTTTTTTATGGTTCTGTGCGCTTACAGATAAAGGTCGAGTTCGTTTATCCAACTCGCCGAAATCCCGATCAAATCGATAGACATATGGCCTGCCCGTGTTAGACGTTGACCAGGAACGCAAACAAAGGGTGAACAACATGGGCGCGCTGGATACTTTGAAGCTGGTGAACGTGGCTCGGAAGCGGGAAGTTTCCGCCGAAGGACGGATGCGTGAAAAGGTCGTTGCGTCTCTCCATCAGCAGGCGGAAATGGTCCGTGCTGAACAGGAGGGGCGGCAGCACACCGTAATGGTCCGCCATTACCAGGAGCAGGATGGGCAGCGGGTGCTGGTTCAGCGTACCAAGCAGCCCCGTAAATGGTTCTGGAAAGGGACCAATGGTGCCTACCTTTTCCAGATGAGCTACTGCAACACGCCTGTCGTGATCGCCAACGGTCAAAAGGTCGTGGAGGTCGGCACGCTGGATGCGCTCCCCGCCGTGATCGACACGCTGGTGCAGGCCGTGACCGCCGGCGAACTGGACGCCGCGCTGAAGGCCAACCAGAAGAACAAGCCGACCAAGAAGCCGCGCGCTGCGGTGAAGAAGTGACAGAGGGTGCAGAGCGGGCAGGGGTGGATTCCTTGCCCGCCACCGTGCGTCATACCGTGGCGTGGATTTTCCATTCCGGCCGTAGGTGGTCCTTCATCAACTCCAGCTTCACGTCCGCATAGAAGCGGTGAATCATGTCGCTACTCGTGCCTGTGTTCTGCGCGAGGATGAAGATGTCCACCCCAGCCATCAACTGCTGGCTGATGTAGAAGTGCCGGAAGGAGTAGGACGTGCGGCGCACGCCGCGATGGTCGGTTAGCAAGCCGCACGCACTCAGCAGCTCGCTCAGGCTCCTCTTAACGCTGTCAAGGCGCTTTCCCTGCGTGGACACAAAGACGGGGTCACTGTCGGTTGGTTCCCGCCCCAGCGCGCTTTTCGCGAGCATCCACAAGATGTCGAATGAGGGTAGGGCAGCTTCCAGGGGAACGAATATCCGGGACTTGCCTTTGCCACGCACGCGAAGACGTATATCGCGCTCAGCAAGGGGCTTCTCCCGCCCGTCGCGGTAGCCCAGCACGTCGCCCCAGTTCAGCCCCTTCATTTCCGTTGGGCGGCAGCCTGTGAAGGCTGCAATCATTATGTAGGCGTGCAGGATAGCACGGTCGCGTTGGACGCGGTCGTTGGGCGTGTTCGTGATGCGGGCCAGGGAGGTCTGCGTCAGCTTCGCAAACTCATCAGCGGTGAAGCTGGGGCGGGGCACGTCGGGTGCCTTCGTTACCTCGATCTCCGGCATGGCCGTTTGCTTGATGTAGCCTTGCCGTGCCGCGAAGCGCAGCAACTGCCGCAGCAGCACGCTTTCATTCCGCTGGCGGGATAGGCTGGGAACCTCATGCTTGGTGACGGGGCGGCGGATTTGCCTGCCATCTCGCATGTAGGGGATGAACGCGACGTCCTTGCCCGGACCTGTCGTCCAGTAGTCCTTGCGCCACTCGATGTAGGCGCTCACGTCTCGGTCGGTGATGCCGTCCACTGCCCGGTCGCCGAAATAGCCCACGAAGTAGCGCCGGATGATGGCGGGAGCCTTCTGTCCTTGCGCCACGTTCCGTTCGCCGCGTTTCACCTCACGTTCGATCTTGGCGATGAACTCCTCCGCCACCGTGGCGAACTTGACGACGGTCGCTGTCAGCCCGTTCTCAGCCCGGTAGGAGGCTTCGTAAAACGCCTTGCGTGCCCGCTGGTGCGCTTCGCTCTGGTCGGTGGTGTCCAGGGACTTTCGGATTTGCCCTTGGCCCTTGATGCTGAAACGCACCCACCATTTGCTGCTGCCTGCACGCTGGAACAGTTGGAACGGCTCGGTCATGGAGGCTCCCACGCTCTCATCACTTAAAGTAGTAGTTTACTGATGACTAAACTACTTGTGGAGGGGCGGCGCAGCAGCGGGGGAGGGAGGCATATGCGAGCTTTGAAGGGCGTGCTGAAAGCGTCGCCCATAGGCAATCACACCGCTCGGAGGGCTGTGCTTACGCTGTGCTACCACGCGATTAGGTATAGCGCGCGGGGCGAGCAAAAACAGCAGCTTAGCAACGTTAGGAATTTATTCTTGTGTCGCTGTGCTAGCACTGTGCTAAGCACAGTAAGCAACTAGCGCACCACTAACCCTTTGAAACAGAAGGGAGAATGGTGCCCAGGGACGGAGTCGAACCGCCGACACGGGGATTTTCAGTCCCCTGCTCTACCAACTGAGCTACCTGGGCGCCGCTGCGTGCGGGGGCGTCTTATAGGAAGAACCGGAACGCTTGTCCAGCGCAATTCGTCATCCGTTCGAAAGAGAGGTCCGCGGCGCCGGTCCGGGCATCGGGGTAGGGGGTACCCCCAAAGTGGTCATACCAATTTTGACCTGAGTCATGTCGCCGTCCCGGCGATGGGGCGATAGTCCGCTCGCCGCGCGGACCATGGAAAAGCGCCGCCCGGCCATGACCGATTTTCCGTGCGTGCCCCGGATGCCGTTTCCCAAGGGCCACCGAGTCCATCCGCATCCGGTTTCCTGGTCCGGCCCGAAAGGGCCGGCGGCGCGCCAACCGCAAAGGCGACACGACATGCCCGTCACCACGCTCGCAGACCTGAACGACCTCATCCTTCGCGTCCGGGAGGCGCAGAAAACCTACGCCGGGTTCCCGCAGGAGACGGTGGACCGCATCTTCCGCAGCGCCGCCCTGGCCGCAGCCAACGCGCGCATCCCCCTGGCCAAGCTGGCGGTCGCGGAAACCCGCATGGGCGTGATGGAGGACAAGGTCGTCAAGAACCACTTCGCCTCCGAATACATCTACAACAAGTACAAGGACGAGAAGACCTGCGGCATCCTGGAGGAGGACCCGGAATACGGCATCATGACGATCGCCGAGCCGGTGGGCCTGATCTGCGCCATCGTGCCGACCACCAACCCGACCTCCACCGCCATCTTCAAGGCGCTGATCAGCCTGAAGACGCGCAACGGCATCGTCTTCTCGCCGCATCCCCGCGCCCGCCAAGCCACCTGCGAGGCCGCCCGGATCGTGCTTCAGGCCGCCGTCGAGGCCGGGGCGCCGCCGGACATCATCGGCTGGATCGACGAACCCTCCGTCGAGCTGTCGAACGCGGTGATGCACCATCCCGACGTCAACCTGATCCTGGCGACCGGCGGGCCGGGCATGGTGAAGGCGGCCTACTCCTCGGGCAAGCCGGCCATCGGCGTCGGCGCCGGGAACACCCCCGCGGTGATCGACGAGTTCGCCGACATCAAGCGCGCCGTCGCCTCCATCCTGATGTCCAAGACCTTCGACAACGGCGTGGTCTGCGCGTCGGAGCAGTCGGCCATCGTGGTGGACAGCGTCTATGAGGCGGTCCGCGACCGCTTCGCCCACCACGGCGGCCACATCCTGTCGGGTACGGACGCCGACGCGGTGCGCAAGGTGCTGCTGAAGAACGGCGCGCTGAACGCCGACATCGTCGGCCAATCGGCAAGCGCCATCGCCGCCATGGCCGGGCTGACCGTGCCGGCCCACACCAAGGTGCTGATCGCCGAGGTCGAGGCGGTGACCGAGGACGAGCCCTTCGCCCACGAGAAGCTGTCGCCCACCCTGGCGCTCTACCGCGCCCGCGATTTCAACGACGCCTGCGACAAGGCGGCGGCGCTGGTCGCGCTGGGCGGCATCGGCCACACCTCCGCCCTCTACACCGACCAGGACCAGCAGCCGGAGCGCATCCGCCAGTTCGGGCAGGCGATGAAGACGGCGCGCATCCTGATCAACACGCCCTCGTCGCAGGGTGGCATCGGCGATCTCTACAATTTCCGGCTGGCGCCGTCGCTGACGCTCGGCTGCGGCTCCTGGGGCGGCAACTCGATCTCCGAGAATGTCGGGCCGCAGCATCTGATCAACCGCAAGACCGTGGCGAAGCGGGCCGAGAACATGCTGTGGCACAAGCTGCCCAAGTCCATCTACTTCCGCCGCGGCTGCCTGCCCTTCGCGCTGGAGGAACTGCGCGGGAAGAAGCGCTGCCTGATCGTCACCGACCGCTTCCTGTTCGAGAACGGCTACGTCAACGAGACCGTCCGCATCCTGAAGGGGCTGGGGATGGACGTGGAGACCTTCTTCGAGGTCGCCGCCGATCCCACCCTGGCGGTGGTGCGGCGCGGGCTGGCGCTCGCCAACGCCTTCCAGCCGGACGTCATCCTGGCGCTGGGCGGCGGCTCGCCGATGGACGCGGCCAAGATCATGTGGGTGATGTACGAGGCGCCGGACGTCGCCTTCGAGGATCTGGCCCTGCGCTTCATGGACATCCGCAAGCGCATCTACACCTTCCCGAAGCTGGGCGTGAAGGCGCAGTTCGTCGCCGTCCCGACCACCTCCGGCACCGGGTCGGAGGTCACGCCCTTCGCCGTGGTGACCGACGAGCGCAGCGGCATCAAGTACCCCATCGCGGATTATGAACTGACGCCGGACATGGCGATCATCGACGCCAATCTGGTGATGGACATGCCCAAGGGCCTGACCGCCGCCGGGGGCATCGACGCGGTGACCCACGCGCTGGAAGCCTACGTCTCCGTCCTGGCGAACGAATACACCGACGGGCAGGCGTTGCAGGCGCTGAAGCTTCTGAAGGAGCATCTCCCCTCCGCCTACGCCAACGGCGCCAGGGACCCCAAGGCGCGGGAGCAGGTGCACAGCGCCGCCACGCTGGCCGGCATCGCCTTCGCCAACGCCTTCCTCGGCGTCTGCCACTCCATGGCGCACAAGCTGGGGGCGGAGTTCCACCTGCCGCACGGCGTCGCCAACGCGCTGCTGATCGCCAACGTCATCCGCTACAACGCCGCCGACATCCCGACCAAGCAGACCGCCTTCAGCCAGTACGACCGGCCCAAGGGCGTCGCCCGCTACGCCGAGATCGCCCGGCATCTGGGGCTGGGCGGCAGCCGCGACCACGAGCGGGTTGAGAGGCTGGTGGCCTGGGTGGAGGAACTGAAGCGCACGCTGGACATCCCGGCCTCGATCCAGGCCGCCGGGGTGCCGGAGGCGGAGTTCCTGGCCCGGCTGGACGCCATCGCCGAGGCCGCCTTCGACGACCAGTGCACCGGCGCCAACCCGCGCTTCCCGCTGGTCGCGGAGATCCGGCAGCTCCTTCTGGACAGCTATTATGGCCGCGCCTACGCCGAGGACGCGCAGCCCGCGCCGGACGCCGGGGCGGAGCGCAAGCCGGTGGCGCTGGTCCATTCGCGGTGACGCCTTCGCCGTCATGACGGGCCGCCCGGCGCCGGGGAACCGGATGCCGGGCGGCCCATTCTTTTGTCCGGAAAAAAAGCCGGTCTGCCGAAGTCTTCACGCCCTGACGCCATGAAACGTCGATTGGCTGTGAACCCATTGTCTGAAACGGCGGCAGGTGATTCCGGTCATGATCCGATCCTATCAGTCCGATTACCGTCATCGCGGCTCCGCGATGCATGCATTCGTCTTCACGGTCCGGCGCTCGCGGAAGGCGCGGCACGGTTTTTCCACGGAGGCGGTGCGATGAGTCTGCCCGTCTGTGGCACGCTGGACGAGATTCTGCATCCGGCATCCGCCGATTTCCGCAGCCTGCCGGACCTGATCGGCGGGCTGATGGGCCGGCTGGCCGACCGCGCGCCGCTGCGCGGGGGCGCGCTGTGGCTTCAGGACATGGGCACGCTGGTGCTCGCCCGGGACGGGGCGGACGGCGGCCTCTGCTGGACGGCGGACGGCGATCCCAACGACGCCGCGGCCCATCCGGAGGCGGTGGTGGTGCCCATCACCTACGCCGACACCCCGGTGGGGGAAATGCGGCTGGTTCTGGACCGCGCGCCGGACGGCCCGGCGGACGACGCCCCCATCCTGCACGACGTCGCCCGCCAGTGCGGTTATCTGGCCAAGCGCTACGAGGTGCGGCGCTGGGCGGAGCGGCGGTTCGGGCGGCCCCTGATGATGGTCGGCATGA
This sequence comes from Azospirillum isscasi, assembly GCF_030849505.1. Classification (GTDB taxonomy): domain Bacteria; phylum Pseudomonadota; class Alphaproteobacteria; order Azospirillales; family Azospirillaceae; genus Azospirillum; species Azospirillum isscasi. The sequence goes on along the minus strand of NZ_JAUJFI010000119.1, from coordinate 4,753 downwards.
GCCGGGCGCTGCGCGAACTGGACGCCTTCCTGGAGCAGGCCGCCCACAGCGCGCTGCCCGTCCTGCTGACCGGGGAGTTCGGGACGGAGAAGGCGCTGCTCGCCGCGGCGATCCACGGCTGCGGGCCGCGGCGCGACGGCCCCTTCGTCCAGGTCAACGGGGCGGACCCGGCGGGCGCGCCCGGCGAGTGGTTCGCGCGGGCCGCCGGAGGCACCCTGTTCCTCAGCGGCGTGGACGAGATGACGCCGGCTTTGCAGGGCCAGATCGTCCAGCACATGCCGTCCCAGCTCGGCCAATGGCTGGACGCGCCGGGCGGCTGGACACTCTCCGCCACCGGGGCGGCCAGCGGGATGGCCAGCGGTATGGAGGAGCCGCGGGTCATCGCCTCGACCACCGCGGACCTGCGGCGGCGGGCGGACGAGGGGCGCTTCTCCCGCCCGCTGCTGGCCGAGCTGGATTTCCTGTGCGCCACCGTGCCGCCGCTGCGCGACCGTCCGGCGGACATCGAGCCGCTGGTCGTCGCCGCCTTGGACCGCCACGGCGGACGCGCCGACGAGACGCGGACCGACGAGCTGATCGCCCTGTGCAAGGCCCATTCCTGGCCGGAGAACCTGTTCGAGCTGGAGCGGGTGATCGCCCGGCTGGCGGTGATGAGCGGGGGCAAGCCGATCCGTCATGGCGACGTGCGCCGGCACGCCCCCTGGATGGTCGGCGGCGCCATGCCGGCGGAGCCGCCGCGCAGCGCCGATTCCGTCCCCGATCCGGACTCCCGTCCGGAGGCCCATCCGGACGCCGAACCGGTTCCCCGGCCGGCGCCCGCGGATCATTGGGTGCGCTGCGCGCTGACCCGCGACCAGGCCGCGCTGGCCCGGCTGCACGGCGGCCTGCGCAAGGCGCTGGTCTTCCTGGGCGAGCGCTTCGCCGATCCGATCACGCTGGACGAGCTGTCCCGGCAGGCGCATGTCAGCCCCTCCCACCTCAGCTACCTGTTCCGGACGGAGCTGCAAACCTCCTTCAAGGGGCTGCTGGGCCGCATCCGCATCCACAAGGCGCGGGAAATCCTGGCTGCGGACCGCCGGCTGCCCATCACCGAGGTGGCGATGAACGTCGGCTACGGCGACCTCAGCCATTTCGAGAAGAGCTTCCGCCGCCTCGTCGGGGAAAGTCCGCGGGAGTACCGGCGCAACCTGCCCGAAGCCGCCGCCCGCGGGTGAGCGGGCCGGCCTTCGGGCCGGCATCACGGGAGGGGTGGGATCATGGACATCTACGGCCCCGTCCCGGCGCGTCATCTCCATACCGGTCTCGACGGACGTCCACGGGACATTCCGCGATCGCCAAAGCCGAAACTGTGACTTCGCCATGGCAACGCCGCGCCCGAAAGGCCGGAACCTTTCGGGCGCGGCTGCCGTGTCACGCGGCCATGGTGACCAGCCTGATTTCGCCGGTCCCGCGGTCGAACACCGCGAAGCGGGCCGGTCCGCGGGACAGGCCGGGGTCGAGCGCCAGGATGTTGGCCCACCGGTGGCTGAGCAGGCTCCACAGGCTGTCGGGCGCCGGCCCGTACAGAGGCCGGCCGGCCAGCCACGCCGGGTCCAGGCCGATCCGGAAGGCGGGGTCGGACAGGACGGCTTCCACCCGCCGGCGCAGCACCTCCTGGAAGCGGGCCAGCGTGTCCGCCGTCATCTCCCTGGCGGAGGTCGGGAACGCGTCGAGCAGGGACTGCTCCGCCGCCGCGAAGTCGCTCCGGGGCAGCGGGGTGCCGCGCAGCGCCTGCAGCACCTCGTCGATGCGGTCCAGCGGCGTGTCCGGGTTCCGGAGAACGTCGCCGACCGGCTTCAGGCAGCGCAGGAGCGACACCGCGTCCCGGCCGCCGGGATGGCTGGCCAGATGGTCGTGGATCGCCGCGTCGGATGCGGTCAGGAAGTCGTTCAGGTGCATGCGCCCCACCGCGGCGGCGGTCATGGCCGCGACCCGGGCGTCGATGGCGTCGCGGAGCGAGTCGGTGTCGCCCTGGTCCAGCGCCGGGCGGATGGCGTCCCACATCCCCCGGTCGATGATCGGCTCCATGCCGTCGCCGAGCGTCGCGACGATCCGGCCCTCGCCGGCGCACAGCGGGGCGAACACCTCCAGCATCTGCACCGAGAAGGGGAAATCCAGCACCACCGTCCGCACCGTCCGTCCGGACGCCGTCAGGGGCGCCACGACGCTGCCGGCCAGCGCCTCCGCCGTCCAGGGGCCCGGGGACAGCAGGGGTCCCCCATCGGCGTCCCGTCCGCCGCTGCCCTGGTTCACGACGAGCAGATCCAGAGTCCGCCGGGCCTCCTCCTCGATCGGAGGGAGGCTGAGCCGCAGCGCCGTTTCGGCGGGATTGCCGTTCAGGCCGATCCGGAAGGCGTTGTCGGGGTAATAGCTCCGCGGGTAGTCGGCGGCGGCGCCCTGCGCCAGCTCCGCGCTGCTCAGCATCAGATGGCGGCAGCGGCCCTGGCGCAGCGCCGTCACCGACGGATCGCCGCCCTCGGGCGCTCCGGTGCGCAGGCTGGCGGCGGTCAGGGCGTTCAGCGTGCCGGCCAGCCGGCTGTGGACGGCGCAATCGTCGGTCTGCGCAAGGTTCTCGCGGACCGACCGGATCGTGTCGGACAGGGCGGCGACGGGCAACCCCCCGATCAGCGACGGGGGCGGTCCGCCTTGCGGGGCGGCGGTCACGGAAAGCGTGGCCCCGACCGGGCGATAGCGGAACGGCCCGAGATCCACCTCGGCATTCCAGACGACGGTCAGCCGCCCGCCGTCGCGCGTCAGCGCGAAGCCGCTGCGGTGGGTGACCAGCCAGTCTTCGATGAGCGAGGCGGCGGCGGCGAGGACCTCGTCCGGCGGACGGCCGGCCTTGCCGTCCTGGAGACGGATGGTGACGGGGGCGGAGGCTTCGGCTGCGCCGTTCCCCTGGCGCGGCCGGCCATGGTCCAGGTGCAGCGCGGCGGCCCAGGGGCCGTCGATCACCGGCTGGACGCCCGGCCCCTTCGACGCCGCCAGGGAGGGCAGGGAGGTGAGGAAGCGCAGCGGATGGTCGGTGCCGCCGAAGCATTCGCGCAGGAAGGACGCGCGCTTCTCCAAATGGCTTTCCAGGGTCGCCGACACCCACAGGCCGAATCCCACGGCGTCCGCGGTGGCCGTGGCCTCGTCGCTCCAGGCGCCCTGGCCCTTGGCCGCCTCGATGGCCCCGGCGACCGTCGCCGGCAGGGCGGCCAGCCCCGCGCAGCCGGGCAGCTTGGCGGCGAACCAGCCGTCGAAGGCCGCCGCCAGCGCCGTGTCCGTGGCAAGCCCGTAGCCCTGGCAGACCTGCTCCAGCATGACGACGAGCAGCCGCCGCACCGTGGCGTCGCCGAGCCCGTCGATAGCCTTCAGGGATCGGGGGACCACGCCCTCCCGGATGCGGGCGCGGATCGCCGCGATGCCGTCCGCCGTGGCCTGGTCCTGCTTGGCCAGCAGGCCGTGCAGCCGCGCGATCAGGGCCGGCGCCGCGTTCCCGGACGGGGGCGAGGACCGGCACAGGGTGTTGACCGCCCGCAGGGCCGACGTGATGCGGTAGGCCGCCCCGGGCCGCGGCAGGCCGTTCTCGAACCGCACGTCGCCGGTGAAGCGCCGCCACTGCTGCTGGACGGCCAGCGTGCCGTGGCGCGGGATGGTCACGTCGATCAGCACGGCGGCGCAGCCGTTGAGCCCGTACTCCGCCGTTTCCCGGCTCCCGGCCTTCTCCGTCCCGCCGCCGCCGTCCGCCGCCGGGCTTTCCGCGGGCGCCGCGCCGGCCAGCCGGTGCAGAAGCCCGTACAGCTCCAGCTTGAGAGCGGACAGCGCCATCAGAAGGACGTTGTGCAGGCGCTGGAACAGGGCGAACCAGGCCGGTGCCGGCAGGACGGGGTTGATGAGAAGCCGCACGGCCCACCCGCGCGCGCTTTCGTCTGCGTCCTCCAGGGCGATGAACCGGCTGTTGCCGGACGGATCGGTTTCCGCCATCCGCTGCGCCAGCGCCCGCATCCGGCTGCGCAGCCAGCCCGCCAGTTGGGGATAGCCGCCGTTGAGCAGGCGCGTCAGCGCGCGTCCGGCGGCGGCCAGACGGTCGGCGGGAAGCGGGGTGTCGGCGGACCCGGCCTTGAAGCGGACGGCGAGCCGGAGGCCGCAGGCGGCTTCGGCGGTGTAGGACAGGTGGACGCCGGCGGCGGCCTGCGCGGCGTCGCCCAGCGCGTCGATGATCCGGGCGAGCCCGCCGGTGATGGCTTCCACCGCGTCCCAGCTCTGCGCCGCCGCCATGTCCTGGTCGAGGCCGAGAAGCTGGCGCCGTTCCTCCGCGAAGGGGCCCATCGAGAGGGAGGCGCCGCCCGCCTCCGCCGGTCCGGCCAGAGCCTCGGCCAGCGGCAGCAGGATGTCGCGGGCGCCGCGCAGCCGGCGCGAAATGGCGTCGGACCCGATCGGCTGGCCGTCCCTGGCCTCGCCGACGATGCGCAGCGCCTCCTTCAGCAGCTGGCGGGCGCCGGTCAGGCGGTCGCCGGGAAGGGGAAACCGCTCGCCCTCATAGACCCCTCCGGGCGGCACGCCCAGCAGGGCCGGGGTTCCGTCGCCCGCCACGAACAGCCGGTCCATGGCGCCGGTCTCGACGGCGGCCCGCGCGCCGGGCGCGGCGATCCCGAAGGAGGCCCCGCGCACCATCCGCAGCCAGGCGGCCTGCGACGGCTGGAGCGGGTGGACGGCGGCGGCGGTCCAT
>NZ_JAUJFI010000118.1 GCF_030849505.1 Azospirillum isscasi | reverse complement strand
CCCGGCTGCGGTCCCCGCCGCTGCCCCGGTCGCTCCGGCCCCGGCGCCCGCCGCCCCGCTGGCCAGCGACCAGCGCCGCCTGATCGTCGGGCGCGACATCTCCCTGAACGGCGAGATCGGGTCCTGCGACGTGCTGGTCGTGGAAGGCACGGTTGAGGCCAAGCTGCGCGAGGGCCGTTCCATCGAAATCGCCGAGACCGGCCTGTTCAAGGGCGCGGTCGAGATCGACGAGGCCGACATCGGCGGGCGGTTCGAGGGCGACATCGTCGTGCGCGGCCGTCTGACCGTGCGCTCCACCGGCAGCATCCACGGCTCGATCAAGTACGGCGAACTTGCGGTGGAGGCCGGCGCCCTTCTGAACGGCGAGATCGGCAAGTACACCCCGGCGGCCAAGCCCGCCGCGGCCCCGGTGGAAGCGGCCCCGGCGGCGGCCGTTGCTCCGGCGGCGCTGGACCCCATCGTGGTGGACGGCTGACGGACGGTGGTTTTTAAACGCCGTTAAACGCGCCGATCCCTGTTCCTTCTCCCCAGGGGGGAGAAGGTCAGGATGAGGGGGGTGCCGGAGGCACACCAACGGGGCGAAACAAGCACTTTTCTCCGCCCTGCCGGGCGCACCGCCCCCTCACCCACCCCTCTCCCCAGGGGAGAGGGCTTTTTTACCGGGCCCGGATCACACCGCCGCCGGCAGAACCTTGTCCTTGAAGCCGCACAGGTCGCTGACCGGGCAGACCAGACAGTCGGGCTTGCGGGCCTTGCAGACGTAGCGGCCATGCAGGATCAGCCAGTGGTGGGCGTGCCGGCGGTAGGTCTTGGGGACCACCTTCAGCAGCTTCGCCTCCACCGCGTCGGGCGTCTTGCCGGGGGCGAGGCCGGTGCGGTTGCCGACGCGGAAGATGTGGGTGTCCACCGCGATGGTTTCCTCGCCGAAGGCGACGTTCAGCACCACGTTGGCGGTCTTGCGCCCGACGCCGGGCAGGGTTTCCAGCGCCTCGCGGTCGCGCGGCACCTCGCCGCCATACTGGGCGACCAGGATTTCCGACAGCCTGATGACGTTCTTGGCCTTGGTGTTGAACAGGCCGATGGTCTTGATGCAGCCGCGCAGCCGTTCCTCCCCCAGATCCACCATCTGTTGGGGCGTGGTGACGATCCGGAACAGCGGGCCGGTGGCCTTGTTGACACCCACATCCGTGGCCTGCGCCGACAGCACGACGGCGACCAGCAGGGTGTAGGGGTTGATGTAGTCCAGCTCGCTCTTCGGCTCCGGATTGGCGGCGCTGAGGCGGCGGAAGAATTCCTGAACGGCGGCGGGCTTCATGGCGCACACCATAGCGGGACCTCGACCGTCCATGCAAACACGCCGCGAGGAACTCCGCTGGAACGCACCCCCGAGTCATAGTAGGTTGCGCCTATGACCATGGCCCGTCATACCCTGCCCCCGGCGCCCCGCGTCTTCTTCGACGCGATCCTGCATCCCCACCGCAGCCTGGGGCGGAGCGGATTCCGGGTGTTGATGGGGGTGGTGATCCTCGTCAACCTGCTGATCGCCGTCCTTTTCGCCGCCAACGGGGCCTGGCCGGTGGTGCCCTTCTGCGGGCTGGACGTGGTGATCCTGTGGCTGGCCTTCCGCGTCAACAACCGTTCCGCCCGGCTGTACGAGCGGGTGCGCCTGACCGACGCCGACCTGACCGTCCAGCGCGTCGCCTGGAACAAGCCGGAACGGCGCTGGAGCTTCCAGCCCAACTGGCTGCGCGTCACCATGGACGACCCGCCCCGGCACGAAAGTCAGGTGACCCTCACCTCGCACGGGCAGTCGGTGACCGTCGGCGCCTTCCTGACGCCGGACGAGCGGGCGGACTTCGCCAGGGCGCTGCGGGACGCGCTGGGCGTCTGGCGCCGCGCCCCCTGCCACCCCGAACCGGTTCCCTGACGGCACGGCAGGCGCCGCAAGAATCGGGTTGGTCGGCCCGCTCCGGCGGCGCATCCTGCGCCGGTCATGGAGTCTGGGAGTGAATCGCCATGCCGTGCCTGAATCCCGCCGCCGACCCGCTTGACGCACGGCGCCACCGCGCCATCGCCGCCGCCATCCGCCATCTGGTGGAGAACTGGCAGGACCAGCCGGCGCTGGACGAGCTGGCCGAGGTCGCGGGCATGAGCCCCTTCCATTTCCAACGGCTGTTCACCCAATGGGCGGGGATCAGCCCGAAGCGCTTCCTGCAGTTCCTGACCCTGGACAACGCCAAGCGGCTGCTCGCCGAGAACCACAGCGTGCTCGACGTGGCGCTGGATGTCGGCTTGTCCGGCCCGTCGCGGCTGCACGACCTGTTCGTCGCCTGCGAGGCGATGACGCCGGGCGAGTACAAGACGCTGGGCGGCGGGCTGACCATCCGCTGGGGTCTGCACGCGACACCCTTCGGCCCGTCGCTGGTCGCCACCACCGAACGCGGCGTCTGCTGGCTGAGCTTCGCCGAGGAGGAGGACGGGCACGACGCGCTGGCCGAGATGGCCGCCGCCTGGCCCGCCGCCCGTCTGGTCGAGGACGCCGACGCCACCCGCCCGGCGGCGGCCCGCGCCTTCCGCTGGGACGGGCAGGACCGTGAGCCGCTGCGCCTGCTGATGAAGGGCACCAATTTCCAGATCAAGGTGTGGGAGGCGCTTCTGCGCATCCCCTCGGGCGCCGTCGTCAGCTACGAGGACGTGGCCCGCGCCATCGGCCAGCCGACCGCCATGCGGGCGGTGGGGGCGGCGGTCGGGCGCAACCCGGTCTGCGTGCTGATCCCCTGCCACCGGGTGATCCAGAAGTCGGGGATCATCCACAACTACCGCTACGGCGTCCCGCGCAAGCGCGCCCTGCTCGCCTGGGAACAGGGCAACGCCATGCCGGAGGACGAAGCGGCCTGATGGGTCAGAGGCCCAGCACGTCCTTCATGCTGTAGAGGCCCGGCTGCTTGTCGTTGGCCCAGAGTGCGGCGCGGACGGCGCCCTTGGCGTAGATCTGGCGGCCCGACGCCTTGTGGGTCAGCTCGATCCGCTCCCCGTCCCCGGCGAAGAACACGGTGTGGTCGCCGATCACGTCGCCGCCGCGCAGCGTGGCGAAGCCGATCTCGCCGCGCGGGCGGGCGCCGGTGTGGCCGTCGCGGACCTTCTGCCAAACATCCTCCAGCGCCACCCCGCGCCCCGCCGCCGCCGCATGGCCGAGGCCGAGCGCCGTGCCCGAAGGGGCGTCCACCTTGCGGCGATGGTGCATCTCCAGGATGTCGATGTCGAAGTCGTCGCCCAGCGCGCGGCTCACCTGCTCCACCAGCGCCAGCAACAGGTTGACGCCCAGCGACATGTTCGGCGACTGCACGATGGGGGTGTGGGTGGCGGCCTGGGCGATGGCCTCCTGCTGGGCCGGGCCGATGCCGGTGGTGCCGATGACCAGCACCGTTTCCGACTGGGCGGCCAGCGCCGCGTGGCGGACGGTGGCGTCGGGGCTGGTGAAGTCGATCACCGCATCGGCTTCCGCGAACAGCGCCGCCGCGTCGTCAATGGCGACGACGCCCAGCGGCCCGATCCCGGCGAGGGTGCCGAGGTCCTTGCCGAGCGCGGGGCCGCCCACCCGCTCCGTGCCGCCGGCCAGCGTGCAGCCCGGCGTGGCGGCGATCTCGCGCACCAGCATCTGCCCCATGCGCCCCGCGCACCCGACGACCCCGATCTTCATGCCTGCCTCCCTGGGAGAATTCCGACACGGGTCTAGCACAGGCGCGGGCAAGGCTTAAGAGCCGAGAAGCCTCAGGAACCGAGACAGTCCTTCAGCGACGCGGCGATGCCGCGCATCAGGGCGGGGTAGAGACCGGGGCCGTCCTTCAGCTCCGCCCCTTCGGGATCGAGCACGCCCTTCTTCGCCCGGGTGCCGTCCACGATGGTGTCCACCAGGGCCGGTTCGAATTGCGGTTCGGCGAAGACGCAGGCGGCGCCGAGGCCGGTGATCCTGGCGCGGATCTCCGACAGGCGCTTGGCGGAGGGGCGGCGTTCCGGATTCACGGTGATGGCGCCGACGCCGTTCAGGCCGTAATGCGCCTCGAAATACTGGTAGGCGTCGTGGAAGACGACGAAGGGCTTGCCGGCCACCGGGGCCAGCGCCGCCTTCAGCTCGGCGTCGAGCGCGTCGATGGACCGCGCGGTGCGGCCGGCGTTGACCGTGTAGGCGGCGGCGTTGGCCGGGTCCTTGGCCGACAGGGCCTCGGCGATGGCCGCGACCATGGCGCGGGCGTTGGCCGGATCGAGCCAGACGTGGGTGTTCACCTCCTCATGCCCGTGCCCCTCCCCATGGGCGTGCCCGTGGTCATGCTTGTGCCCGTGGTCGTGGGCCTCCCAGGCGCCGCCTTCGCGGGCGTCGAGCAGGGTGACCCCCGGCGCCTCCAGCAATTCGACGGATGTGGCCTTCTTCGCATTCGCCTTCAGGGGCTTGTCGAGAAAGCTCTCCAGCTCCGGCCCGACCCAGAAGACGAGGTCGGCGGCGGCCAGCGCCTTCGCGTCGGACGGCTTCATCGCGTAGGTGTGGGGGGACGCGGCGCCGCGCACGATCAGCGCCGGTTCCGCCACCCCCTCCATCACCGCGGCGACCAGGGAATGGACCGGCTTGATGGAGGCGACGACCTTCGGCGCATCGGCCAGCGCCGGGGACGCGGCGAGCAGGATCGCGGCAACAACGGAGGGCGGCAGATGGCGCATCACAGGGCGCATGGGTGATTTCCTCATCGACTGGCTGGACAGCCGGGCGTTTCCGGCGCATAGCTGTCTTCGTTCCCAGCAATGTCACGTTATAACATAACATGTCAATCCATCACGCGGCCCACCATGCGGCGCGATCACCGGTCCCTTCCCTGGCCCCTCCCCTGGTGGACGCGCGGGGTCTGACGGTGCGGCTGGGCGGGCGGACGATCCTCGACCGTGTGGACCTGGAGGTGCGGCCCGGCGAGATCGTCACGTTGATCGGCCCCAACGGCGCCGGCAAGACGACGCTGGTGCGCGCCGTGCTGGGCCTCGTCCGCGCCTCGTCCGGGGCGGTGGAGCGGCGCCGGGGCCTGCGCATCGGCTACATGCCGCAGCGCCTGACGGTCGATGCCACCCTGCCCCTGACGGTCCGCCGCTTCCTGTCGCTGTGGCGCCCGGTGACCGACGCCCGCATCGGCGCCGCGCTGGAGGAGGCCGGCGTCTCCCACCTCTCCGGCAGCCCGGTGCAGAGCGTGTCCGGCGGCGAGATGCAGCGGGTTCTGCTGGCCCGCGCCCTGCTGAGCGACCCGGATCTTCTGGTGCTGGACGAGCCGGACCAGGCGGTGGACGTGCATGGGCAGGCGGAGCTGTTCGGGCGCATCGAGACGCTGCGCCGGACCCGCGGCTGCGGGGTGCTTCTGGTCAGCCACGACCTGCACACGGTGATGGCCCGCACCGACCGGGTGCTGTGCCTGAACGGCCATGTCTGCTGCCAGGGCGCGCCGGAGGACGTGCGGCGCCACCCGGAATACCGCGCCCTGTTCGGCGGCCACGCCGACGCGCTGGCCGTCTATGTCCACCACCACGACCACGCGCACGCCACCGACGGCGCCGTGGTGCCCGGCCATGACGGGGACTGCTGCCATGGATGATTTCGTTCTGCGCGCGCTGGCCGCCGGCTGCGGCTTGGCGCTGGTCGCCGGTCCGCTGGGGTCCTTCGTGGTGTGGCGGCGGATGGCCTATTTCGGCGACACGCTGGCCCATTCCGCCCTGCTGGGGGTCGCGCTGGGCTTCCTTCTGGGCGTCAACCCGCTGGTCGGGGTGGTCGGGGTCTGCGTCGCGCTGGCGCTGGCGCTGGTCGGGCTGCAACGGCGCCGCGCGCTGGCCTCGGACACGGTGCTGGGCATCCTGTCGCATTCGTCGCTGTCGCTGGGCCTCGTCGCCATCGCCTTCCTGGAGACGCTGCGCGTCGATCTGGTGGCCTATCTGTTCGGCGACATCCTGAGCGTCACCCCCGCGGATCTGGCCTGGATCTACGGCGGCGGGGCGGCGGCGCTGGGCGGGCTGCTGCTGCTGTGGCGGCGCTTGCTGGCGGTGACGGTGGACGAGGATCTGGCGCGGGTCGAGGGCATGCCGGTGGAGGCGCTGCGGCTGGCCTTCATGCTGCTGATCGCGCTGGTGATCGCCGCGGCGATGAAGATCGTCGGCATCCTGCTGATCACCTCGCTTCTCATCATCCCGGCGGCGGCGGCCCGCCGCTTCTCCCGCACGCCGGAGGCGATGGCCGCGCTGGCCTCGGTCTTCGGGATCGCCGCGGTTCTGGGCGGGCTGTTCTCCTCCCTCTCCTGGGACCTGCCCGGCGGGCCGAGCATCGTGGTCGCCGCCGCGGCGCTGTTCCTGGCGAGCGTCCTGGTGCCGGCGGGGAACCGGTGACCGTCACGCTTGCGTCAAGCGGGCGCGCGCCGTCGTCAACACAGCGCGCGTGACGTCGGCCAGGGTGCGGCTGGCGATGCGGCTGCGCTGCCAGCAGAGCGGCACGTCCAGCGGCCGGTCCGGCACCAGCGCCGCCAGCCGCCCGTCGCGCAGATGCGCGGCGACCAGCGTTTCCGGATTCATCCCCCAGCCGAGCCCGGCCAGCGCCGCGTCCACGAAGGCGTGGGTGGAGGGCATCCAATGGGTCGGCGAGGCGATCTCCGTGCCGAAGGCCAGCCGTGTCCACTGCGTCTGGAGCCGGTCCTTGCTGTTGAAGGTCAGGCGCGGCGCGCGGGCGAGCGACGCCGCGTCCACCCCATCGGGAAAATGCCGGCGGAGAAAGTCCGGACTGGCCGTCGCGACGTAGCGCAGCGCGCCCAAGGGAGTGCTGTCGCAGCCCTGCACCGGCTGGGCGCTGGCCGTCACCGCCGCCAGCACCTCCCCCCGGCGCAGCCAGTCGGCGCTGTGGTCCTGATCGTCCAGAACGAGGTCGAACAGCACGTCCGGCGTTTCGGCCATGGCGGGGACGAACCATGTGGCGAGGCTGTCGGCGTTCACCGCGATCCGCACCGTCACCGCCGGCCCGTCCTGCCGGATGCCCGGAAGCTCGTCCCGCAATTCGCTTTCCAGCAGGGTCACCCGCTCCGCATGCTGGCTCAGCCGCAGGCCCGCGGGCGTGCCGGTGCAGGGCGATCCGCGCACCACCAGGATCGTCCCCATCCGCTCCTCCAGCAGCTTCACCCGCTGGGACACGGCGGAGGGGGTGACGTGAAGCTGCTGCGCCGCCCGTTCGAAGCTGCCGTTGCGGATGACCGCGGCCAGCGCGGCGAGCAGCGCGTAATCCAGCATGGATTAGCGTTCCTTAATCAGGATAAGGGACTTTAGTTATTCTAATTCGGATCGCCATGGTAGCGGAACGGCCTCTTCCAATGGATTTGGCAAAGAACGGGGCCGCCATGCTGTCCGCCTTCCTTCCCGGCCTTCTGCTCGGCCTCAGCCTGATCGTCGCCATCGGTGCGCAGAACGCCTTCGTGCTCCGCCAGGGCTTGCGCGGGGAGCATATCCTGGCCGTCTGCCTGACCTGCGCGCTGTCCGACGCCCTGCTGATCCTGGCCGGGGTCGGCGGCTTCGCACAGGCCGTTCACTGGCTGCCGTGGCTGGAGACGGCGACCCGCTACGCCGGGGCGGCCTTCCTGCTGGTCTATGGGCTGCGCAGCTTCCGGTCGGCCTTCCGGTCGGGCGGCGCGCTGAACCCGGCGGCGGCGGTTCCGGCGGGGCTCGGCGCGACGCTGGCGACCTGTCTGGCGCTGACCTGGCTGAACCCGCACGTCTATCTGGACACGGTGGTGCTGGTCGGGTCGGTGTCCGCGCAGTTCGCGGAGAGCAAGGACGCCTTCGCGCTGGGGGCGATGGCGGCGTCCTTCCTGTTCTTCTTCGCCCTGGGCTACGGCGCGCGCCTTCTGCGGCCCGTCTTCGCGCGGCCCGGCGCGTGGCGGGTGCTGGACACCGGCATCGGCGTCGTCATGTGCACGATCGCCGTGGGGCTGGTGGTTTGACGATGGTTGCCCTGTCGCGTGGGCATCCGTCTCTGGAAAGAGGATGAACCACAGAGACACGGAGACACAGAGAGCCGACCGCGCGCCTCTGTGTCTCCGTGTCTCTGTGGTAAATTACTCGGTGGATTCTGCCGCGGTTAAACGACCAGCGGACCCCCGCCCCGTTGCCAGAGCCGGTACGACCACCTACAGTCGCCACCCACGGGGATAAGCACAGAAGAACAACAGGACATCATGACCGACACGCGCCCCGCCCCCAGAGTGGGGCTGTTCGTCACCTGCCTCGTCGATCTCTACCGCCCGACGGTCGGCTTCGCCGCGGTGAAGCTGCTGGAGGACGCCGGCTGCACGGTCGAGGTGCCCGCCTCCCAGACCTGCTGCGGCCAGCCGGCCTTCAACGCGGGCGACCGGGCGACCGCGCGGGACCTGGCCCGCAGCACCATCGCCGCCTTCGAGGGGTTCGACCATGTGGTCGTCCCCTCCGGCTCCTGCGCCGGGCAGATCCGCAAGCATTATCCGGAGCTTCTGGCCGACGACCCGGCCTGGGCGGCGCGGGCGCGGCACCTGTCGGCGCGCACGCACGAACTGGTGTCCTTCCTGACCGACGTGCTGGGGGTGACGGACACCGGCGCGCAGTACGGCGGCACCGTCACCTACCACGACAGTTGCTCGGGCCTGCGCGAGCTGGGCGTCAAGGAGCAGCCGCGCCGCCTGCTGGCGAAGGTGGAAGGGCTGACCCTGAACGAGCTTCCGGGGGCGGAGGTCTGCTGCGGCTTCGGCGGCACCTTTTGCGTCAAGTACCCGGACATCTCCAACCGCATGGTCGAGGCCAAGACGGCGGACGTCAAGGGCACCGGGGCCGACACGCTGCTGGCCGGCGACATGGGTTGCCTGCTGAACATGGCCGGCAAGCTGAAGCGCGAGGGCTCCGCCGTCCGCGTGCGCCATGTGGCGGAGGTGCTGGCCGGCGTCACCGACACGCCCCCGATTGGCGAGCCGATGAAAAGTGGGAGGGCGTAACCCCATGCAGCCCACCACCCACGCCTTCCCCGAGAACGCCCGCAAGGCGCTGAGCGACGAGCGGCTTCAGAAGGTCCTGGCCATCGCGCCCGCCGGTTTCGTCAACCGCCGCAAGCAGGCCGCCGACCGGCTGCCGGAGTTCGAGGCGCTCCGCGACCAGGGCCGCGACCTGAAGAACCACGTCCTGGCGAACCTCGACACCTATCTGGAAGCCTTCGAGAGCAAGGTGACCGGGCAGGGCGGCCATGTGCACTGGTGCCGCACCGACCAGGAGGCGCGCGACGCCATCCTGGGCATCTGCCGCAAGGTCGATGCGAAGACCGTCACCAAGGGCAAGTCGATGATTTCCGAGGAGATCGGGATCAACGATTACCTTGAGGCCAACGGCCTGACCCCCATCGAGACGGATCTGGGCGAATACATCATCCAGCTCCGCCGCGAGCCGCCCAGCCACATCATCGCGCCCGCCTTCCACCTGTCCAAGAAGGACGTGGAGGGCACCTTCCGCCAGGCCCACACCGACCTGCCGGCGGACCGCGTGCTGGACGAGCCCAAGGTCCTGATCGCTGAGGCGCGGCAGGTGCTGCGCCGCAAGTTCCAGCAGGCGGACGTCGGCATCACCGGGGCCAACATCATGGTGGCGGAGACCGGTTCCACCGTCATCGTGACCAACGAGGGCAACGGCGACCTGACGCAGATCCTGCCCCGCGTCCATGTGGTGATCGCCACCATCGACAAGGTGGTGCCGACGCTGGAGGACGCCGCCCTGGTGCTGCGCCTGCTGGCGCGCTCCGCCACCGGACAGGAGGCGTCGGCCTACACCACCTTCTCCACCGGGCCGCGCCGCCCCGGCGACCTCGACGGGCCGGAGGAGTTCCACGTCGTCCTGCTCGACAACGGACGGTCGGCGCTTCTGGGAACCGAGTTCCAGGAGGTGCTGCGCTGCATCCGCTGCGGCGCCTGCATGAACCACTGCCCGGTCTACGGCTCGGTCGGCGGGCACGCCTACGGCTGGGTCTATCCGGGGCCGATCGGGTCGGTGATGCAGCCGGCCCTGCTGGGGGTGAAGGAGGCCGGGCACCTGCCCAACGCCTCCACCTTCTGCGGGCGGTGCGAGGCGGTCTGCCCCATGCGCATCCCCCTGCCCAAGATGATGCGCCACTGGCGGGAGAAGGAGTTCGAACAGAATCTCCAGCCCGCCGCCATGCGCCGGGGGCTGGCCCTGTGGGGCTGGTTCGCGCGGCGCCCGGCGCTGTACCACGCCGCCGCCCGCATGGCGGTGCGGGCGCTGGGGGCCTTGGGCCGCGGCAAGGGGCGCTTCGCCAGCCTGCCGCTGGCCCAAGGCTGGACGCAACACCGCGACATGCCGGCGCCGGAGGGCAGGACCTTCCAGCAGATGTGGGCCGAGAAACAGACGGTCGAGAAGACGTTGGCCGACAAGAAGGGGAAGCGCTGACCATGGCCGACAGCCAATCCGCCCGCGCCCAGATCCTGGGCGGCATCCGCAAGGCGCTGAACTCCGCCGAGGGGTCGGAGGAGGCCCGCCGGCGCCTCGCCACCCACCCGCGCAACCTGATCCCGGCCCGCGCCCAGCTTCCCCACGACCGGCAGGTGGAGCTGTTCGCCGCCATGGCGGCGGAGGTCTCCGCGACGGTGGAGCTGCTGGGCGGGATGGCGGACGTGCCGGGCGCCGTGGCCGACTATCTGGCCGGGCTGAACCTGCCCGCCGAGGTCCGCGTGGCCCCGGACGCCGCGCTGGACCCCATCCCCTGGGACCGCCGCCCGACCCTGACCGTGACCAGGGGCCGCGCCCGCGACACCGACGGCGCGTCGCTGACCGGCGCCTTCGCCGGGGTGGCGGAAACCGGGACGCTCATGCTCCTTTCGGGGGCGGAACGACCGACCACGCTGAATTTCCTGCCCGACACCCACATCGTCGTGCTGACGCGCGGCCAGATCGTCGGCACCATGGAGGACGCCTGGGACCGGCTGCGCGCCGCCGGGGGAGGCGGTGCCCTGCCCCGCACGGTGAACTTCATCACGGGACCGTCGCGGACCGGCGATATCGAGATGCGGATCGAGCTGGGCGCCCACGGGCCGCGGCGCCTCCACATTCTGCTGGTGGAGGATTGACAAGGCTGAGCGTTCAAGGGTTTATCGGAGAGTTCTCCGTGCCGGAACCCGTGTTCAGCCGTGTTTGATCCGTCCCGATCCCCGACCCGCGCGCCCGGATGGTCCGCGCCGAGGTCCGCAGCATGAGCCGCCGCCGCTCGGTCACCACCGAGGAGCGGCGGCTGTGGCGGATCGCCATGCGCGACGCCGAGCCGATGCCGGGCCGCACCGTCGAGGACCCGGAACCGCCCGCCGTCCCCGCCACGGAGCCGGAACCGGTCGCCACCACCGCCTCCCCTCCCCCCACGGTGCCGCCGCGCGGCGGCGTGCCGAAGGGCGGACGCCCGTCGCAGCCGCCGTTGACCCTGGGCAACGTCGACAACATCGACCGCCGCACCGCCGACCGCTTCACGCGCGGCGAGATGGAGATCGACGGGCGCATCGACCTGCACGGCATGAGCCAGGCGCAGGCCCACGGCGCCCTGTCGGGCTTCGTCCACCGCGCCTGGCACGAGGGACGGCGCTGCGTGCTGGTCATCACCGGCAAGGGCACCTACAGCAAGGGGGGCATGGGCGGGGCCGGCGTGCTGCGCCAATCGGTGCCGCGCTGGCTGGCCGACTCCCCCCTGCGCCCGATGGTGCTGGCCGTCCGTCCGGCGCAGCCCCGCCACGGCGGCGACGGGGCGCTGTACGTCCTCATCAAGCGACGGCGCGATCATCACCAGGGCTGGCATCGGTAGGGCGGAACCGCGATGACACCCTTCGGCGAACGGGTCCGCGCGCTGCGCGAGGGCAAGGGCGTGACGCTCAAGCAGATGGCGACGGACCTCCACATCTCCTCGGCTTATCTGTCGGCGCTGGAGCATGGCAAGCGGGGCCAGCCCTCCCCCCAGCTCGTCCGGCAGATCTGCGCCTATTTCGGCATCATCTGGGACGAGGCGGAGGAGCTGGAACGGCTGGCCGACCTGTCGCACCCGCGGGTGACGGTGGACACCGCCGGCCTCAGCCCCAAGGCCACCGAACTGGCGAACCGTCTGGCGGAGCGCATCCACGGCCTGGACGACGGGACGCTGGAGCGGCTGCTCGTGCTGCTGGACGAGGCGCCGGCCCGCGGCGGTCCGGCGGTGCGGCGGCGGACAGGGCCAAGGCGCCGGTAGAATGGGGAGCGGCAAGAAGCGGGCAGCGCGAGCGGGCGGCCCGATTTGCCTTGTGGGTTAATCAGTCGCACCTTCGAGGATGTCAACCGGACGTTTCGCGTTCGCTTTCGCCCCCTGAAATCCTTTAGATTTCGGGCCGGGTTACCCCAAATTCAGGCTTGACCAGACGGGATTATCGTATGACCGCCGAGGTCGGGTCCGTGACGCCGCGGGACGGTGTCGCGGATGCCCAGTTCCGCATGATCTTCGAAGGCGCGTCGGTCGGCATGGTCCTGGCCGGGACGGACGGGCGCATCCTCGCCGCCAACGCCGCCTTCGCGCGCAATCTGGGATACCGGGCCGCGGACATGGCCGGACGGCATCTGGCCGACATCACCCACCCCGAGGACTGGGCCTGGGAAAGCCTGCGCTTCGGACGGGTCGTGCGGGGCGAGGCGGTGCCGGGCCCCTTCGAGAAGCGGTTTCTGCGCGCCGACGGCGGCGTGATGCGCGCCGCCATGCGCCCGTCCTGCCTGCACGGCCCGGACGGGCGGGTGCAGGCGGTGGCCGCGGCGATCGAGGATGTGACCACCGCCCGCGCCGCCGACGAGGAGCTTCAGCGCAGCGAGGCGCGCAACCGCGCCATCGTGGAACAGGCGGTCGAGACGATCCTGACCGTTGACGCCCGCGGCCTCATCCTGTCCGCCAACCAGGCGGCGGAGCAGCTTCTCGGCTACAGCCCGGACGACCTGACCGGCCGGCACATCACCGTGCTGATGTCTCCGGACGACGCCGCGAAGCACGACGGCCACATGCGCCGCTACGCGGAGACGGGGGTGCGGCAGGTCATCGGCGTCGGGCGGGAGGTGACGGTCCTGCGGCGGGACGGCAGCGCCATGGTGGTCTGGCTGTCCCTGTCGGAGATCGACCTGCCGGGGTTCCACGTCTTCGTCGCGATGCTGCGCGACCTCAGCGCCTTCAAGGCCGCCGAGCAGGCGCTGATCGAGGCCAAGGAGGCGGCGGAGCTGGCCAACCGCGCCAAGACCGCCTTCCTCGCCAACATGAGCCACGAGCTGCGCACGCCGCTGAACGGCATCCTGGGCTTCGCCGACGTGATCCACCAGCAGATGCTGGGGTCGCTGGAAAACCCCATGTACGTCAACTTCGCGGCGGAGATCAAACGGTCGGGCGAGCTGCTGCTGGCCAACATCAACGACCTTCTGGAGATGGCGACCATCGAGGCCGGCCGGGTCGATCTGGACGAGGCGCTCTGCGATTTCCGGGACGTGGTGGTGTCCTGCGTGCGTCTGGTCGCCAAGCGGGCGGAGCGCGGCAAGCTCCATGTGGAGGCGGACATCGCCACCGAGCTGCCGCCCCTTCTGGCCGATCCGCGGGCGCTGAAGCAGGTGCTGCTGCATCTCCTGTCCAACGCCATCAAATTCACCCCCGAAGGCGGGCGCATCGGCGTGTCGGCCCGCGTGGATTCCGCGGGCGCCCTGGTGGCGGAGGTGTTCGACAGCGGCGTCGGCATCCCGGACGACCGTCTGGAAAACGTGTTCCAGCCCTTCGTTCAGGGCGATTCCTCCCTGGCCCGCCGGTTCGAGGGGATCGGGCTGGGCCTGTCCATCGCCAAATCGCTGGTGGAGCGGCACGGCGGCCGGCTGGAAATCCGCTCCCTGGAGGGGGCCGGCACCTCGGTGGTCATCCACCTGCCGAAGGAACGCTTCCTGACGGACTGGTGAGCACCAGCCGGCGCGTGATCCCGATGGCGCCGAGGAAGGCCTCGTCGTGGCTGACCACCAGCAGAGCCCCGTCATAGGCGCGCAACCCGGCTTCCACCGCCTCGATGGAATCGATGTCCAGGTGGTTGGTCGGCTCGTCCAGGATCAAAAGGGGCGGAGGGGCGCCGCCGCCCAGGACGCAGGCAAGCCCGGCGCGCAGCGTCTGCCCGCCGCTGAGGGCCGAGACGCGCTGCAACGCGGCGTCGGCGCGGAACATGAAACGGGCCAGCGAGGCCCGGCAGGCGTTCTCCCCCGCCTGCGGGTTGAGGCGCCGGAAATTGTCCAAGATCGTCGCCGACGGGTCGAGAAGGCTCACCCGCTGGTCGAGCATGGCGGCGCCGGCGATGGTGCGGACCGTCCCGGACCAGGGGGTCCGATGGCCCGCGACGAGGCCCAGCACGGTCGTCTTGCCGGACCCGTTGGGTCCGGTGATGGCGACGCGCTCCGGGCCGGTGACGGTGAAGGACAGGCCGCGGACGACCGGTCTTCCGGCTTCATAGCCCGCGGTGACCTCGTCGAGCGCCAGCACGGTCCTGCCGGGCGGCAGGCCGGTGGAGGGGAGGACGACCGACATCGGCTGAAGGACCTCGATGCGGGCGCGGGCGGCGGCCACGGCGTCGAGCGCGTCGTCCCGCTGCTGGGCGGCCCGGCGGGCGTTCTCGCCGCCGGTGGCCTCGCTGCGCTCCTTCCGTCCGCCGAGGAGGATGCGCGGCAGGTCGCCTTTCGCCGCCTTGCGCTGGCCCGCCCCGTCCTTGCGCGCCTTGCGTTCGGCGGTGGCCTGCGCCGTCCGGGCCGCCTCCGCCACGCGCTTTTCGGCGTCCGCCAGATCGTGGCGGGCGGCGTCGAGAGCCAGCGCCCGGCACGCCCGGTAGTGGCTCCAGTTGCCGCCGTAGGAGGTGGCGCCCAGGGACGTCAGCTCGACGATGGCGTCCATGCGCTCAAGCAGGTCGCGGTCATGGCTGACGACCACCGCCCCACCCCGCCAGGAGGCCAGCAGCCCGACGACCGCCTCCCGCCCCGCGTGGTCGAGATCGTTGGTCGGTTCGTCCAGCAGCAGGACGTCGGGTTCCGCGAAGACCGCCGCCGCCAGGGCCGCGCGGGTGCGCTGGCCGCCCGACAGGCGGATCAGCAGCGTCTCGGGCTCCGCCTCCAGCCCCACCCGGCCAAGCGCGGACCGGATGCGCGCTTCCAGCGTCCAGTCCACCTCGGCCAGCGTGTCGGCATCGGCGTCACCCCGCTCGGCACGGCGCAGCAGGTCCAGCATGGCCGTCGCACCGAACAGCCCGGCGACCGTATCGTCCGGCCTCACCGTCAGGTTTTGGTGCAGGATTCCCAGGCTGCCGCGGACGGACACCGTCCCCGATCGCGGACGCAGCGCGCCGGCCATCAGCTTGAGAAGAGTCGATTTTCCGGTGCCGTTGCGGCCGACGAGCCCGGTCCGTTCGCTGCCGAACCCCAGGCTGATGCCGGATAGGACAGAACGCCCGTCAGGCGTGGACCAGGACAGGTTCGCCAGCGTGATGGCGGGCGGTGCGATGGAAGCGGGCATGGATGCGGATTTCCCCGATGACGAAACGAACAGACGTTGCGGTCGGGTTGAAATCCATCGTTCTGCGCATCCTGCCGTGGTGAAACGCCGGCCAGTCTACGGCCAACCGGCCCGCCGATCAAGGCGGGTGGAGAAACGCGCCGCGGAGCGGACCGCTCCGCGGCGCCGTGAAGCGTTCTACAGGATGAACTTCGACAGGTCGGCGTTCTTGGCGAGGCCGCCCACCTGGGTGCGGACGGTCTCCGCGTCGATGGTGACGGTCTGGCCGGCCTTGTCGCTGGCGGTGAAACTGATGTCCTCCAGCAGCCGTTCCAGCACGGTGTGCAGGCGCCGCGCCCCGATGTTCTCCACCGTCGCGTTGATCTCCGCGGCGAGGCGGGCCAGCTCGCCGATGGCGTCGTCGGTGAAGACGAGATCGACCTCCTCGGTCTTCAGCAGCGCCTTGTACTGCTTGATCAGGCTGGCTTCCGGCTCGGTCAGGATGCGGCGGAAGTCCTCCTGCTCCAGCGCCTTCAGCTCGACGCGGATGGGCAGGCGGCCCTGAAGCTCCGGCAGGAGGTCCGACGGCTTGGACAGGTGGAAGGCGCCCGACGCGATGAACAGGATGTGGTCGGTCTTCACCGCGCCGTGCTTGGTGCTGACGGTCGTGCCCTCGATCAGCGGCAGCAGGTCGCGCTGCACGCCCTCGCGGCTGACGTCGGCGCCGCCCTTGTAGTCGGAGCGGGCGGAGATCTTGTCGATCTCGTCCAGGAAGACGATGCCGTTCTGCTCCACCGCCTGGATCGCTTCCGAAACGACCTTTTCCTGGTCAAGCAGCTTGTCCGACTCTTCCGCCATCAGAACGGTATAGCTCTCGGCGACGGTCATGCGCCGGGACTTGGTGCGTGCGCCCAGCGCCTTGCCGAAGATGTCGTTCAGGTTCAGCATGCCCATCTGGGCACCCGGCATGCCGGGGATGTCGAAGGTCGGCAGGCCGCCGGCCCCGGTGTCGGCCACCTGGATCTCGATCTCGCGGTCGTTCAGCGTGCCCTCGCGCAGCATCTTGCGGAACTTCTGCCGCGTCTCCGGGCTGGCGCTCTCGCCACACAGCGCGTCCACCACGCGCTCCTCCGCGCGCAGTTCGGCCTTGGCGGCGACCTCCTTGCGCAGCCGCTCCTTGGTCAGGCCGATGGCGGCCTCGACCAGATCGCGGACGATCTGCTCCACGTCGCGGCCGACATAGCCGACCTCGGTGAACTTGGTCGCCTCCACCTTCAGGAAGGGCGCCTGGGCCAGCTTCGCCAGACGGCGGGCGATCTCCGTCTTGCCGACGCCGGTCGGGCCGATCATCAGGATGTTCTTCGGCAGAACCTCCTCGCGCAGCCCCTCGGGAAGCTGCTGGCGGCGCCAGCGGTTGCGCAGCGCGATGGCGACCGCGCGCTTGGCCTCGTGCTGGCCGACGATGTAGCGGTCGAGTTCGGAGACGATCTCGCGCGGGCTGAAGGCGGTGGCGGTGGCGGCGATGCTGGGGGCGGACATGGCGTGAGGACCCGGAATGAGGGTTAGAGCTTTTCGAGCGTGACGTTCTCGTTGGTGTAGACGCAGATGCCGGCGGCGATCTTCATCGCCTTGCGGGCCACGGCCTCGGCGTCCAGGCCGTCCACATCGATCAGCGCGCGCGCCGCCGACAGGGCGTAGGCGCCGCCGGACCCGATGCCGATCAGCCCGTCCTCCGGTTCCAGCACGTCGCCGTTGCCGGTCAGGATCAGGCTGACGTTGCGGTCGGCCACGGCCATCATGGCCTCCAGCCGGCGCAGGTAACGGTCGGTGCGCCAGTCCTTGGCCATCTCCACGCAGGCGCGCAGGAGCTGGCCGGGGTGCTTCTCCAGCTTGCTCTCCAGCCGTTCGAACAGGGTCAGGGCGTCGGCGGTGGCGCCGGCGAAGCCGCCCATCACCGAGCCGCCGGCGAGCCAGCGCACCTTGCGGGCGTTCGATTTCATGACCGTCTGGCCGACGGACACCTGGCCGTCGCCGGCAATGACCACCTGCCCGTTCTTGCGGACCGAGAGGATGGTGGTGCCGTGCCACTGGATGGGATCGTGGGAAGTCATCGGGACCGTGGTCTAAGGAAGAGGCGCCCGTGCCCGAACGGCCCGGCGCGGGACCGGCCGACATAGGCACATCGGAACACGGGTCTATGTGGGGGGACGGCGGGTCCCGTCAAGTCTGGCGTCACGGGCCGGCATCCCATGGGACGGAATCGGGCGGGAAACGAGCTGCGTCACCTCCACCCCCATGCGGGCCAGCGCCTCCGTCACCGGGACGAAGGCGGACAGGCCGTGGGACGCGCCCGGACGGGACCCGGCGGGCCGGGCGACGCCCAGCAGGTTGCCCGCCTCGTCCACCAGCGGATCGCCGGGGGCCGGGTCCGGCCCGGTCAGGTCGGCCTGGAGCAGCGTGGCCTCCACGCCCGGAGCGGCGTCCG
>NZ_JAUJFI010000117.1 GCF_030849505.1 Azospirillum isscasi | reverse complement strand
GACGCCGCGCAGCCGGTCCAGCCGCTGCGGCAGGTCGTCGAGAAACGCGGCGGCCAGACGGGCGCAAGCCTCCTCGCCCCGCTCGTCGGACAGGCGGCGCAGCATGGCGCGGTCGAGCGGCCGGCGAAGCGGGACCGGTTCCGCCACGTCGACCGCGGGGATCTCCGCCGGCGTTTCGCGGAGCCGGTCTTCGGCGGCGGCGGCGCGGATGGCCCAGCCCAGCGCGTCGTCGATGGCGTCCAGCAGGACGGCGCGGTCCACCGGCTTGGCGATGTGGCCGTTCATGCCGGCGTCGCGGCAGCGCCGGACCTCCTCCGGCAGCGCGCTGGCGCTCATCGCCAGGATCGGGACGGTCCCCACGGGCGGCGCCAGGGCGCGGATCGCGCGGGTTGCGGCGTGGCCATCCATCTCCGGCATGTGAACGTCCATCAGCACGAGGTCGTAGGCGCCGCTCTGCACCGCAGCCACCGCCTGCCGCCCATCGCCGACGGTGTCCACCCGATGGCCGGCGCCCGCCAGCATGGCGACGGTCAGTTCGCGGTTCATCGCCAGATCCTCGGCCAGCAGGATGCGGGCGGGGAGGCGGCGGACCAGCAGTTCCGCCGCGCAGGGGGTGCCATGCCCGGCGGGCGGAGCGGATTCGGGCAGCGCCAGCGACAGCCAGAAGGTGGAGCCGACTCCGGCCTGGCTCTTCACCCCGACCGTCCCGCCCATCATCTCCACCAGCCGCCGGCTGATGGCGAGGCCGAGGCCGGTGCCCCCGCGCGACCGGTCGATCTGGCTGAAGCGCTGAAAAAGCTCGCCCTGCCGGTCCGGCGGAATGCCGATCCCGGTGTCGGCGACGCTGATCGTCAGCTGCGGCCCGGCGGGAGTGTCGGCGGTCTTCACGATGGTCAGGCCGACGCCGCCGCGCTCGGTGAACTTCACCGCGTTGGCCAGCAGGTTCAGCACCACCTGCCGCAGCCGGTCGGGATCGCCGCGCAGCCAGTCCGGCACGTCCGGCGCCACCGCGGCGTGCAGCGTCAATCCCCTGGCCCGGGCTTCCGGCTGGAGCACCGCCTCGCAATTGGCCACCAGGTCGCGGATGGCGAAGGGAACGTCGTTCAGCACCAGCCGCCCCGCCTCGATGCGGGAGAAGTCCAGCACGTCCTCGATCACCGTCAGCAGCGACCGCCCGGCGTCGCCCACCATCCGGGCGTGGCGGCGCTGCCGGGGCGTCAGGTCCTCGTCCAGGAGCAGGCGGGAGAAGCCCAGGATGCCGTTCAGCGGGGTGCGCATCTCGTGGCTCATGGTCGCCAGGAACTCGGCCTTGGCGCGGCTGGCCGCCTCGGCCTCCAGGCGGGCCTGGATCAGGGCCTGCTCGTTGCGCTTGGCGTCGGTGACGTCCATGACGATGCCGTCCCACACGATGTCGCCGCTGTCGCGCCGGGCCGCGCGGCTGGTCGCGCTGATCCAGCGGATCTCGCCGTCGGGCCGGATGATCCGGTATTCCAGGCACCAGGGCTCCAGCGTCTCGGCGGAGGCGTAGATCGAGGCGACCATGCGCGGGCGGTCCTCGGGGTGAAGGATGCGGCTCAGCGACTCCACCGCCACCCGTTCCGTCGCCGGCAGGCCCATCACCTGGAAGAAGCCGGGGCTGCAATAGGGAAAGCGCAGCCGGCCTTCCGCCGTCAGAACCCGCTGGTACACGCCGCCCGGAACATTCGCCACGGTCGCGGTGAAGCGGCGCTGGCTCTCCGTCAGCGCGTTCTGGAGATCGCAGCGCTGCTGCTCCTTGCGCAGGAAGGTGCCCAGCGCCAGCGTGCCGATGAAGTTGCCGACGCTGATCGGCACCAGCGCGGCGTCGATCAGGCGGTACGCCATGTCCGGCGGCAGCAGAAGAAAGCTGAAGGGCGCCATCACGGTCACTAGCAGGGCCAGCGCGGTCAGATGCCGGTTGCCGAACCGCCCATGCCGCCGCGCCGCCATGCCCACCAGTATCCCGATCAGCGCGGCCCCGGCGATCGACGCCACGCCCGCCGCCGCTCCCGGCCCGCCGAGCCAGACACGGAAGGCGCCGGCCAGCAGCGCCGACGTCGCGCCGGCCAGCGGGCCGCCGAACGGACCGGCCAACCCCACCATCACGTTGCGCGCGTCGATGAACAGACCCGGCGCCACACGCACCGGGTCGGCCATGCCCAACACCGCCACCCCGCCGAACAGCAGGCCCAGCAGGGCGTTCACCACGGGGACCGGCATCCGGCCGGGACGGGCGCGGATCTGAAGGAAGACGACGACCACGACCGCGAACATGCCGATGTTCTGCGCCAGCCCGAGCAGCAGTTCACTGGTGACCAATTCCATCACAGCCCCCGGCGGCCTCTTCGCATTTTGACCGTGACGCACGGCGCCGATTTGCATCGTGCATCGCATTTCGAAACATACCGGCGGATGCCGCACCGACGCGGCCCGCTCCGCCGCCCGCGACGCAAGCGGCGTGCCGTGCCGGAGGTGGTCGCCCGCCGGAGGCAGCCCGGCCGGGGCACCCCGTCCGGCATCCCCCACCGGAGTGGCGGTGCGGCGGCGGGCGGGGAACGGGAAGGCCGCGGGTTCCGCGCCGCACCACGCCGCATGGAGCACCCCGTCCGCACGCGCAATCGTCACAAATGCCACAGGCCCGCGGCGGCCCGGACATCCCGCTCAGCCGGACCGGACCGGCGCGGGCATGACCGGGTTAGTACGGAATTCCGGCGGGGCAAAAGGGCCTGCGATCCCGTTGCGGAAGCGGGATGCCGGCGGTACCGCGCCGGTGCCGCCCGAAGGATGCGTCCCCACCCGAAGGGGGTCACCCCACGAAACACGGCGGGACGGGGGCGCGGCGGGAGACGGTGACGGGAGAAGGTTCATGCAGCACGCCGCTGCCGGGTCCACGCGGTTGTCCGTGGTGGTTCCCTGCTACAACGAGGCCGAGGGGATCGGCGAACTGCACCGCCGGGTGTCCGCGGCCTGCCGCGCCGAGGTCGGGGAGGGCTATGAGCTGATCCTGGTGGACGACGGGTCGCGCGACGGCACCTGGGGCCGGATCGCCGATCTGGTGCGCGGCGATCCGGCGGTGACGGGGGTGCGGCTGTCGCGCAACCACGGGCACCAGCTCGCCTTGACCGCCGGCCTGCACGTCTGCCGGGGGGAGCGCATCCTGATCATCGACGCCGACCTCCAGGACCCGCCGGAGCTGCTGGGCACCATGATGGCCCGCATGGACGCCGGGGCCGACGTGGTCTACGGCACCCGCATGGCCCGCGACGGCGAGACGTGGTTCAAGAAGGGCACGGCGGCGCTGTTCTACCGGCTGCTCGACCGGCTGGTGGACATCGAGATCCCCAAGGACACCGGCGATTTCCGCCTGATGAGCCGCCGCGCGCTGGAGGTGCTGAACGCCATGCCGGAGCAGCACCGCTTCATCCGCGGCATGGTGAGCTGGATCGGGCTGAAGCAGGAACCGCTGCCCTACGACCGGCAGGCCCGCGTGACCGGCACCACGAAGTACCCGCTGGGCAAGATGGTCCGCTTCGCGGTGGACGCCATCACCAGCTTCTCCATCAAGCCGCTGCGCGCCGCCTCCTACATCGGTTTCTTCTTCGCGCTGTGCGCGGTGCTGGCGCTCGGCTACGCGCTGTTCAGCTGGGCGCGGCACGCGACGGTTCCCGGCTGGACCAGCGTCATGGTCGTCTCGCTGGTGCTGGGCAGCACGCAGCTCCTGATCCTGGGCGTGCTGGGCGAGTATCTCGGGCGGCTCTACATGGAGACCAAGCACCGGCCCCTGTTCGTGGTGGACCGCATCGCCCGCCATCCGGACGCCGTTCTCGCAGGTCCGGGCCAGGAGGCGCCGGCCCCCGCCGATGTCCGTCTGGGGACCGGCATCGCCGCGGCGGCGGGCGCCTTCTCCCGCATCGAGGCCAACGGTTGACGAGGGCCGAAGGCCGGATGGGAGGCGTTCCCTGGACGGCCATCCGCTTCGGGCTGGTGGGGCTGCTGAACACCGGGGTGGATTTTGCGCTGTTCCTGGCGCTGGTGTCGCTGGCCGGGGCGCCTGTGCTGGCGGCCAACGCCGCGGGCTACGGCGCCGGGGTGCTGTGCAGCTTCCTGCTGAACCGGAGCTGGACCTTCCGCCTGCGCCGCGAGGCCGCGCCCATGGCCCGCCGCCTGCCGCTGTTCCTGGCCTTCAACCTCGTCGGGCTGGGCCTGTCCACCCTGGTCGTGGGCCTGCTGGTGCCGGCCCTGCCGCCGCTGGCCGCCAAGATCGCGGCGACCGCCGTCACCTTCGCCTGGAACTACTGGTCCAGCCGGCGCTTCGTCTTCGCCGCCCCCGCCGCGAATCCCGCCTCGAATCCCCTGCTGTGAGCCGACCCGCCGAAAGGCGATGGCGCTTTGCCGCAACGGCGAACCTTGACCGCCGGGCGGCCTACCCCAATCTATGACGGAGCGGCGCCGATCCTCCCCTTTCGGGCCGCCAGCCAGCCGGGCGCCGGCAACGGGCCCAATGTGCAACTCGCTCGCCTCTCGAGGAGGATGCGCCGTGACGACACGCCTTTCGCTTTTCAACAGTCCGCTGCTCCTGGGATTCGACCAGTTCGAGCGCACGCTTGACCGCATCGCCAAGAACTCCGCGGAAGGCTATCCGCCCTACAACATCGAACAGATCGGGGACGAGGGCCTGCGCATCACGCTGGCCGTGGCCGGCTTCACCTCCGAAGACCTGTCGGTGCAGATCGAGGACAACCAGCTTGTCATCCGGGGCCGCCAGACCGACGACCGCTCGCGCATCTACCTGCACCGCGGCATCGCCGCCCGCCAGTTCCAGCGCAGCTTCGTGCTGGCGGAGGGGATCGAGGTGGTCGGCGCCTCGCTCGACAACGGCCTGCTGAACATCGACCTGAAGCGGCCCCTGCCGGAACCGAAGGTCCGCACCATCAAGATCGAGCAGCCCGCCCAGGCCGCCAGCGGCGCCGCCGGACCGCAGACCATCGACGTCGCGCCGGACCGCGGCGAAGGCTGACCGCTCCGCACCTCCTCGACCGATTCGTCCAAAGGACGACGCCCAAAGGACACCGCTATGAACAGCTTCGACATCGACAAGGCCGCCGCCTATCTGCGCCAACTGTCGCCCCAGGACTTCGCCGCCTTCGGGCTGGACCATGTGGCCTATGTGCGGCCCGTGACGGTCGACGACGCCCCGGCCTTCTCCGTCCACGCCGCCGACGGCACGCCGCTGACCGTCGTCCCGGAACGCGACGTGGCCTTCGCCACCGTCCGCCAGAACGACATGGAACCGTTGAGCGTCCATTGACGCCCGCATTTCCCACCCGCAATCCATCGAGGGTTGCAAAAGGGCCGGTCCAGCTCGGGCCGGCCCTTTCCGTTCGTGGGCGAGCGGTGCTATGACATGGGTCCTGGACCCCCCATCCGCTCTTGCCTGTCCCCCGCAAGCCGCTATCCTTGAGGGGGACCTCGAAAGAAGGCCGGGCGGGCGGACAGACACCGGCGTGCGGAGAGAAGGCTTTGAGCGACGGGCTTGAGACGAGCGAGGTTGCAGCGGACAAGCCATCCCGGCCCCAGGGCGGAGGCCGGCGCAAGCAGTGGGAGGACGAGGCCCGCGACGCGCTGCACATCATGCCGCTGTCGGCCATCCCCCTGGAGACGCCGGGCCTTCAGCACGCGCGGCTGATCAAGAACGTGCGCCTGCAGACGGTCGTGGAGATGTTCCACGACGTCCAGACCGGCAGCGGGCAGGTGTCGCCGCGCCATCTCACCGCCTATTTCGAATCCTACAAGGAGGAGGTGGAGCGCGATCTGGTGAAGATCGAGAAGATCGCCGCCGCCTCCAGCTTCGACGTCTACACCTCCCGCATCGAACTGCGCCGGCTGAACATCGACGTCAACAGCGTCGAATCGCTGACCCTGTCCGACCGCAAGAAGGAGGAGCTGACCAATTACATGCGCGTCTTCACGCGCCCGCTGGTCGAATATGTCTACGGGTCCGAGGACATGCAGGTCCAGGACGTGAAGGACATCATCGGCATGTTCTCCAATCCCAACCGGGACGAGGCGCTGCGCAACCTGCGCATGATGGCCGACCGGCTGGACATCGAGCTGGGGGAGATCCCGCAGTTCCTGGAGGAATACGGCGACATCTTCCTGTCGCTGGCCTATTTCAAGAAATGCCTCGACGATATCGTGCCGGAGATCCAGCGTTTCCTGTCCTGGATGGCCGAGATCCGCGGCTCCGCCGAGGTCAAGCGCGACGCCCGGCAGATCCGCATGCTGGACGAGATCAGCCGCGACCTGACCGACATCTCCACCTCCATCACCGGGCGGTTCGAGAGCTTCGACAACCGGTCCAAGGACTTCTGGCGCGACATCAACGCCGAGACCTTCCATTCCATCCGCGAACTGATCGCGTCCCACCATGTCACCATCGGCGGGGTGCTGTGCGGTCTGGCGGTGAAGATGGACCTGTGGAAGGCCCGCTTCGCCCGCGGCGGCGGCGGCCCGAACCGGCGCATGGAGTTCGTGAAGTCGGAAATCCTGCCCGGCCTGTCCCACATCAAGTCGCTGGAACAGTCCGCCCGCTCCGCCAGCGCGTGAGGGGCCTTCCACGGTGCGGCTCCGGTGCCCTGGATGGGAGCTACTCCGTCAGGGGCACCGTGGCGGTCACCGTCCCGCCGTCCGGCACCGCCAGGGCGAAGGCGTCGAAGGCCGGCGGGCCGAAGGCGCCCCCCGTCGCGCCGCCGCTGAAGCCGTAGGGCTCGCCCGGCACGCCCAGCAGGTTGGTGGTGAGCGCCGAGTCGCCGTTCCGGTCCTGGAACACCGCAACCCCGTAGCGCCCCGCCGGCAGCCCGGTAAAGACCGCCGTCACCTCCGTTGCCGACGCCTCCAGGATTTGCCCGGCAAAACGCCGCTCCGCCCGGTAGGAGTCGGCGCCGTCGTACAGCGCGACCCACAGCTTGCCCTGTTGGGGCTTGACGTTGCCGATGGTTGCGCGAAGCTCCCCCGCGCCGGCCCCCGCCGCGGCGAGGGCCAGCGTCATCGCGCCCACCAACCCCATTCCGATCCGATATGCGGTTCCCATTTCCTGTCCCCTTCCTTTGCCATGGGCGAACGGCCGCGCATCCTCCGCGGCGGCCCCTTCTGTGCCTGAACGGGCGGGCCGCGGGCCACCGCCGCTGCGGGGCCGGCGGGGTACGGCTTCGTGAAACGCCGGGACCGGTGGTTCACGATGCGTGAAGCGACGGAGATGCCCACGGCAGCGCTTTCCACGACAGCGCTTCCCACGGCGGCGCTTCCCACGGTGGGGCAGCCCCGCACGCCCTATCTCCGCCGGCTGCTGGGCCGGCGCCTGCCGGTGCTGCTGGGCGCGTCGTTGGTGCTGGCCCTGCTGGGTCCCTTCGGCACCTTCGCGGATCTGACGCTGGCGCAGCGGCTGGCCTATTGGGGCGGGCTGATCGGGCTGGGCAGCCTCACCTTCGAGCTGCTGACCCTGGCCGCCACCCGCCTGCTGAGGCAACGGGCGGCGGGGTGGCGCGCCATGCTGGGTGGGGTTCTGCTGGCCGTGGCGGTGCTGATGACGCTGACCGTGGCGCTGCTGGAGAGGACGCTGCGCGGGATGGACCTGCTGCACCCGCTGGGGCTGGCGGAGCTGTTCGTGTACGTCGTCCTTGTCACCCTGCTGACGTCCGCCGCCCCGATCTGGCTGGAGTTGCGCGACCGCGGCCTGCTCACCGCCCCTGCGCCGCTCCCGTCCCCCCCGCCGCCGCCACCGCCGGACGACGCCGCGGCAACCTCCGGAGACCCGCGGGAACCCGCCTTCCTCGCCCGGCTGCCCGCCCGGCTTGGCCGGGACCTGCTGGCGCTGGAGATGGAGGACCATTACGTCCGCGTCCACACGGCGGAGGGCAGCGACCTGATCCTGATGCGCCTGCGCGACGCCATCGCGGAGCTGGCCGGACTGGACGGGATGCAGGTCCACCGTTCCCACTGGGTGGCCGCCGCCGCCGTCGCCGGGGTGGAGCGCAAGCCCGATGGCAAGCTGGTGCTGACCCTGCGCAACGGCCTGCGCGTGCCGGTCAGCCGCAGCCACACGGCCGCGGTGAGGGCGGCGGGCTGGGCCGGGAAGGCGGGGCCGTGATCCGCGGCTCCATGGGCACGCACGAAGACGTCACGCGGGCTCACCGGAATACCGGAAACCCCACACAATAACGGATGCTTTCTCTACCCCATCGACCGGCGATTACCTTTGAATTCTTGTTATGTCATTCAAAGTGCCGACACCCTAAGGATTTCATTCAAGAATCCGCTTCAATGTTCCGGTGCGGCGCCATACCATCGAATTCAACAGCATTTTCCAGCCAATGACGCTGAAAACATCATGGTAATACGAGCAACAGTCACATCGATGTTACCCCCATAACGCGAAGTCCTTTCCGCAGAACGAAGTCTTGGGTAGCAAGCGCTTTTCCTCCCCTCCCACAACCGAACATTTCCAAAGCCTTTCGCCGATCGCTCCCCGCCGCAGAACCGGGATCGGGACCCCCGATCCATGTTCCCGTTCCACTCAAGCATCGCGGGCTTCATGACGTACCGTCCCGACATCGACGGCCTTCGCGCGGTATCGATCCTTGCGGTTCTGCTGTTCCACGCGAAGTTCTCCCTGTTCAGCGGCGGATACATCGGCGTCGATGTGTTCTTCGTGATTTCCGGCTATCTCATCGGCTCGATCGTCCTGAACGACGCGCGGCGCGGCACGTTTTCCCTCGCCGGCTTCTACGTCCGCCGCATCCGCCGCATCCTTCCCGCCCTGTTCGCGGCGCTGGCGGTCACGGCGGCCCTGGCCCTGGCCCTGCTGTCGCCCCAGGACTTGAAGGGTTTCTCCCAGAACCTCGCGGCGACCGCCCTGTTCTCGTCCAACATCGTTTATTATCTGAAGGCCGGTTACTTCGAGAACGCGGCGGAGATGAACCCGCTTCTCCACACCTGGTCGCTGGGGGTGGAGCAGCAATTCTACATCGTCTTCCCGCTGATCATGCTGGCCCTGCTCCGTCACGGGCGTTCGGTGTGGATCGCCGTCATGCTGGCGGGGGCGGCGGCGTCCTTCGCCCTGGCCGTGTTCCTGGTGCGGGATCATCCGGTGGCCGCCTTCTATCTGCTGCCGCCCCGGCTGTGGGAACTGGCGCTGGGCGCCCTTCTGGCCTTCGGCGCCGTTCCGGACCTCCGCAGCCGGGCGGCGCGGGAACTGGCTTCCGGCCTCGGCGCGGCGCTGATCCTCGCCAGCGTGTTCACCCTGACGGAGGCGACGGCCTTTCCGGGCTACGCCGCGCTGCTGCCCTGCCTGGGCGCGGCGCTGGTCATCCACGCGGGGCGGACCGGCCCCACGGCGGTGGGGGCGGTGCTGACGCTGCGCCCCGTCGTGTTCATCGGCCTGATCTCCTATTCGATGTACATCTGGCACTGGCCGCTGATGGTCTTCGCGCGGTTCTACAAGGGGCGGGATCTGTCCAGCCGGGAGACGCTGGTCCTTCTCGCGATGATCGCCGCGGTGTCCGTGCTGTCCTGGCGGCTGATCGAAATCCCCTTCCGCAAGCCCAGGGGGACGGCGGACCGCAAACCGGCGGCGGTCTTCGCGCGGACCGGCTGGGTCATGGCCGGCCTGGCGGGGTTCGGATTGCTCGGCCATCTGTCCAACGGGTTGCCGCAGCGCTTCACCGACTACGCGCCGCAGGACATCTCCGGACGCGAGTTCTACCGGGAGCACACCTGCTTCCTCGAAACCGACCAGCCGCCCGGCGAATGGCCGGGACCCGAGAAGTGCCGGATCGGCTCCCTGAAGGAGGAAGCGCCCACGGCCCTGCTCTGGGGGGATTCCTTCGCCGCCCATTACGTGCCGGGGCTTCAGAGCGTCGCCGACGCCCTGCCCTTCAACATCGTCCAGTACACGGCGTCCGGCTGCCCGCCCATCAAGGACCTGTCGGTCAACGCCCGGCCCAACTGCGAGGATTTCAACAGCCACGTCGACGAGATCATCGACCGGAACGGCATCCGCATCGTCATCATGGCGGCGCGGTGGGAATGGTACATGGACACGAACGCCCTGGATTTCGCCCAGTTGCACAAGACCGTGGAGTCCCTGTTGAACCAGGGCATCCGCATCGTCGTTCTGGGGCAAAGCCCGGTGTTCCGGTTCCGCAACCCCTACGACCACACCTATTTCATGAAGTCGGAGCGGGCCTATTCCATCACCGGCCAAGCCGCCGACCTCCCGCTGATCACCGCGACGCAGGGAGCGCAGTTCGTCGACACCTCCGACTATTTCTGCGATCCCGACCCCTGCAAGGCCCTTCCGCTCTGCCGGATCAGGGACGACCAGGGCTTCTACTTCCTGGACCAGGGCCATTTCTCGACACGTGGCAGCACCCTGATCGTGCAGAGCATCCAGCAGCTTCTGCGGGCGCAGACGCCGGATTGGTCCTATGGGGGATGAAGCGGGGAGGCGCCGCCTCCCCCGCTCCGCCGTTCCCGGTCAGCCCGCAAGATTCCGCAGGACGAAGTTCAGCACGCCGCCGTTCCGGTAATACTCCACCTCGTCCACCGTATCGATGCGCAGCAGCAGCGGCACCTGCCGCCTCTGCCCATCGGCGCGGGTGATGGTCATCGTCACGTCCTTGCGCGGGCGCAGGTCCTGCTCGATGCCGTCGATGTCGAAGGTCTCCGTGCCGTCCAGCGCCAGATCGTTGCGGGTCAGCCCGTCCTTGAACTGGAGCGGCAGGATGCCCATCCCCACCAGATTGGAGCGGTGGATGCGCTCGAAGCTTTCGGCGATCACCGCGCGGATGCCCAGCAGCCTGGTGCCCTTGGCCGCCCAGTCGCGGCTGGAGCCGGTGCCGTACTCCTTGCCGGCGATGACCACCAGCGGCACGCCCTCCTGGGCGTAGCGCATGGCGGCGGTGTAGATCGGCAACTGCTCGCCGGAGGGATAGTGCCGCGTCTCGCCGCCTTCCACGCCCGGCAGCATTTCGTTGCGGATGCGGATGTTGGCGAAGGTGCCGCGCATCATCACCTCGTGATTGCCGCGCCGCGCCCCGTAGGAGTTGAAGTCCTGCGGACGCACCTGATGGCTCAGCAGATACTCGCCGGCGGGGCTGGTCTTCTTGATGGAGCCGGCGGGGGAGATGTGGTCGGTGGTGATACTGTCGCCCAGGACGGCCAGCGCGCGGGCGCCCCGCACGTCGCTCACCGCCTCCGGGGTCTTCGGCATGTCGGCGAAGAAGGGCGGCAGCTTCACGTAGGTGCTGCCCGCCTGCCATTCGTAGGTCTGGCCCTCGGCGGTCTGGATGCCGCGCCACTGCTCCGGCCCCTCGAACACGTTGCCGTAGCGGCTGCGGAACATGTCCGCCGAGAGGGAGGCGTCGATGGCGTCCTGGACCTCCTGGTTGGTCGGCCAGACGTCCTTCAGATAGACGGGCTGGCCGTCATGGCCGGTGCCGATGGGGTCCCTGGTCAGGTCGATCTTCATGTTGCCGGCCAGCGCGTAGGCGACGCACAGCGGCGGCGAGGCCAGATAGTTCGCCCGCGTGTGCGGGTTCACCCGGCCTTCGAAGTTGCGGTTGCCCGACAGCACCGCGGCGACCACGAGGTTGCCCTCCTCCACCGCCGCGGCGATGGGGTCCGGCAGCGGGCCGCTGTTGCCGATGCAGGTGGTGCAGCCGTAGCCGACGATGTTGAAGCCGAGCTGGTCGAGATAGGGCTGGAGCCCGGCCTTGGCCAGATAGTCGGTGACCACCTGCGACCCCGGCGCCAGCGAGGTCTTGACCCAGGGCTTGCTCTTCAGCCCCTTCTCCACCGCCTTGCGGGCCAGCAGGCCGGCGGCCACCAGCACCGCCGGGTTGGAGGTGTTGGTGCAGGAGGTGATGGCGGCGATCACCACCGCCCCCTGGTCGAGGGCGTAGCCGCAGCCCTGCACGGGGACGGAACGCCCGGCGTCCTCCGCCTTGAAGGCGCCCACCAGATCGCCGCCGAAGCTCTGCGCCGCCTGGGACAACGGCACACGGTCCTGCGGGCGCTTCGGGCCGGCCAGCGACGGCTCGACCGTCGTCATGTCCAGATCCAGCGTGTCGGAGAAGACGGGGTCCGGCGTGCCGGCGTCGCGCCACATGCCCTGGGCGCGGGCGTAAGCCTCCACCAGCGCCACACGGTCGGCGTCGCGGCCCGTGAAGGTCAGGTACTTGATGGTCTCCGCGTCGATCGGGAAGATGCCGCAGGTGGCGCCGTATTCCGGGGCCATGTTGCCGATGGTGGCGCGGTCGGCCAGCGTCAGGTGATCGAGCCCCGGCCCGTAGAACTCCACGAACTTGCCGACCACGCCCTTCTTGCGCAGCATCTGGGTGACGGTCAGCACGAGGTCGGTCGCCGTCGTGCCCTCCTTCAGCCGCCCGGTCAGCTTGAAGCCGACGACCTCGGGGATCAGCATGGAGATGGGCTGGCCCAGCATGGCCGCCTCCGCCTCGATGCCGCCGACGCCCCAGCCGAGCACGCCCAGCCCGTTGACCATGGTGGTGTGGCTGTCGGTGCCGACCAGCGTGTCGGGGTAGGCGACCAGCCGGCCCGCCGGGTCGCTGTCGGTCCACACGCCCTGGGCGAGATACTCGACGTTCACCTGATGGCAGATGCCGGTGCCCGGCGGGACGACGCGGAAATTGTCGAACGCCTTCTGGCCCCAGCGCAGGAAGGCGTAGCGCTCCAGGTTGCGCTCGAACTCCAGCTCCACGTTCTTTTCGAAGGCGGAGGGATTGCCGAAGTAATCGACCATCACCGAATGGTCGATGACCAGATCCACCGGCACCAGCGGGTTGATCTTCCTGGGATCGCCGCCCAGCGCCGCCATCGCCTCGCGCATCGCCGCCAGATCGCAGACCGCCGGGACGCCGGTGAAGTCCTGCATCAGCACGCGCGCCGGGCGGTAGGCGATTTCACGGTCGGACCGCTTGTCGTGAAGCCACTGGGCCACCGCCTTCACGTCGTCGGTGGAGACGGTGCGCCCGTCCTCGAAGCGCAGGAGATTTTCCAGCAGCACCTTCATGGAGTAGGGCAGCCGGGAGAGGTCGCCCAGCCCGGCGTCCTCCGCGGCCCTGATGCTGAAGTAATCGTAGCTCTTGCCCCCGGCGGACAGGGAACGGCGGGTTTTCAGCGAATCCTGACCGGTGAACGTCGTCACGGTACCCCTCCTTCGCGTTATTGGCGGGATGGCCGGACGGCGGCCACCGTTTCCGCATGTCTCAACCGCCTGATTTAGTGCCGGGGCGGCCCCCCTTCAAAGGGCGGGGCGCCGGAGAGGTAGGGCGCGCGCTCAATTCGTGCGAAACGGCACCGGTCCGTACTAAAATCGCGCGAACGGGCGGAACGGCCCGGCGTCCGAAAGGTGGAGGAAACGGAATGGCATGGCGCGCCTCGGCCTTGGCCGGTGCAGTCCTGGCGGCGGTACTGCTGTGCGCACCGTCCGCCGCGGCGCCGGATTCGCCGCAGGGGGCGCAGTTCTTCCCGCACCTTGTCTACCGCAGCGGCCCCTACGCGCCCTACGGCATCCCACTGGCCGACGGGGTGGCCGACTATCTGACGCTGATCAACCGGCGCGATGGCGGAATCGGCGGGGTGCCCATCGCCTGGGAGGAATGCGACACCGGCTACAACACCGACCGCGGGGTGGAGTGCTACGAGCGGCTGAAGGCCAGGGGTCCGACCGGGGCCGCCGCCGTCCTGCCGCTGTCCACCGGCATCACCTACGCCCTGATCGAGCGCGGGGCCGCCGACCGCATCCCGGTCTTCTCCTCCGGCTACGGGCGGGCGGACGTGTCGGACGGGCGGGTCTTCCCCTACGCGGTCAACGCGCCGGCCAGCTATTGGACGGGCATCGACGCCGCCGTCAGCCACATCGCCATGGAGCTGGGCGGACCGGAGCGGCTGCGCGGGCGGAAGATCGCCTACGTCTACCACGACAGCGCCTTCGGCAAGGAGCCGCTGCCCATGCTGGAGGCGCTGCGCGGCCTGCTGGGCTTCGAGATGCGCAGCTTCCCCGTCGCCCCGCCGGGGCTGGACCAGCGCACCGTCTGGACGCAGATCGCCCGCCATTACCGGCCCGATTACGTGATCCTGTGGGGCTGGGGGGTGCAGAACTCCACCGCCCTGCGCGAGGCCGCCGCCGCCGGCTATCCCGCCGACCGCATGATCGGCGTCTGGTGGGCCGGATCGGAGCTGGACGTGAGGCCGGTCGGCGGCACGGCGGTTGGCTACAAGGCGGTGGCCTTCCACGCCGCCGGGGCGGACCTGCCGGTGATCCGCGCCATCCGGGAGCAGGTCCACGCCCGCGGGCTGGGGGCCGGCGATCCCGGCCAGATCGGCACGGTGCTCTACAACCGCGGGGTCTTCAACGCCGCCGTGCTGGTCGAGGCCATCCGCACCGCGCAGGGGAAATACGGGCGCAAGCCGCTGACCGGGGCGCAGGTCGCCTGGGGCTTCGACCATCTGGACCTGACCGCCGAACAGCTGGCCGAACGGGGGCTGGACGGCTTCATGCAGCCGCTGCGCATCACCTGCGCCGACCATGAGGGGATCGCGCCGCTGCATGTGCAGCAGTGGGACGGGGCGCGCTGGCTGGACGTGTCCGGCCCCATCGAGCCGCGCCGCGCCCTGATCCGCAAGCTGGTGGAGGAGTCGGCCCGGCGCTTCGCGGCGGAGCGCAAGATCGAACCGCGGGCCTGCGATCAGAAACCCTAGGCCGGGCGCATCGCCACGTAGCGGCAGAAGCGCAGCCCGCTGCCCAGAACGCGCAGGCGCGCCCACCACAGGGCCAGTTCGCGGGCAAGCGCCTTCAGCACGCGGGGGTCGGGGACGGCGGTCTTCAGCGCCTCCCCCAGCCGGCGCACGCGGTCCACGGCCTGCCGGCGGTGGAGCTGCGTCAGGTCCTCGGCAATCCGCAGGTCCAGGTTCCGCTGCGTCAGCTCGTCGGCCATGCGGGTGCCGGACCAGGGGTAGACCTCCAGCGGTTCGCTGTCGCGCCAGCCGTTCCAGCTTTCCCAGGAGGACGGGGTGCCCTCGATCACATAGTCAAACAGCAGCACGCCGCCCTTCGGCTTCACGCAGTCGCACACGCGGTCGAGAAAGCCTTCCTTGTCGCGCACGCGGTGCATCACCCGGTCGGCCAGCACGAGGTCGAAGGACCCCGCCTGGTTGAAATGCTCCGGGTCGTAATGGCCGATGGGCGCCTTCTTCGACACGCCCAGCGCCTTCGACCGCTCCATCCCCAGCTTCGCCAGCAGGGGCGACATCTCCAGCCCGGTCACCCAGGTGTCGTAGCTGTTGACGATGCCGCGCGCCGGCCCGCCCAGCCCCGCCGAGAGGTCCAGCACGCTCTTGGCCGGGTTCAGGCCGAAGGAGCGGACCGACTCGACCATCCATTGCGAGTCGCCGGGGCCGACGCAATCCTCGCCCCACAGCATCTGCGCCCCTTCCGTGCGGGCGACCGACCAGACCGGCTCGCCCTGGCGGTCCAGTTGCAGGTTCTCCAGCCGCTCCAGATCGGGATCGGTCCGCGGCGCCTCGGGCAAAGCCGCATGGGCGCTCGGTGGGGCGGACCCCAGCGCCTCCACCGGGCCTCGCAGGGGCAGGCGGGAGGCCGGGGCGGAACGGGCGGCGCGGGACAGGGCGGCGAGGTCGTAGCCTTCCCACCAGGCGACGAACTTCGTCCGCCAGTCGGGGTTACGCCAGCGTTCCTTATCCTGCAAATTGTGCCGCATCCGGCGCTGCGTTTCCAAAATTGCTGCCCCACTGAGGACGGCCACCGGCGGCATCCATTGACACCACACAATATAGGTGTAGACCTCAACAGTATGGGAGTCAAGTAACCAGCACGAACAGTTGGAGAGGACTTGCAAGAACTGTCGCGAAAATTTTATGCATCTGTGAAACATCTCCGCAGAATCCGCGGCTGCCGGCTCCGCCGGCGATGCGCGGCGTGGCGGCGGGATTGCCGCCGCATTGCAGCATGGGGCGGCAATGCCTATAGTTCCGCCCCAGCAACCCCGCGACCTCTCCCCATCCCTCAAGGAGCATCGGCGTGCCGCACAAGACCGGCAATCCCTGGACCGTCCTGACGACCAAGCCGATCTACGAGAATCCGTGGATGCGGGTGGTGGAGCATGACGTGCTGACCCCCCTGGGCAACCCCGGCATCTACGGCGTCATGCACGCCCAGAATCTGGCGACCGGGGTGGTTCCCATCGACGACCAGGGCCGCATCACGCTGGTCGGCCAGTACCGCTTTCCCCTGCAGCAGTACAGTTGGGAGATCCCGGAGGGCGGCGGCAAGAAGGGCGTCGCGCCGGTGGAGTCGGCCAAGCGCGAACTGCTGGAGGAAACCGGCCAGACCGCCCGCCACTGGCTGCCGATCCTGACCATGCACCTGTCCAACAGCATCACCGACGAGACCGCCCATTGCTATCTCGCCTGGGGAATCGAGCAGGGCACGGCGGAGCCGGAGGAGACGGAGGTCCTGCAACTCCGCCACGTCCCCTTCGCGGAAGCCTACGCCATGGTCAAGCGTGGCGAGATCACCGACGCCATCGCGGTGGCCAGCCTCCTGAAGGTCCGCCTGATGGCCCTGGACGGCGAACTGCCCGATGACGTCACCCGCCTGATCCTGGGTTGACGGACGGAGGAAACATGCAGGCCGTCGCCATCGACTTCGAGACCGCCAACGAGGCACGGACCAGCGCCTGCTCCATCGGCGTCGCCTGGATCGAGGACGGGCGCGTGGTGGAGACGGAGGAGCATCTGATCCGCCCGCGGGAGCTGCGCTTCAACCCCTTCAACACCGCGGTCCACGGCCTGCGGGCGGAGGATGTGGCCGGGGCGCCGGAGTTTCCGGAGGTCTGGCACCGCTTCCACCAGCGGCTGGACGGGCGGCTGGTGCTGGCCCACAACGCCTCCTTCGACATCAGCGTGCTGCGTCACACGCTGGACGATTACGGGCTGGTCTGGCCGGCCTGCACCTACCTGTGCACCGTGGTCCTGGCGCGCAAGGCGTGGCCGCAACTGGGGGCGCACAAGCTGAATTATCTGGCCGACCATCTGGGGATCGCCCTGGACCACCACCGTGCCGGCAGCGACGCCGAGGCTTGCGGGCACATCGCGCTGGCCGCCACCCGCGTGCTGGGGCTGGAACGGCTGTCCGACGTCGCCTCAGCCACCGGCATCACGCTGGGCCGGCTGGCCCCGGGCGGCTACAGCCCCTGCAAGGGCGGCAACCCGCCGCCCCGGCGGCGGCTGGTGCCGTTGGTGTAGGGGGGAGAGCGGGAGAGGGAGCTTAATCCCCTCCCCTGAGCAGCTCTCGCGCAAATCTCCGGTTTGCGCTGACGCGGCAGGCGGACCTTTGGTCCGCCGAGAGCGGGGAAGGGTCAGGGAGGGGGCAAGCGTTCACACACCCTCAGCCCCGCTCCGGAAACAACCCCGCCAGCCCCTCGCGGGTCGCCGGGCAGACGCCGCGCTCCGTCACCAGACCGGTCACCAGACGGGCCGGGGTCACGTCGAAGCCGTAATTCACCGCCGGGCTGCCGGCGGGGGTCACGCGGACGGTTTCGATGCGGCCATCGGCGGTGATCCCGGTCAGTTCGGTCACCTCGCGGGCGTCGCGCTCCTCGATGGGGATGTCCCTCACCCCGTCCGCCATGCCCCAGTCGATGGTCGGCGAAGGCAGCGCGACGTAGAAGGGCACGCCGTTGTCCTGGGCGGCCAGAGCCTTCAGATAGGTGCCGATCTTGTTGCAGACGTCGCCGGTCGCCGTGGTGCGGTCGGTGCCGACGATGCACAGGTCGACCAGGCCGTGCTGCATCAGGTGGCCGCCGGTGTTGTCCACCACCACCGTGTGGGGCACGCCGTGGCGGTTCAGCTCCCAGGCGGTCAGGCTGGCGCCCTGGTTGCGCGGGCGCGTCTCGTCGACCCAGACATGCAGGCGGATGCCCTCCTCGAACGCGGCATAGACCGGGGCGAGCGCGGTGCCCCAGTCCACGGTGGCCAGCCAGCCGGCGTTGCAGTGGGTCAGCACGTTCACCGGCTCACCCGGAGCCTTGCGGCGGGCGGCCTCGCGGATCAGGGCGGCGCCGTGCTGCCCGATGGCGCGGTTGATGGCGACGTCCTCGTCGCAGAGCGCGGCGGCCTCGGCATAGGCGGCTTCCCGGCGGGCGGCGGCGGGAAGCGGCGCCAGACGGGCGCGCATCCGCTCCAGCGCCCAGCGCAGGTTGACCGCGGTCGGGCGGGTGGCGAGCAGCCGCGCGCAGGCATC
>NZ_JAUJFI010000116.1 GCF_030849505.1 Azospirillum isscasi | reverse complement strand
CCCGGCCATCGCCGCCCTGCCGCCCGCGGCGCCCGCCACCCCGCCGCCCGCCGCGGACGGGGCGTTGCCGTCCAAGGTCTACGGCACGCAGAACGCGGCCTCGCGCATCCAGCTCCGCGCCACGCAGGACAGTTGGATCCAGGTGCGCGACAACAGCGGCGAGATCATCTTCACCCGGGTGCTGAAGCCGGGCGACGTCTACCGCGTGCCCGACCGGTCCGGCATCCGCGTCCGCACCGGCAACGCGGGCGGGCTGGTCGTCGTCACCGACGGGGTGGAAGGCGCGCCGCTGGGTGCCGTCGGGCAGGTGCTGCGCGACGTGTCGCTGGACCAGCACGCCCCGACCCTGCGCGGCAGCGCTCCCGCTCATTGAGGCGGGGCGCAAGCCGCATTTTCCCTTGAATCCGGCACGGCGGACCGCACTTCAGGCGTAACGCCGGCTGCGCTATAAAGGCGCGCCGGACCCGATCCATGCCCCGAGGCCACAGCCCATGAGCAGCGTGCGCGCCTACCGCCAGATCCTTCGCCGCAAGTCCCGCCAGATCCGGGTGGGCAACGTGCTCGTCGGCGGCGACGCGCCGATCTCGGTGCAGACGATGACCAACACGCCGACCGCCGACGTCGCCGCGACGGTGGCCCAGATCCAGTCGGCGGAGCGGGTGGGCGCCGACATCGTCCGCGTCTCCTGCCCCGACCGCGAATCGGCGCTGGCGCTGAAGCAGATCGTGCCGCAGGTGTCGGTGCCGATCGTCGCGGACATCCATTTCCATTACAAGCGCGCCATCGAGGCGGCGGAGAGCGGGGCGGCCTGCCTGCGCATCAACCCCGGCAACATCGGTTCGGCGGAGCGGGTGCGCGAGGTGGTGAAGGCGGCCAAGGATTACGGCTGCTCCATGCGCATCGGCGTCAACGCCGGCTCGCTGGAGCAGGACCTGCTGGAGAAGTACGGCGAGCCCTGTCCGGAAGCCCTGGTGGAAAGCGCCCTGAACCACGCGAAGATCCTGGAGGACCACGATTTCACCGAGTTCAAGATCTCGGTGAAGGCGTCCGACGTGTTCCTGGCCGTCGCCGCCTACCAGGGACTGGCGGAGGCGTGCGACTACCCGCTGCACATCGGCATCACCGAGGCCGGCGGTCTGCGCGCCGGGACGGTGAAATCGTCCATCGGGCTGGGCATGCTGCTGTGGTCGGGCATCGGCGACACCATCCGCGTGTCGCTGTCCGCCGAGCCGGCGGAGGAGGTCCAGGTCGGCTACGAGATGCTGAAGTCGCTGGGCCTGCGGCGGCGCGGCGTCACGGTCATCTCCTGCCCGAGCTGCGCGCGGCAGAACTTCAACGTCATCAAGACGGTGGAGACGCTGGAGGCGCGGCTGGCCCACATCACCACGCCGCTGACCCTGTCGGTCATCGGCTGCGTGGTCAACGGCCCCGGCGAGGCGCGGGAAACCGACATCGGCCTGACCGGCGGCGGCAACAACACCCATCAGGTCTATCTGTCCGGCGTCACCGACCACCGGCTGAAGGACCAGGACATCGTGAACCACCTCGTCGGGCTGGTCGAGAAGAAGGCCGCCGAGATCGAGGCCGAAAAAGCCGCGGAAAAGGCCGCCGGGTGACGGAACCGGCGCGGACGGAAATTGAAGGAAGGACGTTCCGTGCCATTCGTGCTTAAATCCGCGGCATCCAAGTTACCCTTGTGGGCCGCGCCGCGGCCTGAGCCAGAGTCAGCGTGACCGCTTCCTACTTCGTCATCGGCGCCAGCCACCGGTCCTGCTCCGGCGCGATCCGCGACCGTCTGACGACGGAGGAGGCGGAGGTCCCGGCGATGCTGGAACGGCTGAACGCCGCCGGCATCGCCCAGGCCATGTGGCTCAGCACCTGCGACCGGGTGGAGGTGCAGGCCGTCCACGAGCGCCCGAACGAGGCCGCCCTGACCATCGCCGGGATCATGGCGGAGCGGGTGGGGCTGAGCGAGCCCGACCTCGCCGGACAGCTCTACACCCTGACCGGCCCGGCGGCGGTGCGGCACGTCTTCGCCGTCGCCTGCTCGCTCGACAGCCAGATCGTCGGCGAGCCGCACATCCTGGGGCAGGTCAAGGCCGCCCACCGCCACGCCGCCGCCGCCGGCCTGAGCGGGCCGGAGCTGGAAGGGCTTCTCCAGGCCGCCTATGCCGCCGCCAAGCGGGTGCGCCGCGAGACGCCGATCGCCGAGGGCGCCACCTCGCTGGTCGCCGCGGCGG
Source organism: Azospirillum isscasi (assembly GCF_030849505.1). Taxonomy (GTDB): domain Bacteria; phylum Pseudomonadota; class Alphaproteobacteria; order Azospirillales; family Azospirillaceae; genus Azospirillum; species Azospirillum isscasi. The sequence goes on along the minus strand of NZ_JAUJFI010000116.1, from coordinate 16,643 downwards.
TCCAGGTGGCGCGCGACCTGCACGGCGACCTGAAGCGCTGCACCGGCCTGCTGATGGGGCTGGGCGACATGGGCACCCTGGTGCTGGAGGGCCTGCGCGAGGCCGGGCTGGGCCGGCTGACCGTCGCCGCCCCGGTGGACCGCCGGGCGGAAGCGGCGGCGCGGCGGATGGACAGCCACTTCGCGCCCTGGGCGGACATCGATTCGGCGCTGACCGGCGCGGATATCGTGGTGACCGCGGCGGGCCTGGGGCGCTATATCCTGTCCGCACAGCAGTTGGGGGCGGCGTTGAAGCGCCGCCGCCGGCGCCCGGTGTTCGTGGTGGACGCGGCGATCCCCGCCGACGTGGACCCGGACGTCGCCGGGCTGGACGAAGCCTTCGTCTACGACCTGGGCGATCTGGAGCGGGTGGCGCTTCAGGGGCGGGTGGGGCGCGAGGCGGCGACCCAGGCGGCCTGGACCATCGTGGACGAGGCCGTGGCGACCTTCGCCCGCCACCGGGCCGAACGCGCCGCGGTGCCCGCCGTGGCGGCGCTGCGGACGCATTTCGAGACGGAGCGGCGGCGCCTGCTGGACGAGCAGCGGGGGCTGGACGCGGCGTCGGCGACGCGGCTTCTGGTCAACCGGCTGCTGCACGGCCCGTCGGAGGCGCTGCGCGCCATGGCGGCGGACCCGGACGGGGCCGGACTGGCGGAGCGGGCGGCGGCGGAGCGGCTGCTGTTCCGGCTGTTCCGGCTGGCCGAGGACGAGCCCGCCGGCACCGGATTGAGCGCCGGCACCGGATTAAGCGCCGGAGGCGATTTGGATAAGGACGATCGACGTGAGCCTGGACGAGAAGTTCAATAGGGTCGTGGCCCGCCATGACGAGCTGCGGGATGCCATGGCGGCGGGGACGGTGGACCCGGCGGACTTCGCCCGGCTGTCGAAGGAATACGCCGACCTCACCCCCATCGCCGAGGCCATCGCGGAGCTGAAGAAGGCGAAGGCGGAGGCCGCTGATCTGGCCGGCATGATCGCCGACCCGGCGGGCGACCCCGACATGAAGGCGCTGGCCGAGGAGGAGTTCGCCGACCTCACCCGCCGCATTCCCGGCCTGGAGCGCCGCGTCCAGATCTCGTTGCTGCCCAAGGACGAGGCGGACGAGAAGAACGCCATCCTGGAGGTGCGCGCCGGCACCGGCGGCGACGAGGCGGCCCTGTTCGCCGCGGAGCTGTTCGAGATGTACCGCCGCTACGCCGGGCTGCACGGCTGGCGCTTCGAGACGATGGAGGTCAGCGAGACCGGCATCGGCGGCTACAAGGAGGCCATCGCCAACATCACCGGGCGCAACGTGTTCGCCCGGCTGAAGTTCGAATCGGGCGTCCACCGCGTGCAGCGCGTTCCGGCGACGGAGACGCAGGGCCGCATCCACACCTCCGCGGCCACGGTCGCCGTTCTGCCGGAGGCGGAGGAGGTGGACATCCACATCGACGAGAAGGATCTGCGCATCGACGTGTTCCGCTCCAGCGGTCCCGGCGGCCAGTCGGTGAACACGACGGACAGCGCGGTGCGCATCACCCACCTGCCGACCGGCCTCGTGGTCAGCCAGCAGGACGAGAAGAGCCAGCACAAGAACAAGGCCAAGGCCCTGAAGGTGCTGCGCGCCCGCCTCTACGAGCGGGAACGCGCGGAGAAGGACAAGGCCCGCGCCGCCGACCGCAAGAGCCAGGTGGGCTCCGGCGACCGCTCGGAGCGCATCCGCACCTACAATTTTCCGCAGGGGCGGGTGACGGACCACCGGATCAACCTGACGCTCTACAAGATCGACAAGGTGATGATGGGCGAGGCGCTGGACGAGCTGATCGACGCGCTGACCGCGGAGGACGAGGCGGCCCGGCTGTCGGACTTGCAGTAGGGCGGGCCGTCTATTCTCCCTCCACCGCCTTTGGCGGCAGAGGGTCGGGGAGGGGGCCGAGCGCTTCGCCGATCATGCATGCCACCCCTTCCGGATTGCTGAGCACGTCGTTGTTCCAGAACCGCAGGATTTGCCAGCCATGTTGCCGCAAGTGTTCGTCCCGAGCGGAGTCGTTGGCGGAGTCGGCATGCTGGCCGCCGTCCGCCTCCACCACCAGCCGAGCTTCGACGCAGGCGAAATCGGCGATGTAGGGAGGGATCGGGTGTTGGCGACGGAAATACCATCCGCCGATCTGAGGCCGCCGCAGAATGGACCACAGCTTTCGCTCCGCGTCCGTGGGGACATGGCGCATGGTCCGGGCGCGGTCGCGGGTGTTTTCCTTGATACGGGGCATGACGGGCTGCCTTTCGCCCCCTCCACCGCCAACGGCGGGGGAGGGCTGGGGACGGGGCCATGACGACCATCACGCTTCACCAGCTCCGCCGCACCGCCGAGGCCCGCCTGCGCGAGGCCGGCGTGGACACCCCCGATCTCGACGCGCGCCTGCTGGTCGAGCACGCGCTGGGCCTCACCCGCCCGGACCTGTTCACCAGGGCCGGCGACCCGATCCCCGCCCCCGACGCGGCCCGCCTCCTCGCGCTGGTCGAGCGGCGGGCGGCGCGGGAGCCGGTGGGGCGCATCCTCGGCCATCGCGAATTCTGGACGATCGACCTCGCCCTGAACCCCGACACGCTGGAGCCCCGCCCCGACACCGAAACGCTGGTCGAGGCCGTGCTGACATCCCTGCCGGACCGGGCCGCCCCGCTGCGGCTGCTCGACCTCGGCACCGGCACCGGCTGCATCCTGCTGGCGCTGCTGGCGGAGCTGCCCGCCGCCACCGGCACCGGGGTCGATCTCAGTCCCGGCGCGGTGGCCGCCGCCACGGAGAACGCGGCCCGCAACGGACTGGCCGGGCGGGCGCGCTTCCGGACGGGGAACTGGGGCGCCGGGCTGGACGAGCGTTTCGACGTGGTCGTCTCCAACCCGCCCTACATCCCCAGTGCCGACATCGCCGCCCTGGACCCGGAGGTGCGGGAGCACGACCCGCTCCGCGCGCTGGACGGCGGGGCGGACGGGCTGGACGCCTACCGGATCATCGCCGGGCAATTGCCCGATCTGCTCCAGCCGGGCGGGCTGGCCGGGCTGGAGGTCGGGCAGGGGCAGGCCGCCGACGTGGCCGGGCTGCTGGCCGCCGCGGGGCTGGCGCCCGGCGGCGTCTTCCGGGATTTGGGCGGTGTGGAACGTTGCGTTCTCGGGTGGTCGAAAGCGTGAAAACGCCCTATCCCCCAAAAAAAAGGTTGGATTGACGCGCCGTCCCCAGTAGGGTGCGGGTACGACGACGGCCCAGGGACGACCATCCCGGGGCGTACCCATGGCCTCCGGAAACCTCGCGCGGTTGGGCGGAAGTCCGAGAAGGCAGACCGGTTGATCGGTTGGGCGCGTCGGTTTGATCCCTGCGACCCACCCGCGGTTGGTTCCGCGGCGGGCCCGGCGGCCGGATGGCCGGCCAGGGCGTTCGCGGGATTGCGCTTCTCTTACATGGGGCCATAAGAGCCAAATGAGACAAGGACCGAACTCCAGGCGCTCGCGCGGTCGTGGCAACGGCGGCGGTGGTGGCGGAGGTGGCGGGGGCGGTGGTGGCGGCAATCGCCGGCAGAACGTTCCGCTGCGTCACCAGACCTTCGACAGCAATGGTCCGGACGTGCGCATCCGCGGCAACGCGTGGCAGGTCCATGAGAAGTATCTGGCGCTGGCCCGCGACGCCTCGTCGTCCGGCGACCGCGTCCAGGCGGAAAACTACCTGCAGCATGCGGAGCATTATTTCCGCATCATCAACCAGATCCAGGAATCCGAAAACCGCCAGCGCGGCAACGTCGGCGGCAACGGCCATGGACCGCAGCCCAGCCTGTCCGGCCAGCCCGAGGACGAGGAGGCTGGTGATTTCGGCGACGACACCGATGGTGCCGCCGACGAACGGGCCCCGCTGAGCGCCTGACGCGGCGATTTGAACGCTGTCCGTTTCTGAAGCCGGGCCCGAAACAGGGGCGCCGGCTTCAGGGCGTTGCGCCCTCGGCCAGGGACACCGGGTCGCCCACCGCGATCCGGCCCCCATGCACCACCCGGGCATAGACCCCGCACTGCGTGTGGTCGTAACCGCGCTCCAGAATGGGAAGCGTGTTGAAGTCGCGCACGCCGGTCGCCGGGTTGACCTCGCTGGACGGCCGGCAATCCTTGTGGTCGCAGATGCGCAGCGTGGTCGCGCCGATGGTCAGCAGGGCGCCGATCCACTGGCGCTCCACCCAGGGCTCCAGCCCGTCGATCATCAGGTTGGCGCGGAAGCGGCGCGGATCGACCGGCTGCTTGGCCACCCGCTCCTCCAGGTCGCGCACGCTGGCGAGGTTCAGGATGGAAACCGCGGCCTCCTCCCGGTCGGTGAAGGAAAAGCCCCCACCCTCGGCGGTCCCCTTGGCCTCCGCCAGCTTGGGCAGGCCGGGGGCCGCCCCGGACAGATAGGCGGCGAAGAACTGCTCGACCAGCATCCGGCCCATCGGCTGGTCCAGCCGCCCGCGCGAGACCTGCTTGCCGGCGCGCCGGATGATCAGCGACTGGGTGGCCTCGTCGAACTCGGTGTCGAGCAGCGCCAGCTTCTCGTTCCGGTCGAGCGTGAAGAAATCCTCGTTGGGGCGCCAGCCCTCGACGTCCGGGGTGAGGGCCGCCGGACCGTGCAGCAGGCCGAAGCGCCGGTCAAAAGGAAGCGGCTGGCCGGTGACGAGGTCAACGGCGGGAAGATCCTGGCCGCTCAGCCCCTTCACGGGGTAGCGGCGTATGGCGGCGACGGTCGCGGTCATTGCATCGCACAATGGTGGGACGCGTTCGCTTCTGTCAACCGTCGCAATCGAAAACCATCACCAGCGCTCGGCCAATGGCGCCTTTCCCTGGAATTCGGCGATCCGCCGCCGCGTCGCGGGGGAGGTGTCGTCCGGCAGCCGGTCCAGCGGGAAGAAGCGGGCCTCCAGGATTTCCACCCCATCCGCCCTGGGCGTGCCCGACCACCCCCGCGCGACGAAAACCGCCACATGATCGCTCGCCCCGTGCCGGAAACGGGCGTAGACTCCGAAGGGCTGCGGGCCGCTCTCCACCGTCAACCCGACCTCCTCCCGCACCTCGCGCTGCATGGCCTCCACCAACGTTTCCCCTTTTCCGACTCCGCCGCCCGGAAAATGCCAGCCGCCGACATAGCTGTGGCGAATCAGCAGGACCGAGGCGGAACCGCCCCCCAAGCCGTTCCCCGAGTCGTCCAGAATGATCCCCCGCACCCCCATGGTCAGCGGACGCGCCACCCAATGCCAGGCGTTGCGGCCATGCCATGCCAGCCGCAGCAGGGGAGAAGTCAGGGCGGGCCGCAGGGCCATGCGCGGGGTGCCGGTGGATATCGCCATTGCGAGGGGGAGTTCCGCGGGGTCGGGCGGAAACCCTAGCCTTTTCCGGCAGACCACGGAAAGCCACCCTTTCGGCGCGGGTCGGACAAAAGCAATAACCACGCATACCGGGGGGTCTTGCATACGGATGGGCCTCTCCCACATCTACGGCGACGCATGCATCCTTGCGGATCGCACTGGTAACGTGGATCGGACTGACCGGGCTGCCTCGCGGACGGTCGGCGATGGAGGGAGCACATCATGGATTTCGAGAAGTACACCGAGCGCAGCCGTGGCTTCGTGCAGGCGGCGCAGACCCTGGCCCTGCGGAGCGGCCACCAGCGGCTGACGCCGGAACATCTGCTGAAGACCCTTCTGGACGACAAGGAAGGCTTGGCGGCCAACCTGATCCGGGCGGCGGGCGGCGATCCCGCCGCGGCGCTGTCGGGGGTGGAGGCGGAGCTGGCCAAGCAGCCCAAGGTGGAGGGCAGCGGGGCCGGTCAGGTGTACCTGACGCCGGAACTCTCCCGCGTGTTCGAGCAGGCCGAGACGGTCGCCAAGAAGGCCGGCGACAGCTACGTCACGGCGGAACGCATCCTGCTGGCGCTCGCCATGGCCGACGGCACGCCGTCCGCCGCGGTGCTGAAGCGCGCGGGCGTCACCCCGCAGGCGCTCAACACCGCCATCAACGAGGTCCGCAAGGGCCGCACCGCCGACACGGCCAGCGCCGAGCAGGGCTACGACGCGCTGAAGAAATACACCCGCGACCTGACCGAATCGGCGCGGGAGGGCAAGCTCGACCCGGTGATCGGGCGCGACGAGGAGATCCGCCGCACCATCCAGGTGCTGGCCCGCCGCACCAAGAACAACCCCGTGCTGATCGGCGAGCCGGGTGTGGGCAAGACCGCCATCGTGGAGGGGCTGGCCCAGCGCATCGTCAAGGGCGACGTGCCGGAAGGGCTGAAGAACAAGAAGCTGCTGTCGCTCGACCTCGCCGGCATGGTGGCCGGCGCCAAGTACCGCGGCGAGTTCGAGGAGCGGCTGAAGGCCGTGCTCCAGGAAATCCAGGCCGCGGCGGGCGAGATCATCGTCTTCATCGACGAGCTGCACACGCTGGTCGGGGCCGGCAAGGCGGACGGCGCCATGGACGCCTCCAACATGCTGAAGCCGGCGCTGGCGCGCGGCGAGCTGCACTGCGTCGGCGCCACCACGCTGGACGAATACCGCAAGCACATCGAGAAGGACGCGGCGCTGGCCCGGCGCTTCCAGCCCGTCTTCGTGCCGGAGCCCACGGTGGAGGACACCATCTCCATCCTGCGCGGCCTGAAGGAGCGGTACGAGGTGCATCACGGCGTGCGCATCACCGACGGCGCCATCGTGTCGGCGGCGACCCTGTCGAACCGCTACATCACCGACCGCTTCCTGCCCGACAAGGCCATCGACCTGATCGACGAGGCGGCCAGCCGCCTGCGCATGGCCGTGGACAGCAAGCCGGAGAACATCGACGAGCTGGACCGCCGCATCATCCAGCTCAAGATCGAGCGGGAGGCGCTGAAGCGCGAATCCGACGACGCCTCGCGCGCCCGGCTCGCCAGCCTGGAAGGCGAACTGGCCGACCTGGAGCAGGAATCCGCCGAACTGACCGCCAAGTGGCAGGCCGAGAAGGACCAGCTCCAGGGCGCCCAGAAGATCAAGGAGGATCTGGAGAAGGCCCGCACCGAGCTGGAGCAGGCCCAGCGCGAGGGCAACTGGGGCCGCGCCGGCGAGCTGGCCTACGGCGTCATCCCGGACCTGGAGAAGCGGCTGAAGGAGGCGGAGGCCCACGCCGCCAACCGCATGCTGAACGAGGAGGTGCGCGACAGCGACATCGCCGCCGTGGTCAGCCGCTGGACCGGCGTGCCGGTGGACAAGATGCTGGCCGGCGAGCGGGAAAAGCTGCTGGCCATGGAAACCCGCCTGAAGACCCGCGTGGTCGGCCAGGACGAGGCCATCGTGGCGGTCTCCAACGCCGTCCGCCGCGCCCGCGCCGGCTTGCAGGACCCCCACCGGCCCATCGGTTCCTTCCTGTTCCTCGGGCCCACCGGCGTCGGCAAGACGGAGCTGACCAAGGCGCTGGCCGAGTTCCTGTTCGACGACGAGACGGCGATGGTCCGGCTGGACATGTCGGAGTACATGGAGAAGCACTCCGTCGCCCGCATGATCGGCGCGCCTCCGGGCTATGTCGGCTATGAGGAGGGCGGGGCGCTGACCGAGGCGGTGCGCCGCCGGCCCTATCAGGTCGTGCTGTTCGACGAGGTGGAGAAGGCCCACCCGGACGTCTTCAACGTGCTGCTCCAGGTGCTGGACGACGGGCGGCTGACCGACGGGCAGGGGCGGACGGTGGATTTCCGCAACGTGGTCATCATCATGACCTCGAACCTCGGCTCCGAGATCCTGGCGGCCCAGCCGGAAGGCCAGGACAGCGGCGCCGTCCGCGACGAGGTGATGGAGGTGGTGCGGGCGCATTTCCGGCCGGAATTCCTGAACCGGCTGGACGAGATCCTGCTGTTTCACCGCCTGAACCGCAGCCACATGGGCGGGATCGTGACGATCCAGCTCGCCCGGCTGATCCGCATGCTGGCCGACCGCGACATCACGCTGGAGGTGGACGGACCCGCGACCGAATGGCTGGCCGAGGCCGGCTACGATCCGGTCTACGGCGCGCGCCCGCTGAAGCGGGTGATCCAGCGGGAGCTTCAGAACCCGCTGGCCACCATGATCCTGGAGGGCCGCGTCGCCGACGGCCAGACGGTGACGGTCGGGGCCGAGGGCGGCGAGCTGACCATCAACGGCCTGCCCGTCTCCGCCCAGGTGCGCAGCGCCGCCACCCAGCCGGTGACCACGGTGCATTGATCGAAACCCGCGGGGGGCCTTTCACCGGGCCCCTCACGCCACCACGAACTCCCGCACCACCGCGGCGAAGTGGCAGGAGGCCGCGACAACGACCAGCCCGTGCCACACCGCGATGTTGTAGGGCAGGCGGTCCAGCGTGTGGATGAAGGCGCCCACCGTGTAGACCACCCCGCCCGCCAGCAGCAGGACGAGCGTTTCCGGGGACAGCGACCGCCACAGCGGTTCGGCCACCGACAGGATGGCCCAGCCGAGCCCCAGATACAGGGCGAAGCCCAGCCGCTCGAACCGCCAGGAGGCGAACAGCTTCAGCGCCACCCCGCCCAGCGCCACCACCCACACCCCGATGCCCAGCGGGATCCCGGCGGCGCCGTCCAGACGGTTCAGGGTGAAGGGGGTGTAGCTGCCGGCGATCATCACATAGATCATCGCGTGGTCGATCCGCCGCAGAATTTCCTTGCGCCGGCCCGGCGGGGCGAGGTTGTAGGCGGCGGAGGCGGTCAGCATGCCGACCAGCCCGGCCCCATAGGCGGCCAGCGACACCATCTCGGTGGCGGAGACGTGGCCCGCCGTCACGGCCAGCAGCCAGAACGCGCCGATCAGGCCCGCGATCACGCCGATGGCGTGGATGACCGCGTCCGCCGCACGTTCTCCCGCCGTGCGGACGGGAAATTCGAAGCAGGATTCGGGCTTCATGAGGGCCAGCGTGCCGGAAAGGCGGGCGGATGGAAAGCCCTCCCCCCGGCGCACCGGCCCCCACCGGAATCGTTAACTCCGCAGATAGATCCGGTTGATGTAGGGGTCGTACCGGCGGTCCGGATTCGGCAGCACCGGCTGAAGCGGGCCGAAGCGGTTGCGCAGCAGCGTGTATTCGGTGACGACGATCAGCCGGTCGCTGTGCGTCGGCTGCATCGCCTTGTGCATGCCCGAATTGTCGGCCAGGAAGCAATCGCCCGCCCGCCCGGTCAGGGCGACGGGGGCCGACGCGCCGTAGGTCGCCTCAACCTCCTCGTCGGTGTAATTGCGCCGGGCCACCAGCTCGTTGCCATGCTGGGACGCCGGGACGTAGACGTGCGGCCCGCCGCCCATGTCCGTGTCCGTCAGGTACAGGAACATCTTGAAATGACGGACCTGGTTGTAGTCCCGGTGGTAGTTCTGCGTGCTGATCCGCGGGTTGGGCCGCGCCAGCGACCACCACACCGACATGCCGTCGATCGTCGGCTTGCAGCCGTGGAACGCCTCCGCGACCTCCAGGACCATCGGATGGTTGATGGTGTCCAGAAGGTGGGGGGCGGCCAGGAACTGCTCCTCCACATAACGGGCCATCTGGATTTCCGGAGCCGGCACCTTGTCGATGGTGAAGGACCCGTGCTGCCGGTGGCCGCCGTCGAAGCAGGGCTGCTCCTCGAAATAGCGGCGCATCTCCGCGACCTGTTCGTCGGTCATCAGGCGGAAGGCGTCGGTGTAGCCGCGCGTCTCCAACTGGGTCTTGAGGCTCAGCGCGCGTTCCGACGGCTTGAAGCCGGGCGTGCGGGGCCGGAAGGGAGCCACCAGGGAGGCGGCGATCTTGCGCCGTGGCTCGATCTTCAGGCGCGGGATCTGGTGCCAGATGGCGTCGTCGATCCAGCGGGCTTTGTTGTTGAACGGGGTCTTCACGCGAACAGACTCCCTGGCAGGCGATCATGCGTGCAAAGTGTTCCATTTATTACACCAGAGGCGGAAAAATCCATCATTCATTCGCGTGCGGCATTTTGCGCGGGGCCGCCCGGGCGGACTTGTCTCCGGGACAATAAAGTCCGGGCGGCGGGGGATCGGCGGCGCTATGGTCCGCAACCCGACGCTGTTTCGCAACACGGACCCAGGAAAAGGTTCCGGAACGACCATGACCAGACTGTCCAGCTTCACCGCCGGCGCCCGTGACACCCTGCCGATGGTGATCGGCGCGGCGCCCTTCGGCGTGATCTTCGGCACGCTGGTGGCCGCCGGGCCGCTGGCGGCGTGGCAGGGACAGCTCATGTCCCTGTCGGTTTTCGCCGGGTCCAGCCAGTTCATCGCGCTGGGGCTGGTGGCCGGGCACGCCGGGCTGGCGGTGATCTGGCTGACCACCCTGATCGTGAACCTGCGCCACGCCCTCTACGCCGCCACGCTGCTGCCGCACGTCGCCCATCTGCCGGCGCGCTGGCGCTGGACGCTGGGCTTCTTCCTGACGGACGAGACCTTCGCGGTGATGGCCGGCTATTACGCGCGGCATCCGCGGGCGCCGCTGGGGCACTGGTACTTCCTGGGGTCCTGCCTGTCGATGTACGCGAACTGGCAGCTCTGGACGCTGGTCGGGCTGCTGTTCGGCGCGGCCTTTCCGCAGCTCCAGTCGCTGGGGCTGGATTTCGCGATGGTCGCCACCTTCATCGCCATCGTCGTCCCGCAGCTCGCCAGCCTGCCGCATTTCGCCGCGGCGGTGGCGGCGGGGGTCGTGGCCTATCTGGGGCAGGACATCCCTTACAAGCTTGGGCTGATGGCGGCGGTGGTGGCCGGGGTGACCGTTGGGATGGCCCTGCGGCGCTGGCGGGCCGGCGGGCTGAAGGAGGAGGCGGCATGACCGGGACCGTCCTGATCAACACCGTCATGATCCTGGGCATGGCGGCGGTCACCGTCTTCGTGAAGGCGGCGCTGTTCGTCCTGGGCGACCGGGTGGTCTTCCCGCCGTCACTGAAGCAGGCGCTGGGCTTCGTCCCGGTGACCGTTCTGACGGCCATCATCGTGCCGATGATCCTGTCCCCGAACGGGCAGGGGCTGGAGCTGACCTGGAGGAACCCGCAACTGGTCGGGGCGCTGGCCGCCGTGCTGGTCTGCGTGGCGACGGGGAAGCAGCTTCTGACCATCGCCGTGGCTCTAGGAACCTTCTTCGCCTGGCAACTGGGCGTCCTTGCCTGAAGCCGGGGCCTGAAGCCGGGGCCTGAAGCCGGGGCCTGAAGCCGGGGCCTGAAGCCGGGGCCTGAAGCGGGGGCCCGAGGGCTGGGCGTCCCCTCGGTGCCCCAAACAATGCATAGCGGTCTTGCCGCGGCGCGGTGGCGCGGGTGGGGGCGCATCCTGTATGGTCGCCCGATCGAAAGGGCTACCCAACAGGGTCCGTGATGACCAGACGCCTGCGCCTCGTCCCCGTCTCTCTCGCCGTGGCCTGCGCGGTGATGCTGACCGCCTGCCAGACCGGCGAGCGGACCACCCGTGCCCCCGTGGTGAACGGAATCGCCACCGCATCCCCGTCCGGGCTCGACACCGTCTACGGCGAGTGGGAAACCGACAAGGCCACCCCGCTGCGGTCGCAGCCGAGCAACAGCGCGCCCATCGTCGCCTCCTACCCGCCCGGCCAGCCGCTGAAGGTCCTTGGCCGCGCCCGCGGCACCGACTGGATGGCGGTGCAGGCGGCGGGGTCCACCGCCTATGTGCGGATGCACCTGCTGCGCCTGCGCGGCAGCGCCCCCGTCCAGACCGCCCGCGGCACGACGACCACCGTCGCCAAGCCGGAGGACAACGCCGGCCCCTCGATCAAGGCCGCCCCGCGCCGCAAGATCGAGGCGGCGCCGATCGCGAACTGAGGCGGGTGGGGGCCACGTCGGCGCCCCTCAGGACGGGTGGAAACGCACGGAATTCCTTCCAGTCGTCGTCCGCGCCGCCGGAACGGCGCGCGGGTCCAGCTTGAAGAAGCCGATCAGCCCCTTCAGGTCGTTGGCCTGACCGGCCATGGCCTGGGCCGCCGCGGTGGTCTCCTCGACCAGGGCGGCGTTCTTCTGGGTCATCTCGTCCATCTGCGAGACGGTGGCGTTGATCTCGTCGAGCGCCGCCGCCTGCTCGCTGGAGGCGGAGGCCATTTCGGCGATCAGCCCGGCGACCTGATGGACGCCCGACACGATGCCCTCCAGCGCGTCGCCGGCCTTCCTGACCAGTTCCACCCCGTCCTTCACCTGGGCGTCGCTGTTCAGGATCAGGGTCTTGATCTCCTTCGACGCCTGGGCGGAGCGCTGGGCGAGGTTGCGCACCTCCTGGGCCACCACCGCGAAGCCGCGCCCCGCATCGCCGGCCCGCGCCGCCTCGACCGCCGCGTTCAGCGCCAGCAGGTTGGTCTGGAAGGCGATCTCGTCGATCACCCCGATGATGTCGGTGATCCTGCGGCTGGCCTCCTCGATGCGCTTCATCGCCTCGATGGCCGAGCCGGCCACCGTCCCGCCGGACTCCGCGGCGGTGCGGGCGTCGGCGGCCATGCCGTTGGCGCGCTGGGCGTTGTCGGCGTTGGAGCGCACGGTGGCGCCCAGCTCCTCCATGCTCGCCGCAGTCTCCTCCAGCGAGGACGCCTGCTGCTCCGTCCGCTCGGCGAGGTCGGAGGAACCGGTGGACACCTCGCCCGCCGCCGCGGCGATGGTGTCCGCCGCCTGGGTGATCTGGCCGACGATCTCCGACAGCTTGGCGGAGGTGGCGTTGACGTCGCTCTTCAGCGTCTGGAAGGCGCCGTGGTAGTCGCGCTCGACCCGCTTGTTGAGGTCGCCCTGGGCAAGCGCGCTGAGCACCGCGCCGAGGTCGGCGATGACCGCCTCCACCGTGTCGGTCAGGCGGTTGATGCCCGCCGACATGGTCTTGTAGAAGCCGTCCTTGCCGGTCAGGTCGAGGCGGCGCGACAGGTCGCCGTGCGCCACGCCGTCGATCAGCGCGGCGATCTCCTCGCCGATCGCCGTCTCGCGGGCGCGCTGTGCCTCGCCGGCGCGGCGCTCCGCCTCCAGACGCTCGCGCTCGGCCGCGTCCATCGCCTTCTTCTGGATGGCGTTGTCCTTGAACACATGCACCGCCTGGGCCATCTGCCCGATCTCGTCGCGGCGGCCGAGCCCGGGAACGGCGACGTCCAGCTTGTCCGCGGCGAGGTCGTGCATGGTCGCGCTGATCGCCCGCACGGCGCCCATCTGGCGGCGGAGCAGCAGGAAGCTGACCAGGCCGAAGGCCAGCGTGACCAGCGGCGCCACCACCAGGATGGTGCGCTCCACCTCGTCCACCACCTTCAGCACTTCCGCCCGCTTCAGCCCGACGAACAGCACCCCGACCACCGTGCCGGAGGCGTCGAACAGCGGGTCGTAGGCGGTGAAGTAGCGCTCGCCCAGGATGTCCGCCTCGCCGCGGTAGGGTTTGCGCTGCGTCAGGACGGCGTCGTAAACCGGTCCGGCGGCCAGCTTCGTGCCGTTGGCCCGGCTGCCGTCGGGGTTCAGCACGTTGGTCGCCACGCGGGTGTCGCCGCGGAACACGGTGGCGGTGCCACCCGTCAGGTCGCGGATGCGGTCCACCGTCCGGGTGTCGCCGTCGAGTTGCACCGAACCGGCGTACAGGGCGCCGTCGCGGAGGCTGTAGCCGGCCCCGTTCTGCTGAAGGAGCAGGTGCGCCAGCGCCATGCTGCGTTCCCGCTGCTCCTGCGCGGCGGCGGCGCTGCGCTCGCTCAGCACGCGGCTGGAGGCCAGCGTCAGGACGATGGCCAGGATGAACAGCCCCACCACGTTCAGCAGGGACAATTTGGCGGTCAGGGAGAGATTCTTCAGCACATTCGGCCCTATGGCGGCAGTCGCTCCGCAGCCCTCGCCAACGGAGATAGACAATAAGGATAATACGGTTTTACCCATTCGTCCGCGTGCAATTTTAGAGGGATCGTTTCCCGCACAGGGTGTGGCGGCCCCCGGCGGACGGCCAAGCGGACGGCCATGCAGCCAGCGCACGGCCCGTCTTCCTTGGTTGGAAGCGGATGTGGCCCTAGTTTAGGGAACCCGATTTTTCCAACCGCCGAACCCACCGGACTCCCCCATGCGCCGCCGCACCAGCAACCCCAGCCCGGCCCCCACCTACGCGGAGGCCGCGTCCAGCACCGGCGACATGGCGGCGCTTCGCTCGCTCGTGCCCTATCTGTGGCCGCGGGATTCGTTCGAGACGAAGCTGCGCGTGATCGTGGCGCTGGTGCTGCTGGTCGGCGCCAAGGTGGCGAACGTCTGGGTGCCGATCTTCTACAAGCGGGCGGTGGACGCCCTGTCGCCGGGGGAGGCGGGGGCGCTGGTCACGATCCCGCTGGGGCTGATCGCCGCCTACGGTCTGGCGCGGGTGATGTCGCTGGTCTTCGCGGAACTGCGCGACGCGGTGTTCGCCAACGTGGCCCAGCGCACCATCCGCAAGGTCGCCCTGTCGGTCTTCCAGCATCTGCACGCCCTGTCGCTGCGCTTCCATCTGGAGCGGCAGACCGGCGGCCTGACCCGCTCGCTGGAGCGCGGCACCCGCGCCATCGAGACGCTGCTGCGCTACGCCCTGTTCTCCATCGTGCCGACGCTGGTGGAGATCTCGCTGGTCTGCGTGATCCTGTGGCGGATGTTCGACGGCTGGTTCGCGCTGGCGACCTTCGCCACGGTGGCGGGCTACATCGCCTACACCTTCTTCGTGTCGGAATGGCGCATCCAGTTCCGCCGCGCCATGAACGACACCGACAGCAAGGCCAACACCAAGGCGGTGGACAGCCTGCTGAACTACGAGACGGTCAAGTATTTCGGCAACGAGGCGCACGAGGCCCGGCGCTACGACCAGGCGCTGGCGTCCTATGAGGACGCGGCGGTCAAGAGCCAGCGCAGCTTGTCGCTTCTGAACGTCGGGCAGTCGGCGATCATCTCGCTGGGGCTGGCGGTGGTCATGGGCATGGCGGCGCGTGGCATCGTCAACGGCACGATGACGCTGGGCGACTTCGTGCTGGTGAACACCTACCTGCTCCAGCTCTACCAGCCGCTGAACTTCTTCGGGGTGGTCTACCGCGAGATCAAGCAGGCGCTGATCGACGTGGAGTCCATGGTGACGCTGCTGTCCGTGGACCGCGAGGTGGCCGACCGGCCCGGCGCTCCGGCGCTCGCCGTGGCGGGGGGCGAGCTGCGGTTCGAGGGGGTGGAGTTCGGCTACGACCCGCGGCGCCCGATCCTCAAGGGGGTGGGCTTCACCGTGCCCGCCGGGCGGACGGTCGCCATCGTCGGCCCGTCCGGGGCGGGCAAATCGACCATCGGGCGGCTGCTGTTCCGCTTCTACGACGTGTCCGGCGGGCGCATCCTGATCGACGGGCAGGACATCCGCGCGGTCACCCAGCAATCGCTGCGCGGGGCCATCGGCATCGTTCCGCAGGACACCGTGCTGTTCAACGACACGGTCTACTACAACATCGCCTACGGGCGCCCCGGCGCCACCCCGGCGCAGGTCGAGCAGGCGGCGCGGCTGGCCCACATCCACAACTTCATCATGGCGCTTCCCGACGGCTACCAGACCACGGTGGGAGAGCGCGGGCTGAAGCTGTCCGGCGGCGAGAAGCAGCGCGTCGCCATCGCCCGCACCATCCTGAAGAACCCGGCGATCCTGCTGTTCGACGAGGCGACCTCGGCGCTGGACACCCACACGGAGCGGGAGATCCAGGCCAACCTGCGCGAGGTCAGCCGGGGCCGCACCACGCTGGTGATCGCGCACCGCCTGTCCACGGTGATCGACGCCGACGAGATCCTGGTGATGGAGGCCGGCACGGTGATCGAGCGCGGGCGGCACATGGAGCTTCTGTCGCGCGGCGGCGCCTACGCCGCGCTGTGGGCGCGCCAGCAGGAATCCTCGCAGGGGCCGGAGCCGGTGCCGGAAGTCCTCGCCCCCACCTGACCCTTCACGGAACGGGAGTCTTCATGGGACCGGTACGGCAGGCCCTGCGCGACGCCACCCGCGGCATCCACGACCGGCTGGACCGGGCGGCGGTTCTGCGCCCGCTGACCAGCCCGTCCATCACCGTGGACGAGTACCGCGCCGCCCTGGTCGCCCTGCACGGCTTCAACGCCCCCATCGAACGGGCGCTGGGGGAGGGGGCGCCGGGGGAGGAGGCCGGGCGGCTGGCCCTGCTGCGCGCCGATCTGGCCGACCTGGGGGTGGACGCCGACGCCCTGCCGGTGGCTGGGCCGCTGCCGGCGCTGGACGGCACCCCGGCGCGGCTGGCGGCGCGCTATGTGCTGGACGGCTCGGCCCACGGCGGGCGGGCGATGCTGCCCAACGTCACCCGAGCGCTGGGCTTCGACGCCACGCGGGGCGCGCGCTTCCTGGCCTCGTCGGGGATCGACATGGCGGGGCGGTGGAAGGCGCTACTGGCCCGGCTGGAACGCGACCTGGAGGCGCCCGAGTCGGCGCGGGCCGCCTGCGCCACGGCGGTGGCCCTGTTCGCCGCGCTGGAGGTCTGGCTCGACGGGCTGGCCCCGGAGGCCGCCTGACGCCGCCGAAGTCCGGCGGATCGACGCAAGGGCTTCACCGCGCCCGCCGCGCCCGCTAGGTTCCCTCCCATGACGCCCGCCCCCCCCCGCAAACCCCGATCCTCGCGCAGCGGACGCG
>NZ_JAUJFI010000115.1 GCF_030849505.1 Azospirillum isscasi | reverse complement strand
GAGGCGGGCCAGCAGATGCGCGGCGAAGGCCGTGCCGGCGCCCGGCTCCTCCCCCGCCACCTCGTGCAGGCAGCCGAGCGGCAGGCCCCCCGCCGGAAAGGCCGCGTCGAGGTCCGGCAGGCCGAAGGGCAGCACCCGCGCCCCCTCCCCGCACAGCCCTTCCAGACCCCGGATGCGGGCGCGCAGATCGGCCAGCAGAGCCGCCCGGTCCGGCGGGGACGCTTCAGGCATTGGACGAACGGGCATGACTCGCTTCCGCTGGGCAGGTTTTTGTTCCTGATATGTTCTATCATGCCCACGCGGCCCGGGGGAGTCCGGAAATGCGAAAGGGGGTGTCCTTCCGGACACCCCCTCGCAAGACCGGTTGAGGAGTGGAGAGTGGATCAGCCGGCCTGTTGGATCGCCGACAGGACCCAGCGCCCGCCGCGCGGACGGGTGAAGGTCCAAATCTCCGTGGCTTCGACCGGACGGTTCGGATCGCCCTCGACCACGCGGTTGCTGGCGCGGTCCACCGTCACGTCGGTCAGCGAGAAGCGCATCGCCACGGTGGCGTACTCCGCGTTGCCCTCGCGCCACGCCTCGGCCAGATCGCCCTGGAGCAGGCGGACGTCGGACAGGCGGTTGACCACGCCGCGGTTGTGGTTGGCCGCCAGTTCCTCGGTGAAGTAGGAGGCCATCTCCGGCGTCACGGCGCCGCGCAGGGCCATCAGGTCCTCGTTGCCGTAGGCGGTCTGGACCGTGACCAGGGTCTGCTCGAACGCCTGATAGTCGGCGGGGGTGATGCCCAGATCGTCACGGCGCACGCCCGGACGTCCGCTCGAAGCCGGACCCGCCGCGCCGCCGCCATGGCCGCCGCCCAGCGGGTTGTAGCGCACGTCCGCCGCGTCCCGGTTCATCGCACCGGGGTTCATCGCGCCGGGATTCGGGCCGGCATAGGCGGTGTTGGGAGCGCCCATGCCCGCGGGCCGCGCCGCGCCCGCCGCGCGGTTGCGGAAGAAGCGCACGGCCAGCCGCACCAGGAACACGACCAGCAGGATCTGGAGGATGAAGCCCAGGATGCCCGCAAAGCTGCCCAGCCCGTCGAAGAAGCCGCTGCCGAACAGCAGGCCGCCGATGCCGGCACCGATCAGGCCGCCCATCAGCGCCGGCATGAAGCCGCCGCGCGAGAAGAAGCCGCCACGCTGCGCCGCCGCCGGGGACGCCATGCCCGGCTGCTGCATGCCCGGCTGCTGCGCGCCCGGGGCCGGGGTCGGGGTGGCCGACCGTTCCATCGGGGCGGGGGTGCGCGGCGCGGTGTTGGTCTGGGCCGGCGCCTCGCAGGTGCGCGAGCCGCGGCTGCCCACGGAGCTGCTCTTCCCTGCGCGGGCGTCGGCGGTGCCGGCGGCCAGCGCCACGGCCAGCGCCAGGGCGACGGCGCCGAAGGCGCGGGCCGGGCGGCGGCCCGGATTGCAGATGGCGGTGCGGGGGGATCGCGTGTTCTGGGTCATGGCCGTGTTCGGGAAAGCCCTCGGTTCTGGGGGACGCTCATCATCGTAGCGCCCTCCTATATGGTATGGCTGCCCTGCCGTTTTAGAGGGACCGCAACCGAACCGGCCAGAAAATACGCAGAATGCGCGTGGCGCTCCGTCAGGCCGAGGCGCGCTCCCAGGTCATTCCGCCCTGGTGGAAGCCTCCCGCCCCGCGTGGAGCGGGCGTGACCCGCGGCGCGGCGGGCACCCGTTCCGCCAGCGCCAGCGACGCCCAGACGCGGCGGCGGACCTCGATCTGCCGGCGGCAATCACGCGAGCAATAGAGCGGCGCCGGCCCGCGCGGCGAACTGCGGTGGAACGGTTGCCCGCAGCAGGCGCAATAAAGAGTGTTCATGGTTATCCTCCCTGTCCCTTTTCCGACTTCCGGTGCCCCGCCATCACCCTTTGGAGCGGGTGCCCGTTCGGCTTTTTTTCGGTCTTTAGTCTCGGTCCATGCGCAGCATTGTTGTCCCTTGAGACTTTGCAGACCAGAGGGGCCTTCGGCATATGGCCGCCCGCCCTCCGCCCCGAAACCCGCGGCTTGGGGAAAAAGCCTTCGACGTTACAGATGCTTAGTTCACGACCGCCCCACCCTGCGCGTCCATTCGCCGCATCCGGTCGGGAAATGCCTTCTCCTTTCGGACGATAACCATTCGTCCGACCGACAATTCGCATGACGGCGGCCCCGCCCGAAACGTGAGCGCGTCCG
The DNA here is from genome assembly GCF_030849505.1 of Azospirillum isscasi. Taxonomy (GTDB): domain Bacteria; phylum Pseudomonadota; class Alphaproteobacteria; order Azospirillales; family Azospirillaceae; genus Azospirillum; species Azospirillum isscasi. The sequence continues at coordinate 16,719 of NZ_JAUJFI010000115.1, read as the reverse complement.
TGCGATTGGGCACCCGATGGAGCCGAACACCCGATGGAGATAGGCCGGGAACCGCAAGGCACAGCCGCGGGTTGCTCACCCGACACGCCCGACCGGCTCCGCCCACGGCTCCCTACCCGGCGGCTCCCCCAGGCGGCCTTCCTGCACCGGTGAAGCCATGAGCGACATCCGCACGCGCCCCGCGCCCGCCTCCACCCATCCGGGCATCGCCCCGACGTCGCCGGTCATCGACATCGACCTGAACCGGCTGGAACGGCTGCGCCGGCTGACGCGGCTGATGGACACGCGCTGGCGCATCCCCGGCACGCGCATCCCCATCGGGCTGGACGGCATCGCCGGGCTGGTCCCGGTCGCGGGCGGCACAGCGACCGCCGTGGTGTCGGCCTACATCATCCTGGAGGCGGCCCGCTTCGACCTTCCGAAAAGCCTGATCGCGCGCATGATCGCCAACCTCGCCATGGATTGGGCCGGCGGGTCGGTCCCGGTGGTCGGCGCCGTCTTCGACATCGCCTTCAAGGCGAACCGCCGCAACCTGGATCTGCTGCACGAGCATCTGGAGAACCGGCTGGCCGGGCTCGCGTGATCGGGCACGCCCCCGATTTCCGGCAAAACCCTTGCATGCGTCCGGTCATCCGCTCCTCGAACGGGCGGTGACAGGAGGAACGCATGACCGTCATGTCCATCGCCCAGGGGGTGCGGAACACCCCTCCGGGGCACCGTTTCGCTTCCGCAACGCAACCGGCGGATCAAGGCTTTTCCGCCGTTCCGGCCGATGCCGCGGCGCCTTCGAGGGAGGCCGGGACGTTCCAGCCGGCGGACGGGGCGGCGGGCAGGGCGGTGGATGGGGCGGCGGGCAAAACTTTCCGGGTGGACGCTTTTGCCGGGGTGCTGAAGCAGAAAACCGCCGCCTTCAACGAAGAGCTGGCCGTCCGTTTCGCCCTGGCCGACATGGACACGCGCCAGCCCGTCACGCTGGACGTCGATGCGGAGGGCCGCGTCACCGTGGCCGGCGATCATCCCGGCAAGGCGGCGATCGAGCGCCTGTTCGCCGAGGACCCGGAGTTCGCCAACCGCTACCGCGAGATCGCCGGGGGACACGCCTTCCTGGCGCACTGCCGCGTCGCCACCCGCTTCCAGCACGAACTGGAGGACAGCAAGACGGAGGAGGAGCGCAAGACCGTCCTGCGGCGCTACGAATCCGTCTTCCGCCAGCTCGAGGCCGCCGGCGGGCGGATGGCCTGGGCCGGCGGGCCGCCCGGCAGCGCCGCGGTGGACATGGCGTCCAGGCTGCTGGGCCTGCCCTCGTGGGCCATGGGGTGACGGGCCGGGGATCGACGGGCCAACCGGCGGGCGCCCCAACGCTTGACTTGTGTCAAAGCGGCGGACTGCCGTCTGCACGATCCTCCGCGCCATGAACGCGATCTCCCCCGTGGCCTGCGCCACCGCCCCGACCGCCCTGAACGCCGCCCTGCTCGCCAAGTACGACGGGCTGCGGGTGCCCCGCTACACCAGCTACCCGACGGCGCCGCACTTCACCCCCGCCGTGGGGGCGGAGCGCTACGCGGCCTGGCTGGCGGAGCTGGACACGGCGGCCCACGCGGGGTCGCTGTACCTGCATGTGCCCTTCTGCGCGAAGATGTGCTGGTACTGCGGCTGCCACACCAAGATCGTCGCCCGCTACGCCCCCATCGCGGAGTATCTGGGGCATCTGCGGCGCGAGGTCGGCATGGTGGCCGACCGCATCCCCGGACGGCTGCGGGTGCGGCACATCCATTTCGGCGGCGGCACCCCGACCATGATGGCGCCGGACGATTTCGAATCGCTGATCGCCCTGCTGCGCGCCCGCTACGACGTGACGGCGGACGCGGAGATCGCCGTGGAGATCGACCCGCGCACCCTGACCCGCGAGATGGCGGAGGCTCTGGGCCGCGCCGGGGTCAACCGCGCCTCGCTGGGCGTGCAGGACTTCGATGCCGATGTCCAGGCGGCCATCAACCGCATCCAGCCGCGGGAGCAGACCGAGCAGGCGCTGGAGTGGCTGCGCGCCAACGGCATCCGCCACATCAACCTGGACCTGATGTACGGCCTGCCCAACCAGTCGGTGGCGAGCGTCGCGCGCTCCGCCGAGATCGCTTTGACCATGGCGCCGGACCGGCTGTCGGTCTTCGGCTACGCCCATGTGCCGTGGATGAAGACGCACCAGAAGAAAATCGACGAGTCCGCGCTGGCCGGCACGCTGGGCCGGTGGGAGCAGTTCGCGGCCATCGCCGGGGTGCTGACCGACGCCGGCTTCCGGCCCATCGGGCTGGACCACTTCGCCAGGCCGGACGACGAGCTGGCCGTGCAGCAGGCCGAAGGGCGGCTCAGCCGCAACTTCCAGGGCTACACGACCGACGACGCGGAGGTGCTGCTGGGCTTCGGCGCCTCCTCCATCGGGGCGCTGCCGCAGGGCTATGTGCAGAACGCCGTTCCCTTCGACCAGTACGCCCAGGCCGTCGAGGCCGGGCGCTTCCCGACGGGCAAGGGGCTGGCGCTGACCGACGACGACCGGCTGCGCCGCGACCTGATCGTGCGGCTGATGTGCGACCTGTCGGTGGACGTCGGCGCGGTGGCCGAGGCCCACGGGCTGGACGCCGGAGCCTTCGACGCCGATCTTGCCGCCATGGCGGATCTGGTGGCCGACGGGGTGGCCGTGGTGTCGGGGCGCCGCATCGACGTGCCGGAACCGGCCCGCCCGCTGATGCGCATCGTCGCCGCGCGCTTCGACACCTACCTGTCCACCGGGGCCGGGAAGCACAGCCGGGCCGTCTGATTGGCGGGCAGTCTGATTGGCGGGCCGTCTGATCGGCGCGAAAAGGCCGCGTTTTCCCTGCCTCTGGCCTTCCGCGCGCAAATCGGCGAAACTGGAGCCCGTTGAACGCCTTTGCGGACTCGGCAAAGGGACAGGCTCCAGGGACGGGCACCGATGATCACGCTCTACACCTTCGCCTCGCCGAACGGGCAAAAGGCTTCGATCCTGCTGGAGGAGCTGGGCCTCACCTACAAGGTCCACAAGGTCGACATCGTGGCGGGGGACAACCGCCACCCCGACTATCTGGCGATCAGCCCCATCGGCAAGATCCCGGCCATCGTCGAGGATCTGCCCGGCGGCCGGAAGCGCCGGCTGTTCGGGTCGGGCGCCATCCTGCTGCATTATGCGGAGCATACGGGCCGCCTGCTGCCCGAAGGGGTGGACGAGCGGGCGGAGGCGATGAGCTGGCTGATGCTGGGCGTCAGCGACCTCGGCCCCACCGGCGTCAACAAGTTCCGCTTCTCGGTGATGGCGCCGGAGAAGATCCCCTACGCCATCGACCATTTCAAAGGCGAGCTTCAGCGGATCTACGCCGCGATGGAGGACCGGCTGGCCGGGACGGAGTATCTGGCCGGGTCCTACTCCATCGCCGACATCGCCTGCTTCCCCTTCGTCGCCGTGGTGGCCAAGGCGGACGGCAACGTGCTGGAACGCTACCCCAACCTGAAGCGCTGGTACGACACCGTCGCCGAGCGCCCGGCGGTCAAGCGCGGCATGGCGGTGCCGGAGTGAGCCGCCCCATGCGCCGGACGGCCATTTTTGTCACGCTCGCCGCCGCCCTTCCCCTGCTGGGGGCCTGCCAGACGACCGCGGACGGGGCGGGGCAGCCGTCCCTCATCCCCGCGGACGCCGGCCCCGGCACCTACTGGCAGGGCGACCGCAGCCAGGCTTTCGAGCGCGCCTATGTGGTCGCCCGCGGCCCGCAGGACTGGGCCGACCTGTGGGCGCGCGTCGGCGAGGCGGCGCCAAGTCCCCTGCCCGGCGACCGCATGGCCGTGGCGGTCTTCCTCGGCCCGCGGGACACGGGCGGCTATGGCGTGTCGATCGACAGCGCGCGGGCGTCCGGCGGCGATGTCATCGTCGGCTACCGCGAGCGCGTTCCGGGTCCGGCCCAGGCGGTGGCGCAGATGCAGACCAGCCCTTACGCGGTGCGGCTGATCCCGTTGGTGAACGGGACGGCGAAGTTTCAAAGGGAGAAGTGAGGGGAGGGGGCAAGACCTCCCCAAAGCAACAACTCCTCCTACCTCTTCCCCACCACCCGCGGGTCCAGCGCGTCCTGAAGCCCGTCGCCCAGCAGGTTGACGGCGATCACCGTCAGGAAGATCAGCAGCCCCGGCCACACCGCCAGCAGGGGCGCCGTTCCCACCAGTTCCTGCGCATTGGTCAGCATGTTGCCCCAGGAGGGCAGCGGCGGCTGGATGCCGAGCCCGAGGAAGCTCAGCACCGACTCCAGCAGGATCACGTTGCCGACCGTCAGCGTCGTCGCCACCACCGCGGGCGCGGCGACGTTGGGCAGGATGTGGGCCAGCATGATCCTCCGGCTGTCCGCCCCCATCGCCACCGCCGCCCGCACATAGTCGCGCCGCCGCGCCGACAGCGTGGCCCCGCGCACCAGCCGCGCCACCGTCGTCCAGCCGAACAGCGCCACCAGCACGACGATGCGCAGCAGGCTGGCGTCCTCCGCCCCCGCCACCTCCGGCGGGATGCCCAGCCGCGTCAGGTCGATGGCCCCCAGCACGATCAGCAGCGGCAGCAGCGGCAGCGCGATCAGCCCGTCCGTCACGCGCATCAGCAGATCGTCCAGCCGCCCGCCGAAATAACCCGCCAGCAGCCCGATCCCCGTGCCGATCACGGCGGAGGCCAGCGCCGCCGCCACCCCGACGAACAGCGACACCCGCCCGCCGTAGAGCAGCCGCACCAGCACGTCGCGCCCCAGCTCGTCCGTGCCCAGCGGGTGCAGGGCCGAGGGCGGGCCGAAACGGTCGAGCAGGCTGATGCCCGTGGCCTCCACCCCCAGCCAGGATTCCACCCAGGGCGCCGCCGCCGCCGCGACCGCCAGGACCAGCAGCAGAAGGGCACTGGCCGCCGCCAGCCGGTGGCGGGCGAAGCGCCGCAGGAACCGCCCGGCCCTCATGCCCCGTCCCCTTTGAAGGAGATGCGCGGGTCCAGCCCGGCATAGGCGGCGTCGGCCAGCAGGTTGCCGGCCAGCGTGGTCAGCGTGGCGAACAGCAGCGCGACCAGCGCCACGTTCAGGTCGTTGCCCATGATGCTGTCGTAGATCAGCTTGCCCATGCCCGGCCAAGCGAACATCGTCTCGGTCACCAGCGCGCCGGAGAAGAGGGCGCCGAACTCCAGCGCCACGATGGTCACGACGGGGATGGTCGCGTTGCGCAGCGCGTGGCGCCAGACCACCCGCCCCTCCCCCAGCCCCTTGGCGCGGGCGGTGCGGATGTAGTCCTGCCGCAACTCCCCCATCATCGCGGCGCGGACGTAGCGGGTGTAGCCGCCGATGCTGGCCAGCGTCAGCGAGGCCACCGGCAGCACGAGGTAGGGCAGCCGCTGCCACCACCCCTCCCCGCCGACCGGGCCGAGGCCGGAGGCGGGCAGCCATTGCAGCTCGACCGCGAACAGCAGGATCAGCAACAGCGCCAGCCAGAAGGCCGGGACGGAGATGCCGGCGAAGCAGAACAGGTTGATCGCGTTGTCCGCCCAGCCATAGGGCCGCCGCGCCGCGTAGACGCCGAGCGGCAGCGCCACCGCCAGCGTCAGCGCCATCGCCGCCCCCAGCAGCAGCAGCGTGTTGCCCAGCCGCGGGAGAAGGATCGTCAGCACCGGCTGCGCGTAGAGCCGCGAGAAGCCGAAATCCCCCGCCAGCGCCGCCTGGAGCCAATGCCAGTAACGCTCCAGCAACGGCTTGTCGAGGCCGTAGAGCGCCTTCAGCCGCGCCGCGTCGGCGGGGGTGGCGCGCGGGTTGCCGGCCAGCATCATGTCCACCGGGTCGCCCGGCATCAGCGTCATCAGGACGGTGATGACGAAGCTCATCAGCAGCAGGACGGCCAGCGCCTGGAGCAGGCGGGAGGCGAGGAAGCGGGTCATGGGAGGGGCATAGTAACGTCGCCCCCTCCCCAACCCTCCCCCGCTTCGCGGGAGAGGGGGCCAATCTGCCCTCTCCCGCGAAGCGGGGGAGGGAGGGACCCACGCGCAAGCGTGGGAGGGTGGGGGCACCCGCCTATCACCCCCCTCACTCCTTCGCCTTCCACGTCTCGATCCACAGCGTGCTGGAATCCAGATGCCCGGTCGGCACCACCCCGTCCAGCCAAGTCGGCAGGATGAAGGGATCGGCGCGGAAGAACAGCGGCAGGTTCGGCAGGTCCTGCGCGTAGAGCGTCTGCAACTTCGCCCACAGCGCGCGGTTGGCCTCCGGCGCGCAGACATGCTCCAGATCCTCCAGAACCCGGTCCATCTCCGGGTTCCGGTAACCGGTGTAATTCTGGCCCGCCCAGTTGTTGGCCTCGGTCGGGATCATGCTGGAATGCAGGATGGTGCGCGGGATGTTCTCCGGCGCGCTGATCCAGGCGAACAGCGCCATCGACTTGAAGCGGCGCTTCTCCAGCGTGTCGCCGAACAGGACGCGGGCGGGCTCGTTGACGATGCGCACTTCGATGCCGGCCTGCCGCCACTGCGCCTGGAGCACCTGCTGCAACACCTCGCGGGAGCGGTTGCCGGCGGTCGTCATGATCTCCAGCGCCAGCCGCTCCCCCTTGGCGTTGTGGCGCACCCCGGCGCGCCGCTCGCTCCAGCCCGCCTCGTCCAGCAACCGGCCGGCCAGCGCCGGGTCGAAGGGATAGGTCGGGTAGCCCGGCGCGTGCACGCGGTCGAGCGGGCTGATCTCGTTGTGGGCGACCGGCTGGCGCCCGTCATAAAGCTGCTTGGAAACCGCCTCGCGGTCGATGGCGTGCAGCAGCGCCCGGCGCACCCGCACATCGGCCAGCGCCGGGTTGTCGAGGTTCAGCTCCACATGCTCGAAGAACAGGCCGGGCTTGTAGAAGACGTTGTAGCGGCTGCCGTGCCGCTTCTCGAAGGCAAGGACCTGATCCAACGGCAGGCCGGTCTCCCCCGGCACCATGTCCACCTGCCCGGCCAGCAGGTTGGCCTCCAGCGCGGCGGTGTTCTCGATGGCCTTCACGACCACCCGCTTGAAGGCCGGCTTCGCCCCCCACCAGGTCGGGTTCGGCTCCAGCACCACATGGCTGCCCGGCTCGACCTGGGCGATGCGGTAGGGGCCGAACCACAGGCCGGGGTTGGTGGTGTCCGTCTCGTATTTGGAGCGGTTGCGGTAGGTGGCCGGGTCCGCCTCGAACACCGGACGCTCCAGATGGGCGGGCAGGATCTCGAAGTCGTTGATCTCGGCGTAGCTGCACACCGGCTTGTCGCGGTGGATGGTGAAGGTGCGCTCGTCCTTCACGTCGATCGCCACGATGTCGCGGGCGAACAGATCGAAGTTGGCGTAGCCGCTCTGCGGGTGCTTGCCGACCGTCCAGGTGAACAGCACGTCCTGGGTCGTCACCGGCGTGCCGTCGCCCCAGGTCGCCTTGGAATTGATGGTGTAGGTGACCTTGATGCCCTGCTTGCCGTCGGGCCGCGTCTCGTATTCCGCCGTGCCCTTGTCCAGCGCCGGCAGCTCGGTGCAGAGCAGGCAGGTCAGCCGCCAGTCGGGATCGTAGGCGGTGAAGGGCCGGCGCGCCATGGACAGGACGTAGCTTTTGGCCATCATCGCTTCCATGGAGGGGTGCCAGTTGGACGGGAACTGGGTCATGCCGATCACCAGCTCGTCCTTCGCCGCGAATGCAGGGGTGCCCATGAGGGCGGCGGCCAGGGCAAGGGCGGCTATTCCCGTTCGCATCGCGGCGTCGTCTCCGTCCGGTGTGGTCCCGGCTACGAACTATGGGGACCCGCGGCGCTCCGGTCCAGCACCGAAGCGACCGCAGCGAAGTCCCCAGGGAAGCCCTTGACGGAACGGGGCTGCGGGTGTTTGTGGTCTGCCCCATACGCAACCGAATGGATGGGGAGCCCGACACGCCATGGCCGGCACCGTGACCCTGACGCGCGACGGCGTCGTCGCCACGCTGACGCTCAGCAACCCCGACAAGCTGAACGCCTTCGACAAGCCGATGTGGCAGGCGCTGATCCCGCTGCTGCGCCAGCTCGGCGCGGACGCCACGGTCCGCGTGGTGGTGGTGCGCGGCGCCGGAGGGCGGGCCTTCAGCCCCGGCGCCGACATCTCCGAATTCGAGACCGAGCGCAACAGCCCCGAACAGGGCGCCGATTACGGCGTGCTGATGGACGAGGGGCTGGCCCTGCTGCGCGAATCGCCGCACCCGACGCTGGCGGCCATCCAGGGGGCGTGCTGCGGCATCGGGCTGGCGGTGGCGCTGGCCTGCGACCTGCGGGTCTGCACCGCGGGCAGCCGCTTCGGCGTGCCGGTCAGCCGGCTCGGCATCTCCATGGCGCTGCCGGAACTGAAACTGGTCTACGACATCGCGGGCGGCCCGGCGGCTCTGGAAATCCTGCTGGAAGGCCGCGTCTTCGGCGCGGAGGAGGCCAAGGACAAGCGGCTGGTCCACCGCATCGTGGCTGAGGAGGCGTTCGAGGCCGAGATCGCCGCGACCTGCGAACGCATCGCCGGGGGCGCCCCGCTGGCCGCCCGCCTGCACAAGCAGTTCGTCCGCCGCCTGTCCGACCCCGCCCCGCTGTCGGAGGCGGAGGTCGCCGAATGCTACCACTGCTTCGGCACGGAGGACTTCCGCGAGGGCTACCGCGCGTTCCTGGAGAAGCGGAAGCCGGTGTTCAAGGGGCGGTGAACGGGGGCGCATGCCAGGGTTCACCCCATAGCGGTGGTATCCGGACGGCGGAAGTCCAGATTGGGATCAGCCTCCCCGCCCCATCGCTCCTTCTCCCGCACCCGCCATGCCCCGCGCCGCCCGCTTCGTTCCCTTCATCATCGCCTGCGCCCTGTTCATGGAGAATCTGGACGCGACGGTGATCGCCACCGCGCTGCCGGAGATCGCGCGGTCGATGGGCGAGGACCCGCTGCGCCTCAGCCTCGCCATGACCTCCTACATGCTGGCGCTGGCGGTGTTCCTGCCGGTCAGCGGGTGGATGGCCGACCGCTACGGGACGCGGACCGTCTTCGCGGCGGCCATCGCGGTGTTCACCGTGGGCTCGGTCCTCTGCGGCCTGTCGGACGGGCTGTACGAGCTGGTGGCGGCGCGCATCGTCCAGGGGCTGGGCGGGGCGATGATGGTGCCGGTCGGGCGGCTGATCCTGCTGAAGACGGTGCCGAAGGAGCGGCTGGTCGCCGCCATGGCGCAGATGACCCTGCCGGCGCTGATCGGGCCGGCGCTGGGGCCGCTGGTCGGCGGCTTCATCGCCACCTACGCCTCCTGGCGCTGGATCTTCTACATCAACGTGCCGATCGGGCTGATCGGGATGGCCCTGGTGCTGACCCTGATTCCCAACGTGCGGGAGACCGAGCGCGACCCCTTCGACGGCCGCGGCTTCGCGCTGAGCGCGCTGGCGCTGGCCGCGTTGATGTTCGGGCTGGAGAATGTCGGGCGCGGGGTGATGCCCCCCGCCGCGGTCGCCGGGGTCCTGGCGCTGGGATTCACCGCCGCGTGGCTCTATCTGCGCCGTGCCCGCGGGATGGAGCGGCCCGTGCTCGACCCCTCGCTGCTGCGGCTGCCGACCTACTTCGCCTCCGTCATGGGCGGCACGCTGTTCCGCATCGGCATCGGCGCCGTGCCCTTCCTGATGCCGCTGATGCTCCAGGTGGGGTTCGGGCGCACGCCCTTCGAATCGGGGGCGCTGACCTTCGCCGGGGCCGCAGGGGCGCTGACCATGAAGGCGCTGGCCGGGCCGATCCTGCGGCGGCTGGGCTTCCGCCGGGTGCTGCTCGCCAACGCGCTGCTCAGCGGCGCGATCCTGATGAGCTACGCCGCCTTCCGGCCCGAGACGGCGCACTGGGTCATCCTGGGCGCGCTGCTGATGGGCGGCTTCTTCCGCTCGCTGCAATTCACCGGCTTGAACAGCCTGGCCTACGCCGAGGTGCCGAAGGAGCGGCTGAGCCGCGCCAACACGCTGTCCAGCGTGATGCAGCAGGTCTCGCTCAGCCTGGGCGTGGCGATCGGGGCGCTGGTGCTGCACCTGACGCAGAGCGCCGGCCCCGGTGCGGCGCTGACGCCCACCGACTTCGTGCCGGCCTTCCTGACGGTCGGGGCGATGGCCTGCGCGTCGGCCCTGTTCTTTCTGCCGCTGCCGCCCGACGCCGGTTCGGAAATCAGCGGCCACCGCGCCCGCGCGCGGGCCAAGGAGCCGCCGCGGGCGCTGGAGGCCGCCGATTGAAGACGCCGCCGGTTACGGCTCGTCCCAGTCCGGCTCGTCGGCCTTGAGAAGCTCCACGAGCCGGGCGACCCGGCCCGAGGGCGGGTGGCCCGTCGCCTCCCCCATGTAATCATCGGCGCCGGTCCAACTGGCCGCCTCCATCAGCTCGGCGGGGCTGGCGCCCGTGCCGATGATGCTGGCAATGCGCATGTCGTCCAGGCGCCCGCAGATGTCGATCACCTGATCGCGGGTGAGCGCCGGCTGATGCTGATCGGGCATTCGGAAACCCTCCTTCCCAAATCCGCGTCCTCCCGGATTAGCGGTCCGCCCCCCGCCGGCGCAACGGCGCAAGGGGGGAGGCTCCGTCACAACAAGGAGGGACCCCGCCCCCCGAGTCCCGCGATGCTCCGCCAATCATCGGTTATCTTCCGAGCAAATCCGGCAAGGCGCAGCCGTCCTTCGGTTGCGGGCGGTTGCGGGCGGTTGCGGGAAAAAGCGGAAATCCCACAATGCGGGATAAATAAATGTGGGCTCTTCGCAGCACACTGGAAAATTCTTACCAAGCTTGGCTCTTTTTCGTGCGGTCCGCCTTTGGTTGGGGGTGCGTTCGCCGCGCGTTCCCGGTATAAATGAGCATGGCGGCTATGCGCCGTCTTCAAGAATGAACGGGAGGCTTCCCGCCAGGGCGCGGGCAGCAAGACAGGCATGATGGACTGGGACAAGCTTCGGGTCTTCCACGCCGTGGCCGAGGCTGGAAGTTTCACGCACGCCGGCGAGACGCTGAACCTCAGCCAGTCGGCGGTCAGCCGCCAGATCAGCGCGCTGGAGGAAAGCCTGGGCGTGCCGCTGTTTCACCGGCACGCGCGCGGCCTGATCCTGACCGAGCAGGGCGAACTGCTGCACCGCACCGCCCGCGACGTCTTCGCCAAGCTGTCGATGACCGAAGCGATGCTGACCGAAAGCCGGGAGCATCCGAAGGGCCCGCTGCGCGTGACCACCACGGTCGCCTTCGGCTCCACCTGGCTGACCCCGCGCGTCAACGAGTTCCTGTCGATCTACCCGGACATCCAGCTCACCCTGCTGATCGACGACAACGAACTGGATCTGGCGATGCGCGAGGCGGACATCGCCATCCGCATGAACACGCCGCGCCAGCCGGACCTGATCCAGCGCCATCTGATGTCGGTGCATTTCCACCTCTACGCCCACCAGGAGTATCTGAAGAAGCGCGGCGCCCCGAAGATCGCCGCCGACCTGGACGGGCATGACATCGTGGCCTACCCGCCGGACGTCCGCGCCCCCATCGCCAACGTCAACTGGATCAACGAGGTGGGCGATCCGGCGCCGGGCACGCGCAAGCCGATCCTTCAGGTCAACAGCATCTACGCGATCTACCGCGCGGTGGAGAGCGGTCTGGGCATCGCCGCCCTGCCCGACTTCCTGGTGGACGGCAGCAAGGAGCTGACCCGCGTCCTGCCGGACATCGACGGCCCGAAGGTGGACGCCTATTTCGTCTATGCCGAGGAGTTGCGCCATTCCAAGCGCATCGCGGTGTTCCGCGACTTCCTTGTGAAGAAGGTGGCGGAGTCGGCCTTCTGAACCAGCCCAGCCTTTGTGCAGGCGACACATCTGCCTGTTTTTGATGCAGAGGCGTCCGGCAAACCATGCCGGGCGCCTTTGTTTTTGTACGGATCGTGCCGGGAAGCGTCCCGCAGCTTTGCAAGCCGGTTGCCGTTTCCGGGCGCGAACCACCTGCCCTTTGGCACCATACCCGTCTGCACGCCAAATCTTCGCGCTTCTTCAAGCCCTTACAAGCTATGCGGTTCTCGCATGGCCGAATTGGATATTTGGGGATGGAATCATTTGGGCAGAATGGTCAAATCTTGGGCGTTGGATGTTGCGCCGCAGCATCCGGCGTTTCGTCCCGGAAGCCCGCTTCCGGGGTTGGGTCTTCGGACCCAGCGTCTCCCAGACGTGAAGCCTCCCTGTTCAACTCGCCGCTAAGTCACAGACTTAGCGGCAGTTTTTTTCTCGGGACAGGGACGCCTCCTCAATCCACCACCGTGATCCCCTTCGGGCGGCTCGTTTCGGTCGGCAGATGGTCGGCGGAAAGAACGCGCTGAGAAAGAACGCGCTGATAGGTCCCGTTCGTCTGCACCATCACGCGCTGGCCGGGGGCGAAGAGGCGCCGACCAGCCCGCCCCTGTTCAGGCGGACCGTCGCGTCACCAGCCCCGGCCCGAGGACCAGCCGCCGTAGAACTGCACGCTCGGCCCCGAATAGGGGCGCGGCCCCCAATCGTTCCCCCAGGAGCGGTGACGATGGTGGTGGCGGGGCGGCGGCCCCCAATAGGGCGGCGGAGCGATCACCACGGGCGGCGGCGGGCGGTACCCCGGCACGACGATCACCCGGCTGCCCGGCGGCGGCACGATCACCGAAGGACCACCGTACCAGTGGCCCCGATCGCGCGGGCCGTGCGCGTCCGCCGCCGAGGGAAGCACGGCCAGGGCGAGCGCCCCGACGATGCCCAGCGCCGTCATGCGGCGGGACAGAAAACGGCGGAAACAGGTGGGGATCAGCGCGCTCATGCCGGTCTTCCTTCGCAGGTCCGGCGGCGCCTGTTCATCAGCGTCCGGCGCCGCCGCACTGAGATGAACAGGCGCCGGAGCCGGACTATTCCCCGGAAGGCCGGTTACGAAGGGCCGAGCGGAACTCAGTGGCTCATCAGCACCGGAACCGTCATGTGCTCCAGCATGTAGCGGGTCATGCCGCCCAGCACCTGTTCGCGCAGGCGCGACCGGCCATAGGCCCCCATGACCAGCAGATCGCAGGACTCATCGGCGACGGTGTTCAACAGCGTGTCGCCCGGGTCGATCTGGTCGGTGACGATGTGGGTGGCCTCCACCCGGCAGCCGTGGCGCGACAGATGCTTGGCGATGTCCGCACCCGGCTCGTCACCGATGCCGGCGGGGCCGGACCTGGGATTGACGGCCATCACCACCACGCGCTTGGCGGCGGACAGGATGGGCATGGCGTCGGCAACCGCGCGGGCCGCCTCGCGGCTGCCATTCCAGGCCACCAGCACGCGCTCCCCGATGTGGGGGAAGCTGCCGGCGTAGGGCACCACCAGCAGCGGGCGTCCGCATTCGAACACCAGATCCTGCGGCAGCACGACCGGACGGTCGCGGTCGCGGTGCGGATCGGCCTGCCCGACCACCACCACGTCCGCATAGCGCCCGTGCAGGGCCGCGCTGTCCGTCGGATGCCCGTAGAGGACCCGCCATTCCGAACGGTCGGTCAGGCCGTTGCGGCGCACCGCGTCGGCGAAGAGATCCCCCGCCCTGGCGGTCTGGTTCTCGGTGTAGCCGCGCTGCATGGCGCGCACCTCGTCCGGCAGCTCGGCCTCGACATAGCCCGGCAGGGTCAGCGGGACGATGGGGTAAAGGCCGGTGATGTGGCTGTCGGTGCGCGCGGCCAGTTGGGCGGCGGCGGCGATTCGCGCCGACGCGGCGGCGGTGTCGTCGACAACCACCAGAAGATCCTTCAATGCCATGGCGATTCTCCCTCGCTCGCGCGGGTGGGCGGTCGTCGTGCACCACCTCTTCTCGCGCATTGGGCGAAACTATAGCCCGGCGGGGGCGGCTCTGACGACGGTTAGAATGGGGAACGCTGGCATGCCGCTTCTGCGCGTCGGCTCCGCCCGTGCGCGTCGGCCCCCGGCAACCTGTCGTGGTCCGGCACGGGGCGGCACACGGCCCTCCGGCCCGGAGAGCCGCCATTGCTACGAATTGAAACATTATCAGTCAAAATATCAACCGTGATTTGTACGAATACCCGGGTATGAGGGTCGGTTCTGTCGTTGGACAACTATAGTGCGGCGATGCTTTCCACCATCTTCGATGGCTTTGGTTTTGACGGGCGGGCATTCTTTCGCGTAAGTGTTGACCCTGGTTTTCCCAACGGTGTCTCGACCATTCCCGCCCATGAAGCCGGACCCTCACCTCGCCTCTCTTGCCGCAGCCCTGTCCGGCACCGATTCCGGGGCACCGGCGCTCGACACCCTGCGGCAGCTTCTTGACGTCATGCCGGCGATGGTCGGCCTGCTCGACACGCAGCGGCGGCATCTCTACGCCAACCAGGCGTATCTGGCCTACATGGACCGCAACCTGGACTCCATCGTCGGGACCACGGTGGCCGACATTCTGGGGCCGGAAACCCTGCGCAACAACAGCGCCGCGGTCGAACGCGCGCTGGACGGCGAGACGGTGCAGGTGGAAGGCTGGCTTCCCCGCGCCGGCGGCGGCAACGACTACGTGACGCGGGTGCACGCGCCCTACCGCAATCCGGACGGCTCGATCGCCGGCTATTTCGTCATCATGCAGAACATGACGGAGCGGCGGCGCACCCAGGACGACCTCTTCCGGCTGGCCTACTACGACCCGGTGACGGGGCTGGCGAACCGGCTCCTGCTGGTCAAGCACATGGCCGATTTCCACGCGATGGGGGAACCCTTCACGCTGGTCATCGTGGACTTCGACCGGTTCGTGGACGTGCGCACCAGCCTGGGCCAGGGCTTCGCCAACGAGATCCTGACCGACGTCGCGACGCGGCTGAGCATGCAAGCCGGTTCGGTGGACCTGATCGCCCGAATCAGCGACCACGCCTTCGCCCTGCTGATCGGCGGCACGCAGGACCCGCTGGAGGTCGAGGAGCGGCTGACCACCATCGCGTCGCTGGTCCGGTCCGCCAAGACGGCGTCGGGCGCCTCGGTGTTCCTGTCGGCCAGCATCGGCGTCGCGTCCTCCAGCGACACCCACACCCGGCCCGAGGACGTCCTGCGCGACGCCGAGATCGCCACGGGCCGCGCCCGCGAGCAGGGCGGCGGGCGCCACGCCTGGTTCGACCCGGCCATGCACGCCCGCGTCGTGGAGCAGGTGCGGCTGGAGCACGACCTGCGCCGCGCGCTGGAGCGCGGCGAGGAGTTGTGGGTCGCCTACCAGCCGATCGTGGAGATGGTCACCGGCGGTCTGGCCGGGTTCGAGGCGCTGGTGCGCTGGAACCATCCGGAACGCGGCAACATCCCGCCCGGCGTCTTCATCCCCATCGCCGAGAGCACCGGCCTGATCGTCACGCTGGGCGCCTGGGTGCTGCGCGAGGCGTGCCGGCAGATCGCCGAGTGGCAGGACAAGCGCTTGCCCGGGTCCGCCAACCTGTTCATGAGCATCAACCTGTCCACCCGCCAGTTGAACGACCCCGACGTGGTTTCGCTGGTGCGCGACGTGCTGCGCGAGACGGGGGCCGAGCCGTCCTGGATCAAGCTGGAGATCACCGAAAGCGCGGTCATGGAAAAGGCCGACCAGGCGATCCGCCTGCTGCAGAGCCTGCGCGGGCTGGGCATCAAGATGTCCATCGACGATTTCGGCACCGGCTATTCGTCGCTGTCCTACCTGCACAAGCTGCCCATCGACAGCCTGAAGGTGGACCGCTCCTTCGTCATGGCCATGCACCAGTCGGAGGAGAACCGCGCCATCGTCCGCATCATCATGGATCTGGCGCGCCTTCTCGGCTTCGACGTCATCGCCGAGGGCATCGAGACGAGCGCCGACGCCAACCTGCTGCGCGCGCTCGCCTGCGACTACGGGCAGGGCTACCACTTTGCCCGCCCGATGCCCGCCGCCGACGCCGACCGGCTGGTCGGCGCCGAGCATCTGCCCTGGCAGGTGCCGCGCTGAGCGGCGCTCCGCCCGTCACTCAGTAAAAGGGGTCGCCGAGCCCCTCGGCCTCGAACGCCGCCCGCACCGCGGGACGGGCCAGCATGCGGGCGAGGTAGGGGCCGAGGTTGGGCAGGCGGCGCGCCGGGGTGCCCATGAAGCGGGTCCAGCGCGCCAGCATGAACAGGTACGGGTCGACGGCGCTGTAGCGGTCGCCCAGGAACCACGCCTTGTCCCCCAGCACGCGGTCCAGAAGCGTGAAGCGCTCCAGCAGCCGCGCCTCCGCCATGGCCTTCACTGAGGCTTGCGCCTCCGCCCCCTCCACATGGCGTTCGGGGTAGAAATAAACCAGCATGTCGGCCTGCACGGTGTTGGTCAGGAAGACCAGCCACATGTAGAAATGCGCGCGCTCCGCCGTACCGGGGGCGGGGGCCAGCCCGGCGGCGGGGTAGGAATCGGCCAGATGCAGGCAGATCGCCGCCGATTCGAACAACACCAGATCGCCGTCCACCAGGGTCGGCACCCGCCCGTTGGGGTTCAGCCGCAGATAGTCCGGCGCCTTGTGCGCGGCGGTGGCGCGGTCCAGCAGGACCATTTCGAACGGCACCCCGATCTCGCGCAGCAGGATGTGCGGCGCCATCGACGCGGTGCTGGGCATTCCATAGAGCGTGAGCATGTTTCCCTTTCCCCCTTAACAGGCTGCGGAAAAAGGCTATGCCCGGCTTGCCGGTCGTGATTCTCTCCGTTTGAAGAGAATGCGGCCGGTGAGGGGACGATG
>NZ_JAUJFI010000114.1 GCF_030849505.1 Azospirillum isscasi | reverse complement strand
GCGACGGAGCGGGCGGCGGCGGGGCGGCGGACGGCGACCGACACGGCGCGCACCCGCCCTCCCGCGGTGTCCAGCCGCACCGAAACAGCCCCCTCCAGCCCGGCGCCCCCCGCCACGCTCATCGGCGTCCGCCCCCGAACAGGGAGCGGCGGGACAGGGCGGGCTTCGCCGGTTCCGCATCGTTTTCAGCAGGCGTTGCAGGCGGCTTTCCAGGGTGTGGCGCCGGTTCCGGCTCCCGCATCAACTGGTCGAGCGCCAGGAGAGCGGCGGCGCGGGCGTCCTCCTGATCGGCAAACACGTTCATGGCCGAGGCGAGCGGGATCACCGCCAGCGTCCCCAGCACGCCCAGCCGCGCCGCCGTGAACCGGTAGGCGCCGGAGGGCAGGGCGACCTCCGTCTTGTCGCCGTCGCGCAAGGCCGACCACAGCGCCGGGTCGCCCGGAATCAGCACGGCGTTCAAGAACCAGGGAGCGATGACGCAGCCGATCCAACCCGGCCCGTAAGGGCGGAAGCCCACCGGCTCCACCGACAAGGCGGCGTTGCAGATGGGAACCCCGATCATGTCGCGCTCCGCGATCAGGCGGTAGCTGGCGGTCAGCGCCGCGACGCGGGCGTCCATGGGGTCGGCGCCCGGCGGTTCGAGGACGGTGAAGCCATGCTGCGGCCCGCCGCAGCCCGGACAGCGCCAATAGTCCGGCAGGCTGCCGAAGGGCGTGCCCGGCGGCACCTCCCGCCCCGGATCGCCCGCCGCGGGGTCGTAGACCGCGCCGCAGGACCCGCAGGCGGGGCGCGCGTCGGCGGCGAATCCCGCTTCGGGGCCGCCGGGGGTCACGCGCCCACCTTTCCCGTCAGGTCGGCGAACAGATGGTCCACATTCTCGCCCCTCGCCGCCAGCAGGATGGCGTCCAGCGCGTTGTTCAGCGGCTCCACCTCCTCCGCTTCGAGGGAACGGACGGCGCGGTCGAGATGGACCAGCACCCAGCCGCCCTCCGGAACCTCCTCGATCAGCATGACGTTGACGCGCCGCTCCTCGCCGCGGCCGGCGCAGCGCGCCGTGAAGCCGTCGGTCTCCAGAACCTGCATCGGAATGCCGAGACACATGCGCGCGCCCTCGCGGGGGGAAAGCTGCCATTGGAACCGCGGCATATTGACCGTGGGTTGAACGCGCACATTGATGTGCGTCAAACATGCGGTCCGGCGTAATTTCCTGACGCTCCGCCATTTTCAATCGAAACGGTTCTGCTAAAGTGACGGACGCTTCGCGTGCGATGGGGTGGGGTCGGTCGCGCGCCGCTCAACGATACAAGCAGGGGTTCTCACGGATGAAACGTTTCGCTCTCGCGTCGGCCACCGCGGCGGCGGCCCTGGCCGCGCTGCCCAACGCGGCGCTCGCCCACACCTTCGGCGCCCACGACGCCGGGCTCGTCCATGGTTTCCTGCACCCGGTCGGCGGCTGGGATCACCTGCTGGCGATGATCGCCGTCGGCCTGTGGGCCGCGCAGCGCGGCGGTGCGGCCCTGTGGGCGCTGCCCACCGCCTTCGTCGGCGCGATGATCGGCGGCGGCCTGCTGGGCATGGCCGGCATCGGCCTGCCGCAGGTCGAGCTGGGCATCGTCCTGTCCGTGGTCGCCCTGGGCGCCCTGATCGCCCTGCAATCCCGCCTGCCGCTGGCGGCCTCCGCCGGTGTGGTCGCCCTGTTCGCCGTCTTCCACGGCCACGCCCACGGCGCCGAGATGCCGGAGGCGGCGGAGCCGCTGCTCTATGGGCTGGGCTTCGCCCTGGCCACGGCGCTGCTGCACGGCGCCGGCATCGGCGCGGCCCTGTCGCTGCGCCGGTTCGCCGAGGGCCGCAAGGGCGCCCTGGCGCTGCGCGGCACGGGTGCGGTGGTCGGTCTGGCCGGCGTGGCGCTGCTCGCGCTGGGCTGAACCGGGACGTCCGATTCGGTGTCGGAGGGCCGGCGGAGCGCTCCGCCGGGCCTTTTCCTTTTTCGGCCCCTTATGGATTTTCCAAACGAATCCAGGCGCTTGGCGAGTCGCGCCCGGCAGGCTTCCCCCGCGCGGCGCGGACGGCCATGCTGGGCGCCGACCTGCCTGAAGGGGAACCACGCCGATGACACCGCCGACCTTCGCCGCCCTGCGCAAAGCCCTGCTCGCTTTGGCCGTCGCCGCTCCCGCCTCCCTGGCCGCCGGTGCCGTCCTGGCTCCCGCCGCGCCCGCCCTGGCCGAGGTTCCGGGACAGCAGCGCACCCAGGCGCCGGGCTTCTACCGCATGGCGCTCGGCGACTTCGAGATCACGGCGCTGTACGACGGCTTCATCGACCTCGACCGCAAGATCCTCGGCGGCGCCAGCGCGGAGGACATCCAGAGCCTGCTGGCCCGCATGTTCCTGGCCGACACGCCGGGCGTGCAGACGGCGGTGAACGCCTATCTGGTGCACACCGGCAAGAACCTCGTCCTGGTGGACACCGGGACGGCGAAGGCGTTCGGTCCGGCGCTGGGCTTCATCGCCGACAACATCCGCGCCGCCGGCTACGCCCCGGAGCAGGTCGACACCGTTCTGCTGACCCACCTGCATCCGGACCACGCCAACGGCCTGCTGCGCCCGGACGGCGCCATGCTGTTCCCCAACGCCACGGTGCATGTCGCCAAGGCCGACGCCGATTTCTGGCTGAGCGAGGAGGTGGCGGCCAAGGCCCCGGCGGAGAACCAGCCCTTCTTCGCCATGGCCCGCGCCGCGGCGGCCCCCTACGCCGCGGCGGGCAGGCTGAAGCCCTACCAGCCCGGCGACGGCCTCGTGCCGGGGGTGGAGGCGGTCGCGGCCTACGGCCACACGCCGGGCCACAGCGGCTATCTCTTCACTTCCGGCGAGCGCAGCATCCTGATGTGGGGCGACCTCGTGCACAGCCACGCGGTGCAGTTCGCCCGCCCCGAGGTCGTCATCGAGTTCGACGCCGACAAGGCGCAGGCCATCGCCACCCGCAAGAAGATCTTCGCCGACGCCGCGGCGCAGAAGCTGTGGGTGGCCGGCGCCCATCTGCCCTTCCCCGGCATCGGCCATGTCCGCACCGAAGGGAACGGCTACGCCTGGGTTCCGGTGGAGTTCGGTCCGATCCGCGCCGACCGCTGATCAATCGTGGCCGCCACGCTCATTCCCGGGGCGTGGCGGTCACGCCGAGGCGGGCCAGTTCCTCCACGATCATCGCGACCATGCGGGGGATCACCGCCTCGATCTCCGGCGACATCATCAGGCCGGTGCCCAGCGCCATCGGCACGCAGCCGACCACCGTCACGCTCTCCGGCGCCTCGTCCTGAAGGCGCAGCGAGGCCAGCAGGTCGCTGAGGCCGAGCTGGTGCGGCGACAGCTTGCCCTTGAAATAGGCCGGAACCTCGTCGCCGCGCAGCACGGTCAGGGTGGCCGGCGGTGCGCCGGTCTTCACCGCGTCCACGGCGATCAGGTGCTTGTGGCTGGCGATCAGATCCAGCATGTCCATGCCGCAGGTGCCGCCGTCCACCACGCTGACGTGATCGGGAACGGTCCAGGCGGCGTCGAAAGCCTCCATGGCGCGCACGCCCACCCCTTCGTCCATCAGAAGGATATTGCCGAGGCCGAGGACGAGGATGGACATGGGGCTGAAGCTCCGTTCGAAGGGTTTGAAACAGAAGGATGAAACGGGAGCGGCGCGGTTCGCCGTGAACTGGATCAATTGACGCGAAAAGCCCCTCTCCCGCGGGGAAGAGGGGCTTCCGCTCGATCGGACGGGAAGGGTCAGACGACCTTCACCTGATAGTGCGACTTCGTTTCCGTGTCGGTCAGGTGCACGGCGCAGGCCAGGCACGGGTCGAAGCTGTGCAGGGTGCGGATGATCTCCAGCGGCTGGTCGGCGACCGCCACCGGGTTGTCGATCAGCGCCGCCTCGTAGGCCGAGATGTTCCCGTCCTCGTCGCGCGGGCCGGCGTTCCAGGTGGTCGGCACGACCGCCTGGTAGTTCTTGATCTTGCCGTTCTCGATCACGACCCAGTGCGAGAGCATGCCGCGCGGCGCCTCGTGGAAGCCGAAACCGCGGATCTCGCCCTTCGGGAACACCGGCTTGTTGAAGGTCTTGGTGTCGCCCTTCGCGATGTTCTCCATCAGCAGCTTCCACTGGTTCTGCAACTCCTCGTGCAGGACCACGCAGCGCACCGCACGGGCGGCGTGGCGCCCGATGGTGGAGTGCAGCGCGTCCACGCCCACCTTGCTGCCGAGATGGCCCGACACGGCGTCCAGCACCGCGTTGACCCAGAACTGCGTGCGCTGGTGGCCCGAGGCGTACATGCCCAGAACGTTGGCCAGCGGGCCGACCTGGGCGCGCTTGTCGTAGAAGGTCGGCGACTTGATCCAGCTGTACTTGCCGTCGTCCTGCCAGTCGGTGAAGTTCGGGATCGTCTCGCCGTCGTAGGGGTGCAGGGGACCCTTGCCGCCCTGGTACCAGGAATGCTTCACGCTCTCCTTCACGCCCTTCTCGAAGTAGGGGTCGTGGAAGTCCTTGATCGGGGTGAAGCCCTTGGCGATGTCGCCGCCGTCGATGTAGCCGGCGGGCAGGGCGAAGACGGTGCCCTTGGTGTCCAGCGGCATGTCCGGGATGGACAGATAGTTCACCACGCCGCGGCCATACTGCGTCCAGTCGGCGTAGAAGGCGCCGATGGCCGCCACGTCGGGGATGTAGACCTGGGTGATGAAGTCGCCCACCTCGTCGATCAGCTGCTTGATGTACATCAGCTTTTCGAGCGTCAGGGTGGACTGGCTGTCCATGTTGATCGGGTTGGTGACGCCGCCGACCGCCATGTTCTGGATGTGCGGGGTCTTGGAACCCAGGATCGCCACCACCTTGTTCATGCGCCGCTGGTAGTCGAGCGCCTGGAGATAGTGCGCCGCCGCCATCAGGTTGGCTTCCGGCGTCAGCTTCATCGCCGGGTGGCCCCAGTAGCCCGAGCCGAAGATGCCGAGCTGGCCGGAGTTGATGAAGGCTTGCAGCTTCTTCTGCGCGGTGGCGAATTCCTGCGTGCTGTTCCGCGGCCAGCCGGAAATCGACTGGGCCAGCTTCGCGGTCGCCGCCGGATCGGCCTTCAGCGCCGACACGATGTCCACGAAGTCGAGCGCGGACAGGTGGTAGAAATGGACGATGTGATCGTGGACGTTGTGGGCGCCCTGGATCATGTTGCGGATGTACTGGGCGTTGAGCGGCACCTCCAGCTTCAGCGCGTTCTCCACCGCGCGGACGGAGGTGATGGCGTGCACGGTGGTGCAGACGCCGCAGATGCGCTGGGCGAAGACCCAGGCGTCGCGCGGGTCCTTGCCCTGAAGGATCAGCTCGATGCCGCGCCACATCTGGCCCGACGCCCAGGCGTTGGTGACCTTGCCGCCGTCCACTTCACAATCGACCCGCAGGTGACCCTCGATGCGGGTGACCGGATCTACAACAACTCGCTGAGCCATAACGAAAGTCTCCTAAACTCAGCCGTGCTCGGGATGGACGGCGTGCATGACGGGCAGCTTCTTCACGAAGAGGAGATACAGCGCGATCTCCAACGCGAAGACGCCGACGGTGACCATGATTTCCTTGACCGAGGGGAAGTAGTGCCAAGGACCGACCGCCGGCGTGAAGCCGATGAGATAGACGTTCAGGCGGTAGAGGATGCCCGCCACCAGCAGCAGCGACGCCGCCAGGAACAGCGCCCGCGACCGGTTGCGGTTGGCCTTGGGGATCAGCAGCGCGAGGCCGGCGATCATCAGGACCATCTCCGCGATGAACCAGCCGGACTGCGGGCCGCCGAAGATCTGGCCGATCTGGCCGCGCACGATCAGATCGACGAAGCGCAGCACGACGAACAGCGAGGCGACGGCCAGCATCAGCCCCGACAGCTTCGACAGCACCGGCGTTTCCATCGGGCGGCGGAAGTTCAGCGAGGCCATGACCGATTCCCAGACCACGATGGCGAAGCCCATCAGGATGGCGGTCAGCAGGAAGAAGACCGGCAGCATCTGCGACTGCCACAGCGGCGACAGCTTGTGCCCCACGATGACCATCATGGTGCCCAGCGACGACTGGTGCATCGTCGGCAGCAGGACGCCCAGCGCGATGAAGACCCACAGCACCTTGTTCAGCTTGGCGCGCAGCCCCTCGATGCCGAAGCGCTCCAGGAAGGCCGGGGCGAACTCCACCACCAGGACCAGCGTGTAGGTCGCCACGCACAGGCCGACCTCCAGCATCACGGAGTTCGGCTGCGCATACCACGGCAGCATCATGTGGTAGAAGTTCCAGTAGCGGCCCAGATCGACCAGCACCGCCAGACCGGCGAGGCCGTAGCCGAACAGGCTGGCCAGCACCGCCGGACGGACCAGCGGGTGGTACTCGCCCCGGTTCAGGATGTAGCAGAGCAGCGCGATGACGTAGCCGGCGCAGCCGAAGGCCGAACCGATCACCACGTCGATGGCGACCCAGATGCCCCAGGGATAGCCGTCGTTCAGGTTCGACGCCGCCCCCAGGCCCTGGGTGTAGCGCTGGAACAGGATGACGCCGGCGATGGCGACCAGCACGGCGCAGATCAGGAAGGGAAGGGTGAGGACCCGGCCGCCGAGTGGTTGATGTTCATGAGCGTGCGAAGACATGGCGTGGCCCCCCTCACTCGTCGGTGTGGTTCTTGGTGTTGCGGTGCGCCAGATAGGCGAGACCGGCGAACACCGTGGCGGGGGCGATCATGCCCGCGTAGAGCGTGTGCTGGATGCCTTCCGACAGGGTCGGATAGCCGTTCTCCGGCACGTTGGTGGGCAGGTTCAGCTTGTCGAACGGTACGGCGGACACCGCGAGGCACTGCGTGCCGCCCAGCTCCTTCTCGCCGTAGATGTGCGTCTGATAGGCCACCTCCACCAGCTTCTCGTGGCCGTCGCGCGGGCCGCCGACCTTGCCGGCGATGTCGCCGCGCGGAAAATGGGCGTGCTCGCCCACCTTCAGCGCGGTGCGGCGCTTGGCCTCCGCCAGCAGATCCTCGGAACGGCCGAACAGGGTGGCCCCGGTGGGGCAGACGTCGGCGCAGCCCGGAAGCTCGTTCTTGGCGAGCTGCTGCTTGCAGAGCTGGCACTTTTTGATTTCGCCGAAGGCGTCGTTGTAGTCGTACTTCGGCACGCCGAACGGGCAGGACAGCACGCAGTAGCGGCAGCCGATGCAGGCGCTGGGGTCGTGATTGACGATGCCGGTCTTGGCGTCCTTGGTCATCGCCGACACCGGGCAGACCGACACGCAGGACGGATCGGCGCAGTGCAGGCACTGCCGCTTGATGAAGGCGAAGCCGTTCTCCGCCGCGTCCTTGGTGGCGCCGGTGCCGTGGCTGTAGGCCTTGATGACGTTCAGCGTCTTGGCCGACAGCTCCACCGGGCTGTCGTAGATCGGCTTGTCGCCGCCGCCCGCGTTCCAGCCCTGCTGGGCCGGGCCGACGTCGGGCGGCATGTGGTTGACCTCCTTGCAGGCGGTCACGCAGGCCTTGCAGCCGATGCACAGCGTGCTGTCGTACAGCAGGCCGACCGCGTCCGGCGGCAGCGGCTTGGGCGGGCGCTGGAGGGCGTTGGCCTCCGGCGGGGCGGCGACGACCGTGGTGCAGGCCGCCGCGGCGGCGGCGGCGCTTCCCTTGACCGCGTTCCGCAGGAAGCCGCGCCGTGAGACCGATGTCCTGTTCTTCGACATCATGCTTTTCGACATGGCGTCACCTTCACTCGACGGCGGTGGAGGAGGATTCAGTCTTCGCGTCCTGCTTGCCGAGCCGGCTGGAGATGACGGCGCCCGCACCGACCGCCGCACCCGCGATGCCGGCGACCACCGCCGCGGCCCCGGCGGAGATGCCCTCGCCCTTGTCCACGGCGACCGCCGGGTAGCTGTTGGGCGGCGCCACCGACTTCAGCGAGGCCAGCTCGTGGATGCCCTTGGTGAAGCCGACGCCCTTCTCGGTGCAGCCGAAGCAGGGATGGCCGGTGCCCACCGGCCAGGTGCCCTGGCCGACGTCGTTGAAGCCGACCGACGGACAGTTCGCGTAGGTCTCCGGACCCTTGCAGCCCAGCTTGTACAGGCAGTAGCCCTGGCGGTGACCGTAGTCGCCGAACTCCATGGCGAAGCGTCCGGCGTCGAAGTGCGGGCGGCGCTCGCAATTCTCGTGGATCAGGCGGCCATAGGCGAATTTCGGGCGCATCTTGTCGTCCAGCTCGGGCAGTTTGCCGAAGGCGACGAAATGCAGGACCAGCGACAGGAAGTTGTAGGGGTTCGGCGGGCAGCCGGGAACGGAGACGACCGGCTTGTCCTTGATGATCTCGTTCAGGCCGACCGCACCCGTCGGGTTGACGCCGGTGGACGGCCAGCCGCCCCAGGAGGAGCAGGACCCCATGGAGATGACGGCGGCGGCGCCCTTGGCGCACTCCAGCACCGCTTCCCTGTAGGTCTTGCCGGCGACCATGCAGTAGACGCCCCCGTCCTTCGTCGGGATGGAGCCGTCGGTGACCATCAGGTACTTGCCCCAATTGTCCTTCATCGCCTGCTGCTTCCAGTTCTCGGCCTGGTGGCCGGAGCCGGTCATCAGCGTCTCGTTGTAGTCGAGCGAGATGGTGTCGAGGATCAGCGTCTCGAGCGACGGGTGATGGGTGCGCAGCAGCGATTCGGTGCAGCCGGTGCAGGCCTGGCCGGACAGCCAGATCACCGACGGGCGCGGCGCGGCCACCGCGGCGTTGGCGATCTTCACGCCGAAGGCGGGGGACAGGCCCAGCGTGGCGGCCACGCCCGTGCAATAGGTCAGGAACTCCCGGCGGGACAGGCCGGCCAGCGCACCTTCATACTCATCGAGATCGCCGATGTGCTCGGCGTCGAGATCCACATGTCCGTCGGGCATGATTTCCCCCAAAGACCCTTTGCATTGATCTGCTGGCCGCCCGGTTGCCGGACGCCGGATGCGCAGCACGCCACGACGCGCCATGGCGGACCCACGGCGCGGCTTTATCCCTATAGTTTATAGGGGTATTTGGGCGCGAAGCGCTTGCCGGCATTGCACCAGTTGTGGCGCGGGCAAGGCATTGATCTACATCAAACGGGCTATGCGGCGGGTAAGCATCGAACGCCGCACGCGCATCAATCGAAACGATGCGTCGGGGAAAGCCTCCTCCCCCGTCCGGATGGCGGGGGAGGAGGGGAGAGGATCAGACCGCCTTCATCTGGCGGGTGAAGTCGTCCACGTCGGTTTGCAGGGTGCGTGCATGGACCGAAAGGCCCTTGGCGGCGCCGAGCAGGCCGCCGGCGGCCTCCCCGGTGCGGTCGGCGGCCTGCGACACGCCGGAGATGGTCGAGGAGACCTCTTGCGTGCCGATGGCGGCCTCCTGGACGTTGCGGGCGATCGCCTGGGTGGCGGAGCCCTGCTGCTCCACCGCGGTGGCGACGTTGGTGCTGATGTCGCTGATCCGCTCGATGGTGCCGACGATGCCGCTGATGGCGCCGACCGCCTGCTGGGTCTCGTTCTGGATCGCGACGATCTGGGCCGAGATTTCCTCGGTGGCGCGGGCGGTCTGGTTGGCGAGGCTCTTCACCTCCTGCGCCACCACGGCGAAGCCCTTGCCGGCCTCGCCGGCGCGGGCCGCCTCGATGGTCGCGTTCAGGGCCAGCAGGTTGGTCTGGCTGGCAATCTCGGTGATCAGGTTGACGACCGCGCCGATCTTCTCCGCGGCCTGGGCAAGTCCCTGGATGGTGCTGTTGGTGCGCTGGGCCTCCCGTTCCGCCTCGCTGGCGATGCGGGCGGCCTCGCCGATGCGCTGGCTGATCGAGCCGATGGAGGCGGACAACTCCTCGGTCGCCGTGGCCACGGTCTGGACGTTGCCGGTGGCCTGTTCCGCCGCCGCGGCGACGGTCGAGCTGCGCCGCGAGGCGTCGGCGGCGGAATGGGTCAGCGTTTCGGCGCTGGTCCGGATGTTGTCGGCCTCACCGTTCAGGGTGCGGCACAGCCCCTCGATCTTCTTGGTGAAGCCGTGGGTCAGGGCTTCCAGCCGTTCCTGCCGCTGGCGGCGCACGTCGATCTCGCGGCGCTCCTGCTCGGCCAGATCGTTGGCGCGCCGCAGCCCGTCGCGGAAGACCAGCACGGCACCGGCCATGTCGCCGATCTCGTCGCCCTGGCCGGTGCCGGGCACCTCCGCCGTCGTGTTTCCGGCGGCGATGGTCTTCATCGCCGCGGTCATGCGGGCGATGGGGCGCGCGATCATATCGCGGGCGACCAGGACGGCCAGCAGGATGCCGAAGGCCACGCCGCCGATGCCGAAGGCGAGCATCATGGTGCTCCAGCGGCTCCGCGCCGACTCCAGCTCATTGTGCAGGCGGTCGATCATGCCGTCCTGCTCGGCGCTCAGCTTCTGCAGGGCGGCGTTCAGCGCCTGCCGGTTGCTGCGGTTGGCGTCGTTGTCGCCGTAGATCCGGCCTTCCGCGGCCCCCTTCTCGCGGGCGATGCGCACCAACTCCGTGCGGAAGCGGATGAACTCCTCCGCCTTCGTGGCCACCGGGGCCAGCGCGGCCTGCCCTTCCGCCGGGGTGACGCGCTTCAGGGTGCCGAGCCGCTCGCCGAGGGTGTTCAGGCTGTCCAGCAGGGGCTTGCCGAACTTGTCCACCTCCGCCCGGTCGCGGGACATGTAGACGCCGCGCGAGTCCATGACCACGGCCAGGACGAGGCCGTTGATCTGCTCACCCAGGACCTGCCGGTCCGAGGCGCGTTCGATGGCCTCGGACTTGCCGGCCAGATCCTGCATGGCGAACAGCCCGATCAGGCCGGTCACTGCGGCCACCGCCACCTGGAGTCCCACAAGAAGATAAACTTTCGGCCCGATTTTCAGATTCCTGAGCGCTTTCAACATGCTTGGACGTCCCTGTTGCGGCGGTCCCGTGGGGCGGTCTTGGGCCGCCTCTGCGTGCGACGATAATGGGGTACCTATTCGTTTCCGAAGCGTTAAATCGTTCTATGACACGTTGCCGCGCGACCATTGGGCCGGTACTGGATCCGCCGCCTATTGTTTTTTGAACGAATCAATTCCGGCGGGAATAGAGAGGCGCGTGGCGTGTTCCTCTCTGTAAGGGCACATCACCACGGACCGGGCCGGTGGATCATGAAACCCGCTCCGACCATCCTCTGGAAACTTCTTCAGTCCGGCGTTGTCATCCTGCTGCTGGCGCTGGCGGCCTGTGGCGACGGCGGCTGGACTCATTGGGCAAGCTACGGCGTCGGCTACGGCTGCTGCGGTCCGGTGTACGAGGTGGGGGCGGGGCTGCCGGTCTACCGGCTGGAACCCCGCTCCTACTGGAACTATCCGGATTACCGCGGCCCCGGCCCGGTGGCCGGGCTGGCGAGTCGGCTGGGGGGATGAAGGGTTGGCGGCGTTACGGAAAATACGCGTTACGGAAAATACGATTGAACGGGTCCGCCCGGCCATCCACCTAAGAAGGAGTGGGGCGGGCAGGGCGAGGCGGAACGATGGCGGTCACCCGGGACGATCTGAAGAAGCGCATCGGTCAGGCCCTGGGCGAGACGAAGGCCGATCTGGTCATCAAGGACACCCGTTTCCTGAACGTCGTCACCGGCGAGATCGCCGCGGGCGACATCGCCCTGTGCGGCGACCGGATCGTCGGGACCTATGAATCCTACGACGGGGCGGAGGAGATCGACGGGCGCGGGCTGACCGTCGTGCCGGGTTTCATCGACACCCACGTCCATTGCGAATCCACCTGCGTCACGCCGATGGAGTTCGACCGCTGCGTCCTGCCGCGCGGCACCACCACGGCCATCTGCGACCCGCACGAGATCTGCAACGTGCTGGGGGAGAAGGGGCTCCGCTATTTCCTGGACTGCGCGGAGGGGACGGTTCTGGACCTGCGGGTGCAGCTTTCCTCCTGCGTGCCGGCGACGGAGCTGGAAACCTCCGGCGCGCGGCTGGAGGCGGCGGACCTGCTGCGCCACAAGGACCATCCGAAGGTGCTGGGGCTGGCCGAGTTCATGAACTTCCCCGGCGTCTTCCACAAAGTGGACGGCGTGCTGGACAAGCTGGCCGCCTTCGACGGGCGCCACATCGACGGCCACGCCCCGCTGCTCAGCGGGCGGGAACTGAACGCCTATCTGTCCTGCGGCATCCGCAACTGCCACGAGACGACCAGCGCGCCGGAGGCGATGGAGAAGCTGCGCAAGGGCATGCAGGTGCTGATCCGCGACGGGTCGGTGTCGAAGGATGTGCACGCGCTGGCCCCGGTCATCCAACCGGAAACCTCGCCCTTCCTGGGCTTCTGCACCGACGACCGCAACCCCCTCGACATCGCCGAGGAGGGGCACATGGACCATCTGATCCGCAGCGCGATCCGGCTGGGCGCCCCGCTGGCCCATGTCTACCGGGCGGCCACATGGTCGGCGGCGCGCGGATTCGGCCTGTTCGACCGCGGGCTGGTGGCGCCCGGGCAGCGCGCCGACCTCGTGCTTCTGGACGATCTGGAGACTTGCGCGGTCAACCGGGTCATCCGCAACGGGCGGGTGGTGACCCCGGCGACGTTCGCCGGGCGCCCGGCGGTCAGCCCGGTGGGCCTGCGCTCCGTCAGGCTGCACCCGGTGACGGCGGAGGATTTCGCGGTGCCCGCCGCGGGCTCCGTCCAGTCGGTGATCGGCGTCCTGCCCGGCAAGATCATCACGGCCCATCTGCGGCTGGAGGTGCCGGCCAGGAATGGGGCGCTGGTGGCCGATCCGGACCGCGACATCCTGAAGATCTGCGTCTTCGCCCGCCACGGCACCAACCAGAATGTCGGGCGCGGCTTCGCCAGCGGATTCCACTTCCGGGAGGGGGCGCTGGCCTCCTCGGTCGGGCACGACAGCCACAACATCTGCGTGGTCGGCGCGTCGGACGAGGACATGGCCGTCGCCGTCAACCGTCTGATCGAGCTTCAGGGCGGATTCGTCGCGGTGCGCAACGGCGCGGTGGTGGGCGAACTCGCCCTGCCGCTGGCCGGGCTGATGAGCCTGGAACCCTTCGAGACGGTGGAGCGCCACCTGCGCAGCCTGCGCGCGTCCGTGCGGGAGATGGGCTGTCCGTTGGCCGAACCGTTCCTGCAACTGGCCTTCCTGCCGCTGCCGGTGATCCCGCATCTGAAGATCACCGATCGCGGGCTGGTGGATGTGGACAAATTCGCGCTGGTGAACGCCTGAAGCCCGGCAATTTCTGCCGGACGGGAGGCGGATTTTTCCGGCCACGGTGGCTGGGGGCTTGGGTCGTCAAGGGTGTCACCCTTGTTGCCGTCAGGCAAGAGAGCGCTGTTCCACAGAGGCCATCACCGCCGCACCGTCATTCCCGCGAAAGCGCATAGGCGCTGACTTTGCCCCCACCTAACCTCCCCCGCTGGGCGGGGGAGGGACTGCCGCCGCCTTTCCGAACAAGCACTTGCTCCTTCCCCCGCCCAGCGGGGGAGGGTCGGGGTGGGGGGCAAAGTGAGCGCCCGCGCACCTTCGCGGGGGGTGACGATGGAGGACGCCGGGCAGGCCGTGGCGCACGGTGTTGAACCCTTTGGCCCGCCGTCTGCAAGGAGCCGCCCGACAAAAGGGAACGACGTCGGTCGGAGGGGCGTGCCATGGTTGGATTGAGCGATATCGGCAGCTTGGCGCAGAGCCTTCAGTCGTCCATCGACGCGGCGATGAAGCGCGTCCAGGAGCAGGCCAAGCAGGCGACCGACGCCAAGCCCAGCGGCGAGGTCAAGGAATACGAGCAGACCGTCCGCAAGTCGGCGCTGAACGCCTCGTCCTTCTCGACCAACGTCGGCACGCTGGTGAAGGACACCAGCCGCCTGAACGTGCTCAGCTCGCTGGCTGCCAACGATCCGGCGGACTTCTACAAATTCTCAGTGACGACGCCGGGCGAGGCCACGCTGGGCCGGGTCGGCGACACGGGCGTGCGCGTCCAGCTCATGGACAAGCAGGGCAAGATCATCGCCGACAGCAACAGCGAGGCCGGTTCCACCTACGACACCTACAAGAAGTTCGAGGCGGGAACCCTGGCGCTGGAGCGCGGCGACTACACGCTGCGCGTCTCCCGCGACAAGGGCGTTGCGGCGAAGGAGGAGAAGAACTACGGCCTCCAGCTCCGCATGGGCGACTACAGCAAGGATTACGACACCATCGCCAAGCAGCCGGTCAAGGGCGAGAACCCGCTCCAGACCACGCCGCAGCTTCAGCGCCTGACCTCCCTGCTGACCGGAGGCAGCACGGCCAGCTCCGGCGCGCTGGGAATCCTGACGGGGGGAAGCGGCAGCGGCTACAGCGGGCGCGGGTCGCTGCTGAACGGACTTTTCTGAGGAGCGGCACTTCCCCACCATGACGATTGCCCGCGCCCTGCGGGTGCGCTAAGGGTGCGGCATGGTGACCGACTCCCTCCCGACGCCCGACCCTTCGGGCTCCGCCGTCCGCCGCGCCACCGCCATCGGTGGTCTGGCCATCCTGATGTGGTCCACGCTGGCGCTGCTGACCGCGCTGTCGGGGACCATTCCACCGTTCCAGCTCGTCGCGATGTCCTTCGGCGTCGCCTTCGTCGTCGGAACGGCGGCGGGGGCCGCGCGGGGCAAGGACGTGATCGGCGTGCTGCGCCAGCCCTGGAAGGTCTGGGCGCTCGGCGTGGCCGGGCTGTTCGGTTACCACTTCTTCTATTTCCTGGCCTTCCGCCTCGCCCCCGGCGCGGCGGTGGAGGTCAATCTGCTGAACTACCTGTGGCCGCTGCTGATCGTGCTGTTCTCGGCGTTGCTGCCGGGGGAGCGGCTGAAGCGCGGCCATGTGCTGGGCGCGCTCTGCGGGCTGGCCGGGACGGTGCTGATCGTGACGGGCGGCGGGCGCGGCCTGTCGCTCGACGCCGGGGACACGCCGGGCTACCTGTCGGCCATGGCCGCGGCGGTGCTCTGGGCGTCCTACTCCGTGCTGTCGCGCCGATTCGGCGACGTCCCGACGGAGGCGGTGGGCGGTTTCTGCCTCGCCACCGCGGTGCTGGCCGGGCTGTCGCACCTGCTGTTCGAAACCACGGTGGCGCCGTCCGGCGGCGAATGGCTGGCGGTGCTCGCCATGGGGATCGGGCCGGTCGGCGCGGCCTTCTTCGTGTGGGACCACGGGGTGAAGCGCGGCGACATCCGGGCGCTGGGCGTGCTGTCCTACGCGACGCCGCTGACCTCCACGCTGCTGTTGATCCTGTTCGGGCAGGCGTCGGGCGGCTGGGCCGTGTGGGCGGCCTGCGGGCTGATCATGGGCGGCGCCGTGCTGGCCAGCCGCGACGTTCTGCGCGGTGACCGGTAGGGCGCCTGTCCGGCGGCGAAAAGTCAGGGCAGCGGCGGAGTGGGGTGAGGTGTTCTTTCGTTGAGCCCTCTCCCGGCGCCCCCGCATCGCAGGGAAGGACCGCCGAACGGGGACCGCCTCAGGAACGGAAGAGGATGCAGACGGGACTGCCGGTCCGGGCGACGGTCTGCATCGGCTCCAGGCTCCCCTTGCGTGGGTCGATGCGGAAGCCGACGATGGCGTCGCTGTCCTCGTTGGCGGCGAACAGGATGTCCTCCGACGGGCTGAGGGCGAAGAAGCGCGGTGTCCGCCCGCCGGTCGCCTGCCAACCGGCGGGGGCGAGCCGGCCCGTCGCCTCGTCCACCGCAAAGGTTGCGATGCTCTCGTGGCCGCGGTTGGAGGCGTAGACGAACCGCCCGGTCGCCGACACGGCGATCTCAGCGGCACGGCTGTTGCCGACGAAGCTGTCCGGCACGGCGCTCAGAATCTGGAATGGCGTGAGGGCGCCGGTCCCGGCGTCGAACCGGCAGGAGGTGACCGTCGAGTCGAGTTCGTTGACGACATAGGCGAAGCGGTTCGACGGGTGGAAGGCGACATGCCGCGGGCCGGCGCCTTCCCGGGCTTCGGCCGCCGCGCCCTCCACCGCCGACAGCGTGCCGGTTTCCGTGTCGAGGCGGAAGACGAACGTCCGGTCCAGGCCCTTGTCGGGGACCGCGATGAAGCGGTCCGTCCGGTCGAACTGGACCTGATGGGGCTTGGGAAAGGGCTGCTCCACCCGGTGCGGGCCGATCTGTCCGGTCAGCGTGACGAGATCGCACGGCGTGCCCAGGGCGCCGCGCCCGTCGATGGGCAGCACCGCGAGCGACGAGGTGACGTGGTTGGCGACCACCACGAAACGGTTGGTGGGATCGACGCAGAGATGGACCGGGTTCCTGCCGCCCGTCGATTCCCGGTTGAGAAAGGTCAGCGTCCCCGAAACGGGATCGATGCGGAACGCGCTGATTTCGCTGCGGTCGCCATGCACGGCGTAGAGGAAGCGGCGGTGGCGGTCGAAGCCGAGAAAGGACGGGTTGACCAGATCGGAAAGAACCTGCACCGGCGTCCAGGCGGCGGTTCCCGGATCGACCCGGTACACGCTGAGCCCTACGCCGCGCGCGTTGCGCTCCCGGGTCGTGCGGGAGCCGACATAGGCGAAGTAAGGGGCGAAGTCAGGGGCGAAGTCAGGGGCGGAATACGGGTTTGCAGGCTGCGGCATGACCTCTGGCGTCTCCTGTCGCGCAACGGGCCGTCCATCGACGACTTGCGCTTCGGCTCCCCGGCTGCGGCAGGCCGGCACCAGCCGACCGCCACAGCCGGGAGTTTCGAACAGACGGCCTTACTTGGCCAGCCCCAGATCCGTCAGGATGCCTTCCATCTTCGCGCGATCCTCCTTGATGAAGGCGGCGAACTGGTCCGCCGGCTGATAGAGGTCGGTCCACTGGCGCTTCTCGACGGTGCCCTTCCAGGCGGGGCTGGCGACCATCCGGGCGATGGCGTCCGCCAGCGCCTTCCGGTCGGCGTCGCGGATGCCGGGAGGCGCCATCAGGCCGCGCCAGTTGAAGAAGGCGACATCGACCCCCTGTTCCCTCAGGGTCGGGATGTCCACACCCGGCAGCCGCTGTTCGGAGGAGATGGCGAGCGCCCGCGCCTTGCCGTCCGTGATGACGGACTGGTATTCGCCATAGCCGCCGATGCCCACCGTCACATGGCCGCCCAGGATGGCGCCGAGCGCCTCGCCGCCGCCGGAATGCGCGATGTAGTTGATCTTCGCCGGGTCCACCCCGACGGTCTTGGCGATCAGGCCGGCGATGATGTGGTCGGTGCTGGCGATGGACCCGCCGCCCCAGGACACCGATCCCGGATCGCTCTTCAGCTTGGCGACGAGGTCGTCCAGCGACGTGATCGGCGAGTTGGCCGGGACGAACAGGATCTCATACTCCCCGACCAGACGGGCCAGCGGGGTGATGTCGTTGAGGGTGACCGGCGACTTGTGGGTGATGATGGCGCCCTGCAGCGTCTGCCCGGCGACCAGGATCGCATCGCCCCGGCGCTTCTTGGACGTGACGAACTGGGCCAGCCCGACCGTGCCGCCGGCACCGGCGATGTTCATCACCTGCACGCTCGACACGAGGCCGGCCTGCTGAAGCGCCGTCTGCATGGCGCGGGCTGTCTGGTCCCACCCGCCGCCGGGATTCGCCGGGGCGATCAGATCCAGATTTTTCACCTGGGCCGAGGCCGGCAGCCCGGCGGCGCAGGCCAGCGCGAAGGCCGCCCCGCCCAGCAGGCCGGTGAACATCCGTCGAGAATAAATGAACATGGTTTCCTCCCGTCTTGATTGATGGCCGTTGTGTTCGATGGTCTTCGGATGCCCCGGTCAGGCCGCGAGGGCGCGCCGGAGGATCATCGGAATCACGCCGCCGGCCCGGATCAGCGCGACGTCGAGCGCCGTTTCGAGCAGGGCCGTCGCCTCGCCGGTCTCGCTTCCACCCGACTTGCGGTGCACGGTCACCCGCACACTCGCCCGCGGCACCAGCGCGGATGCGTCGGCGTGGATCTCCACCCGGTCGCCCGGCGTGAGCCCCAGCGTCTCGGGACTCCAGGACGGCGGCAGGCGCAGCGGCAGGATGCCCATGCCGACCAGATTGGAGCGGTGGATGCGCTCGAAGCTCCGGGCCAGGACCGTCCGGACGCCGAGCAGGTGCGTGCCCTTCGCCGCCCAGTCGCGCGACGATCCCGTGCCGTAGCGCTCCCCGGCGATCAGCACGGTGGGCAGGCCGGCCCGCGCGTAACGTTCGGCGGCGACCCAGACCGGCAGAAGCTCGCCCGTCGGTGCGAAGACCGTCTGTCCCGCAGGGCTGTCGGGGCACAGCCGGTTGACGACGGTCCGGTTCGTGAACAGGCCGCGCAGCATCACTTCCCAATTGCCGCGGCGCGAGGAGTAGACGTTGAGGTCCTGCGGGTCCGCTCCGCGTGCGATCAGGTGCCGCCCGGCGTCGCTGGAGGCCGGGATGGCGCTGGCCGGGGAGATGTGGTCGGTCGTGATGTCGTCGCCCAGCACCAGCAGCGGGTGTGCGGTGAAGGACGCGGGCCGCGTTTCCGGCGGCCCGAAAGTCACGAAGGGGGGACGGCGCAGGTAGGTGGACTCCGCGTCCCAGGGGAAACGCTCGCCGCCCGGCGCCTCCAGGGCATGCCACAGCGGCGACGCCTCCGCCTCGGCATAGGCCGCGGCCACGTCGTCCGGATCGGTGGCGGCGGCAAGCACCGCCTCGATCTCCTCCGACGACGGCCAGAGATCGGCGAGGCGGACCGTCCGTCCGTCCGTTCCGGTGCCGAGCGGGTCGAGGGTGACGTCCAGCACCGCCCGCCCGCTCAGCGCCCAGGCGACCACCAGCGGCGGCGAGGCCAGGATGGCGGAGGTCAACTGCGGGTGCACCCGGCCCGGAAAGTTGCGGTTGCCCGACAGCACGACGACCGGCTTGATTCCGCGCCGTTCCATGGCCTCCGCGACGATGGGCAGCAGCGGTCCGGAATTGCCGATGCAGGTGGCGCAACCGTAGGCGGCGATGCCGAAGCCGAGCGCCTCCAGATCGTCCAGCAGCCCGGCCCGCGCCAGCCGCCGCGCCGTCGCCGGGGAACCGGGGGTCAGCGACGTCTTCACCCAGGCCGGCGGGCGCAGGCCGCGCCGCCGCGCC